>PWMW01000070.1 GCA_003559095.1 Clostridiales bacterium | reverse complement strand
ATCTTTCCCATGGGCTTTTATTCTACCCGCATTGGTTCCATTGAGGATCTTTCCGATGGCGCCCAAGTGGCCATCCCCAACGATCCCACCAACGGCGGCCGGGCACTGCTGCTCTTGGCCAGCTATGATCTGCTGGAACTGAACGAAGGCGTTGGCGCCAGCGCCACGGTCTTTGACATTGCGTCCAATCCCAAGAACCTGCGGATTGTGGAGATCGATGCCGCCAATCTGCCCCGCTCCCTGCAGGATGTGGAACTGGCTGCCATCAACACCAACTACGCCATGGAAGCAGGCCTCAACCCCGTGGCCGATGCCCTAATTCTGGAGACGGCAGATTCACCGTGGGTGAACATTCTAGCTGTCCGTACCGAAGATCTGGAACGGGAAGATCTGGCGGTTTTGGTCCGGGCCTACCACAGCCAACGCATTATTGATTTCGTGGAAGAGCGCTTCGCCGGTTCGTTGGTACCGGGATTCGAGGTCGAGGCGGAACCTGCTCCGGCAGCAGCACCGGGGGGCTGAGGCTGATCCATCACTGCCCAGTTGGGGCAGACAACCTATGTCTCGTGAACACGCTGTGCTGGCCGCCCGGTTTCCTGGCGGCGGCCTTGGCTGGAGAAAAACGAAACCCCGAACACACCCATGGTGTTCGGGGTTTTGCTATGGGATGGGGTGCGGACCTCTCAGCTTAGCTGCCGCCCCAGATCCATTTAGAGGTACTTTTTCAGTTCCCAACGGTGGACTTCCTGGTTGTACTCGTCCCACTCGGCCTTCTTGGCATTGAGATACATGCCATGGACATGGGGCCCCAGCCATTCCTTCATCAGTTGGCTGTTCTCCAGTTCCTGCAGGGCTTCGCCCAGGGTCTTGGGAAAGGCCTGAATGCCCTGTTCCCGCTTTTCTTCGTCGTTGAGCTCATAGGCGCACTGTTCAAAGCGGGGCGGGGGATCGATCTTCTCCTTAATGCCCACCATCCCGGCGGAGAGCACCGCCGCCAGGGCCAGATAATGATTGGCCGTGGGATCGGGGTTGCGCAGTTCGACGCGGGTGGCATTGCCTCGGGCTGCGGGCACGCGGATCAGCGGCGAGCGGTCGCCGGCGGCCCAGCCAATATCTGCGGGGGCCTCAAAACCCGAACCGAGACGTTTGTAGGAGTTCACCGAAGCATTGGTGATGGCAGCAAACTCCCGGGCATGGCGGATCATACCACCGATGAAGTGGTAGGCCACTTCACTTAAGCCGTTCTCATCGCTGTCGCTGCGGAAAGCATTCTTGCCGTCGCGAAAGAGCGACTGGTTCAGATGCATGCACGTACCGTGGGAATTCTTCAAGGGCTTGGGCATGAAGGTGGCATGGAGGCCGTGTTCTTGAGCCACACGCTTGACCACCTGTTTGAAGGTGGATACTTTGTCGGCGGCGGCCAAGGCCGTGTCATACCGGAAGTCAATTTCGTGCTGACCCGGTGCCGCTTCATGGTGCGAAGCTTCGATGAGAAAGCCCATATCTTCTAAGGTGAGGCACATGTCACGGCGGGCATCTTCGCCGCCGTCTACCGGGCCGAGATCAAAGTAGCCGGCCTGGTCGTTGGTTTCCAGTTTGGGCTGTCCTTGATCGTCGGTCTCAAAGAGGAAAAACTCCACTTCGGGACCCACGAAGTACTCATAGCCCATACTGTGCATTTCGTCGAGAACCCGCTTTAGGACCTGGCGGGGACACCCGGGGAACGGTTCGCCATCGGGGGTCAGGACATCACAGATCATGCGGGCCGTTGCGCCATCCTTTTTGGATCGCCAGGGCAGTGTCACGAACGTGGATGTGTCCGGGGCCAAGTACATATCCGATTCTTCCACCCGCACAAAACCCTTAATGGAAGAGCCATCAAACATAATTTCATTGTTGAGAGATTCATCCAGCTGGTGCGGAGTAATGGCAACGTTCTTGCTCTTGCCGAAGACATCGGTAAACTCCAAGTTAATGAAGCGTACATTGTCCCGGTCCACTAATCGTTTGACATCATCACTACTTAAATCACTCACTTGGTTTTTGTCACTCCTATAATCCCTTGATGGTCATAATGGTATCACAGAAGGCGATATGCAGGCAATTTGGCAGAAAGGCCCTCAGTGGAGGCTCCTATGGCTTGTTGGGACTGAAGGGAAACCAGCTGACCTATGGCAATGTTTCTTGCCATTATGGGGTCTATGCTCTTGTATGCTCGTCTGCCCGATTGCAAGCAGGATTTGGCACTTCGTTCTTGTAAGGGTAGTATACGGGGCGCCTGTGCATGCAAACCAGGCGCCGGAATGTGTGGGAAAGGAAGGTGATGGACGCGATGCTGCAGGTATGTGCTGTTCAGATCACACCCATCATGAATCAAGTGGAAGCGAATCTGCGCCGAGGCCGGGAGTTTGTGCGGCGAGCGGCGGCAGAGGAAGTGGACCTCATTGTCTTTCCGGAGCTGTGGACTACCGGATACTATCTCTCCAAAGAGGCCTTCGAACAGTGGGCCGAACCGCAGCACGGACCGACCATCCAAAGTATGCAGGAAGAGGCCGCCAGGGCTAACGCGGCCATTGTCTGTCCTTATGTGGAACAAGGCCACGACGGCCAGATGTACATCTCAGTGGCCGTGATTGACTGTGACGGCGAAGTTATGGGTAATGTGCGGAAAAGTCTGCTTTGGGGCAGGGAGCAGCAGATCTTTGCCCGGGGCGAGTTGGAATACCCTATCTTCGATATTAAGGTTGGTAAGATCGGTGTTCTGATCTGCTATGAGATGGAATTTCCGGAGACAAGTCGGCTGTTGGCCTTGAACGGAGCGGAGATGATCGTCTGTCCGTCAGTCTGGAGCCTCAGTGCTGCCCATCGCTGGGATATCCAACTGCCGGCCCGGTCGTTGGACAATACTGTCTATGTGCTGGGTGTCAATGCCGTGGGCAACAATGCCTGCGGGAAGAGCAAGCTGGTGAGCCCGCTGGGGGATATTCTGGCAGAGGCATCGGATCGCAAGGAAGAGCTGCTGATCCGGATGATCGACAAGGAAGCTCTTTACTGGGCCCGGGAAGAGGTACCTTATCTGGAAGATTACCGCCGGCGTCTGACACCGGGCGGCGAGAAGCGCATTCCCATTCCCAGCTACGAGCAGTTGTAGGAATGGAGACAAGTTCGGTGAAGGTTGCCAGGTACGAAAACCGGTGATTGGCGTTGAGGTTCGTTGGGGTCAAAGACTGCTTCTGTGGGTGGAAGCAGTCTTTGGCGCGTTCTTTGGCTTTTGGGGTGTGGAGTCTGGGGCGCGGGGGCGTGGTGTGTGTGGGTTTGCGGGATAACCAGATATTTCCAGGTACCTGGTGCATGGAAGGAAATGGCAGCGTGGGTTGTGAGATGCGGCCCTCTCGGAAGGGAATCGTATTCCATATGTTTCCAGGTACCTGGTGCGTGGAACGAAATGGTATGCCATATTTTCCCAGATACCTGGTGGGTGGAAGGAAATGGCATCGCGAGGCGGTACACCTTGTCCCTCTGGGCAACGGGTTGTATAATGAACATAGCTTGCGAGGAGATTGGTGGGATGGGGAGATGGCGAAAAAGCAGCAAGGTTTGGATGTGGATCTGCGTCCCTTTGGTCAGGGACGACCGGTGTTGTTCTTGCACGGTCTGGGCCTGGATCGGCGCCAATGGCAGCAGGAGATGAAGTTCTATGAGGGGAAGCGGCCTGCCGCTGCCCTGTCGCTGCCGGGACAGGGTGCCAGTGAGCGGCCTACCACAGAGCGGTTGGGCATCGGCCTGCTGGCCGATGCTGTGCTGCGCTGGATGGAGGCTCGCGCCTGGAGCTCCGTACATGTGGTGGGCTGTTCCTTAGGTGGGCTAGTGGCCTGGGAGTTGTCACAGCGGCAGCCGCAGCGCTTGGCCAGTGTGTTGACCTTCGGCAGTGCGCCCAAGCTGTCGTATCCGCCGCTTTTGGTTCAACCTTCGGCCTGGTTGTTAGATTGGTGGTTGGCTGGCCGGCATCCGCAGAAGTATGCTGCCATCGCTGCCAAAGGTTCTACGAAGGATGCAGAGGTGCAGGAGCAGCTGCAGGCGGCCTTTCAGGAGGCAGCCAGCCAGTGGCGCCAGAGTGTCTATGAACTGCGCCTGGCTATCAGTCAGTATGATTACGTTCCGCTGCTGCAGACTACAACAGTCCCGACACTGTTGGTGCGGGCCCAGCACGATACGGCGGTGAACAAGGTGATCGATAAGACGCGCCAGCGCTGGGGCAGCAATAAGCGGGTGTATGTCACCAAGATGGATCAAGCTGGACACGTGGCTAATTGGGATCGTCCCGAGGCGTTTTTGGCGGTGATGAGTCATTGGATTAACGAGGTCGATCGTCAGGATGAAGAGAGTTGATTGCCAGCAGACGTGTATAAGTCCCACGGGATAGGATAGAATGGGATACGACGACGGGAGCGATGGCATGGGTTATGTAGAGGATTTGCGGGCTTTGGTGGGGCAGCGGCCGGTGATTCTGGTGGGCGCCATTGTGCTTTTGGTGGATGAGAATGAGCGCCTGCTTCTGCAACAGCGCAAGCATCCGGCAGGGCGGTGGTCATTCCCCGGCGGGCTCATGGAGTTGGGTGAGTCGGGGGAGGATACGGCTCGGCGCGAAGTGCGGGAGGAGACCAGTTTGGAGCTGGGTGAACTGCGGCTGCTCAATGCGTATTCTGGTCCTGAGCATTTCTTGACAGCGCCCAACGGTGACCAGTACTATGTGGTGACCTTGGCGTATGTGGGCCGGGATTTTCGCGGTGTGCTGAAAGTCAATGACGATGAATCCATGGATATGCGGTTCTTCGCCCTCGATGACATTCCCGATGGTTTGGTGACAACGCATCGCAGGATCTTGGCGGATTACGTAGCGCAAGCCGGGCGTTAGTTCCAGATCGACACTGCAGTTTTGCAGGAGGTGCTGGCTGTGGATTGGAGTCGTCAGTTCTATGGCAGGCAGCAGCAGTGGCTGCAGGTGTATGGAGGCCCCATCACGGACCACCACCGCCGTTTGGCAGCCCAGGTGGAGGCTGTGGTGGGCGTTGCACAGACGGCTGTTTTGGAGTTGGGTGCCGGCGGCGGTCAGTTTGCCACAGCCTTAGCCCAGCGGGGGTATGATGTGACGGCTGTGGATTTCACTCCGGCTAATGCTGAGCATATTCGCAGTTTGGCTCTGCAGGCGGCGCCGGGCACGGTGACGGTCTTGGCGGTGGATTTTTACGAGGTGTCGCTGCCGCTGGCCCATTACGCCGCAATTTGCTATTGGGACGGTTTTGGTGTTGGCAGCGACGGCGATCAAGTACGGCTCTTGCAGCGCATGGCCCGCTGGCTGCGGCCTGATGGTGTGATTTTGATGGATGTATATACGCCTTGGTATTGGGCGGCGCAGCACGGCAGGGAGATGGATCTGGGTAGTGTGAAGCGGCGTTATACCTTCGATGCTAGGCAGTGCCGTATGCTGGATACGTGGTGGCTGCCGGGGGACCCCGATAGTGCTGTGACCCAGTCGCTGCGCTGTTATTCACCGGCGGACTTGCAGCTGTTGTTGGATGCTGCGGGTCTCCGGATCCAAAACGTAACGCCGGGCGGGGGTTTCGATCCGGTCAGCGGTCAGTACTCGGACTCGCTGCCGCTGGCTGCAGCCATGACATACCAGGTGCAGCTGGTCAAAACTGACGTTTACAGTGGAATAGCAGGTGATGGTTGATGCTGGCAAAAGAGGCCCGCAGGGCCGCTCGACAGTGGACGGACTCCGCAGCGCGCCACATTCCGGGCTGTGTTGGTGTGGTCCTGCATGGATCCATTAACTGGCTGGAGGATGGGGATGTTTTGGCGTCCACATCGGATCTGGATCTGCTGTTGGTGATGGAGGATGGCTTTGAACTTTCCCAGCGCAGGAAGTTTCTTTACCAAGGAGTGATGCTGGAGTTGACGCATATGCCCTTGAGGGATCTGCAGCCGCCCGAGCATGTGCTGGGTACGCATTACTTGGCCGGGTCTTTTTATGGGGAGACGGTGCTTTGGGACGCGTCCGGATATTTGACGGAGCTGCAAAACTATGTTACGGCCCACTATGCCCAGCGCCGCTGGGTGGAGCGCCGCTGCCGCAGTGTGCAGGAAAAGATCCGCGGTGGCTTCCCGGCGGATCCGTCTTGGCCGCTGCACCGCAAGGTGACGGCGTGGATCTTCGCAGCAGGGCTCTGCAGCCACGTCATTCTCGTGGCCGGTCTGGCCAATCCCACCGTGCGGATGCGCTTGGCGGCCACCCAACGCCTTTTGGCGGACCTGGACCGCCTGGATATCCAAGAAGAACTGCTGGGTTTGTTCCACAGCAGAGAACTGCATAAAGAGCAAATCCAAGCACGTACAGACCATCTGGGGCAGCTCTTTGATATGGCTATACCCTTAGTGCACGAAAAGTATCCGTTCGCCGCAGACATTACGCCGTCCGGACGGGAGATTGCCATCAGCGGCAATCTGCAGATGATCCATCAAGGACTGCACCGGGAAACTGTGTTTTGGCTGGGAGCCAGTTTTGCCCGCTGTCTGCAGGTTATCACGGAGCAGGGCTCGGAGGCGGAACAGCAGCAGGCAGAGGCTCTAATGCAGACCTTTCTGGACGATCTGGGAGTGGGTACACCGGATCGAGTGCTGCAGGCCCACGGGCGTGTGCTGCAGCAGCTGCCCCGCATCTGGGATTTCGGGCAGTGGATCATGGATCAGCATCCAAAGATCTGGCGTTGATGGCCAGGGAAAAAATTCCTGTATACACGGATCCAGCAGGAACGCTGAATTGGCCAATGGCCCAGTTGAAGCCCGGCCGATCGCAATTATCCGAATGATTGTTATTACAAATATCATTTGACATCTGGAGCTTCTTTCAGTAAGATGTAAGTACCCAACTTAGCAATGCCGTGACACTCCTAAGTAAACACGATGAGGAGGGATCATATGCGCACAGGATGGACGAAACAGAGTGAACTGCTGACACTGAACAGCAAGTACTCTTTGCACAAACGCCCAGCACCCAAATTGGAATATATTTTGTCGGAACAGGATTTTGAGAAAGAAACCCAGCGCATCCATTTTCACGGTGGGGAATACGATGGCCTTTTGATGGCCGTGTACACAGCCGTGAAGGCGCCGCTTGCGAACGATGTCCGGGCTTATGTGCCGGTGGCTGTGGTGCAGAGTCGGACCGCCGACATCTTGGTGGGTTGGCAGTATCGCGATGGCGAACGCTACCTGCAGGTGGAGCAAGGTCCCGAGCGCATCGTCTGCATTGCCGAACCGGATCTTCTACAGTGGTGGGAGTGGCTGGGACAGGAAGCGCCGTAACAAACGAACAGGCAGTGAACAGCGAACCAAGCTCTGGCTTGGTTCGTTTTTTCGTTCTAGCCGGCTTTGCGACCAGATGCTGGACGACCGAGGTATGACGGACCGCTCACTACCGTCCGGCGGCCGCAGTTTTCCGGGAAGGTTTTTCTGCAGTGGGGTGCATCGAACTTCGTTGGCAACCTTCTGGGCAAAGCAGCTGCGCTAGCGGCTGTTTTCCTTATACAGGAATAGTCGGAGGATTTGGCGAATCTTAGTAAGGAGAGACCATCACAGAGAAGGTTATGTGGAGGGGGAGCGCAATGACAAAGGATCGGATCCGCTGGGGCATTCTAGGTGCCGCCAATATTGCACGGATGATGGTCATGCCCGGTATGCAGGAAGCTCAAGGTGCCGTGATTCAGGCCGTGGCCAGCCGCGATGCTGCCAGGGCGCAGGAGCTGGCCGCTGCGTTCGCTGTCCCCGTGGTCCACAGCAGCTATGAAGCGCTGCTTAAGGACCCGGATATTGATGCCGTCTACATTCCGCTGCCCAACCATCTGCACCGGCCTTGGACCATCAAGGCGGCGGAGGCGGGGAAGCATGTGCTGTGTGAAAAGCCCTTGGCGATTACGGCTGCGGAATGTGATGCGATGATCGAAGCCTGCCAGAAACACGGTGTGCTGCTGATGGAAGGTTATATGTACAGTCTCCATCCCCAGATCACCACGGTCATGGAACTGTTGGAAAAGAACAGCATTGGACAGGTCACCTTGGTGCGGGGTTCCTTTTCCTTTCCCATGGAGCCGGGAGAGAACATCCGCTTGGAACCGGAGTACGGCGGCGGATCTTTGATGGACGTAGGTTGTTATCCCATCCATTTGGCCAATCTGATTTTCCGCCAAGCACCGGAGACCGTTCAGGCCTCGGCCATCTGGGAAGGTGGGGTGGATATTACGGCGACGGGTGTTCTGCGTTATGCCGGCAATCGTCTGGCAATCATTGATTCCAGTTTTGCCATGTGGGATCGCCAGGAAGTGGAGATTGTGGGAACCACTGGCCGTATTCGCTTGACCCGACCTTGGCGGGCCGATGATTTCGAAACCGATGTTATGGTGGAATCGCCCGAGGGCAGCGAAGCCTACAAGATCGCTGCCAGTAACCCGTACAAACTGGAAATTGAACATTTTCAGGACTGCATGGTGCACCGCCGGCAGCCGCTGCCGTCACCGGAGAAGGGTCGGGATGTGGTGCGCGTTATTCAGGCGCTGTTTGAAGCAGCCCGGACGGGACGGGAACTGGAATTACACGAATAACGCCAGATCATTCATCTGGAACCCAAAGGCCCAACCAGCATATGTACAGCTGGTTGGGTCTTTTGCTGTGGACAGCGGCGAGCGGTACTTGAGCAGTTGGCGTCGCACCTTGCACGCACTGGAATCTTTTGGTATACTCTACATAACTTATTTAATCACTTTTCTTAAGGAGGTGAACGGGAAGTCTTCGTAGACAGCGGAGCAGCAAAGTAGACTCCATAGTACATCGATGCCCAACTGCGGCGTGACCCGGTGCTGGAGCACAGCCCAGGGCCAGACCTGGACATACCAGACTCTATTCATCAACCGGATAGCAGAAATTTCCTCCGCCTGGGCAGAGGGGGCGCGCTCACTGCGAAGATACGACGCCCGGAGTTGGAACTTCAGCAAATACGGAAGGGATGAGTGAGCATGAAGTATGGTTGGAGAGTGCTGTTTGCAGCGTTGGCATTCCTTTTGGTGGTCGCGCCGGTGTCGGCGCAGCTGCCGGATATCAGTGACATGCTGCCCATCGCCACTCCCGAGGATAACGGAGAGAGCGATTTTCCCACAGACACGTTCTTCCCGGGGGACATGTTCTTCCCGGGAGATATGTTCTTCCCCGGGGACATGTTCGTGCCCGGGCAGCAGCTTTTGGCCCTGCAGCGGGCGGGCGGAGATAGCCCCCTAGAGCAGTTGGACCGCATTGCCGGGCAGCTGGGGGACGCTCTGGAGCAGGGCAGGGACAGCGGTGTTCTGGCCGTTGGGTTTTTGGACCAGCTGCAGCAGGCTGTGGAGGATCTGGAACAGCTGCGGATGTTCATGGAAGCGGAAGCCTGGACCGTTCCGGAACGTTCCGAGGACAATGTGTCTCTGAACGGCCACCTTCTGGCGGAGCAGACCCACTATGCCGTGGGCGAAACCATTCGGGTGTATTTCACGGGTCTGCCGGGCAATGACTCGGATTGGCTGACCTTGGTGACGGCGGATACACCCACGGACCGCTGGGGCCAGTGGTCGTATGTTCGCGGTGAGAGCAGTGGTTCGATGGAATTTCGCGGTGTCAATGAACCCGGTGAATATGAGGTACGGCTGTACTTCGATTACCGCGGTGAGCGGTCCTACGAAGTGCAGGATGTGCTCAACATCACGGTCGTGGAGTGACGCTTACAGATAGACACAAGGACGCGCAAAAGCGCTGGCCTGAGGGCTCAGCGCTTTTTTGCTTTCCTTATTTCTTAGGTTTGGGGCCGGCTTTCATTGTTTCTTTT
>PWMW01000419.1 GCA_003559095.1 Clostridiales bacterium | reverse complement strand
GCCTGTCTCACAGACGTATTTCAACGTCCAACACTTACGGGCCTCCAAGCAGGCCTGTCTCACAGACGTATTTCAACGTCCAACACTTACGGGCATCCTCGGAGAAACGCCTGGTAAACGGCGTTTCACGCTCGGTCGCAAACCACGTATGTCGTTTTGGAAGACAGGACTGCTCGGAGAAACGCCTGGTAAACGGCGTTTCGCGCTCGGTCGTAAACCACGTATGTCGCTTTGGAAAACAGGACTGCTCGGAGAAACGCCTGGTAAACGGCGTTTCACGCTCGGTCGTAAACCACGTGTTGGTCTCTATGACACAGGTCTGCTAGGAATGAGTTGGTTATCCCGGAAGTCCGAGCAACCACAGGCGGACCACCGCGGTGAAATCGCAGCGAGAGCGATTTCGCGTCTCTTGTTAAGACCTTGCCACGGTGCCTTATCAACACGTTTCTCCGATTATGGTTGAGATCCATTTGACTGCAGAGGGATGGGCAGCCGTGAGCCAGTTCGGGCCGTGCGTACTTGAGCCGCACGCCACGTCCGTGCGCTGTTTAGCACTGGACGACGGATGAAAACCGGTGTCTGCGTCTCTTTGGGTCAGCGATACGGGGCGACGACGCCACCATGTCGCTGAAGGTGCCGTCAGACTGGGAGAAGCTCCGAAACGGTCGGAATTTGACAGTCGTCCTCTCCGTGATATGCTAAACATGACACAGTTAAGGTTGCTTAGAAGTGTATCATGGGACACGGCCATGGTTCAGGGAGACAATAGGGAGGACTACAATCATGAGTGACACACTTCTCGCAGTGAAAGTGAATGCCAAGTTGGGTATGGATCACCTGGTCAGCACGGTGGATATCGGTGTGCAGTGCAGTGAGGGCTATGTGGTTCTAACAGGGAACGTGGATAACTATGCCCAGAAAACCCATGCAGACACCCTGGTGCAGTCGGTGGATGGCGTCACGGGCGTGGACAACCAGTTGACAGTGGGCAGGGAAGCGCCTGTGCCCAAGCAGCCCTTCGGTGGGCCGCAGCCGCTGAATGAGGACGAACAGGCCGAGCTGCTGCAGGTCATACACGATGAAGTTCACAAAGCCATGCGACTGCCCCTAGATAACGTGGAAGTGCGGGTGGAACCCACAGGCGTTGTGGTACTCGATGGCGAGGTCCAGTCTGCCTTGTTCAAAAAGGCCCTGGAAGATACCATTTGGCCAGTTCCCGGCGTAGCTTGGATTGTGAATCGACTGCAAGTGGAAGGTGACGAGGAGCAGAACGCAGCCGATGATGACGGTAACGTTAAGGAACGATTGTCGTCCGCTGCCGCCGGTTCCCGGCTCAATGCCAAGCTGGTGGCCAACGGTCTGGTGCGGGAAGCTTTGGCTGTCAAGACAGAAGTGGATGGAGATAACATTGTTGTCTTTGGGGACGTAGATAACTGGAGCCTGAAAAAGCGGATTGTCGAGATGGCCCAGGATGTGTTTTCAGAGACTGTGGTTGACGAAATTACCGTGGCTGCAAACCGAGATATGGATCGGGAACTACAGACAGCAGAGGCGCCAAAGATGCCGGCCGGAACCATCTTTCATCAAACGCTGCCTCCCCACCATCAGGTCTGGCATTTGACAGCGAAGGCGCTGCAGGAGACCAATGAAGAGTTGGAGCACCGGATCAGCGACCGTTTCGGCGCCCGGGGTGATTCGGTAAAGGCCAAGGTGGACACCATGGGTACGGCGTACCTGGCAGGCACTGTGTCCACAGAGGAAGATATTGTAGAGGCAGAGAAATTGGTCTGGGAGACCCGGGGCGTGCGCCATGTGGTGAACGGATTGCGGGTCCGGTGAAGATCGGCCCATGGTCAACACGTAGAGCAGCTCATCCTAGAAGGGCATTCTAGGGTGGGCTGCTCTTGCCGCGTTGGACCGAACGTAAGCAGGAAGTGTCACACATTTGTCCAATGGCCGAATATTGACAAAGATAAAATAGGCCGCGCTGTGATGGGCCCTTTGGGTTACAATATAAATATGAACGTGTTCGTTTGCCGGAGTCCTGGGCAACCGCATGTCGAATGTCTCGGACAATCGCAGCAGAAGCGACTTTGCGTCTCTTGTTAAGAATTTGCCAAGGTAGTTTAGCAGCACGTTTCGAAAAGAGAACGTACGGCTGAGTCTTTCTGGCTACAGATACTATGGAGGAGCGTGATTCTATGTGCAGTTGGACGTTACAGGATCGTGAAGTTCGTCAAGTCGTGTGGCTGCTGTTGTGCTTGCTTGCTGCCTTAGGAATGGGCAGCTCCGCTGTGGCCGCAGCGCAGCCAGTGCTGCCACTGGGCACATCGGTGACCGGGCAGTTGGGGCCGGCCCACGGGGACGATTGGTACCAAGTGACCATAGACTATCCCGGTCGCTTGACTGTGAGGGCGGAAGCCGCTGCCGATCTGCCGATCCAGATGCGTCTATATTACAATGACTCTATTCTTCATTCCGATACTGGCGGCAGCACTAACACTCGCGAAGTGGAACGAGCCGATCTGCATACCGGCACGTATCTCGTGCGGGTCAGTCGCGCCGGCGGTGAAGGCAGCTACTCCCTGCGGGCCGTACATACGCCTTCGACGTACCGCGAGGACCCCAAGCCGAACGAAAGTGTCGAAGATGCTATTCCCCTGGATTTGGGCCACAGCACCCAGGGAATGCTGGGCTACTTCATGCAGGGTCGTACCGATGGCGAAGACTGGTATCGCTTCACAACCACAGTTCCCGGTCACGTTGTTCTGCAGGTCCAGGCGGAGGAGACATTAACCATTCAGACTCGCCTGTATGCTCCGAACGCTTCCACCATTTTGCACTCTGATACCGGCGGCACCGCATCAGCGCGAACCGTCGAACGTCCGGACTTGCAGCCGGAGACGTATTATCTGCGGATCAGCCGCAGTGGAGGACACGGCGGCTACGAAATCCAACCGCAGTTTGTTCCTCAGACAATCCCGGAAGATCAAGAACCCAATGACACGGTGGAACAGGCACAGAGCATTCCTCTGGATGTTCCCACCACGGGCCTTTTGGGTTATCAGGATGGCAGCCGCACCGATGGCGAGGATTGGTTCGTCTTTGAGGTGCCGGACCCAGGCCATGTGCGCTTTACCATCCAGGCGGAAGACACATTGACCATCCAAGCCCGGCTGTATGCGCCCAATGCGTCCACGATTCTGCATTCGGATACCGGTGGCACCGCATCAGCGCGAGCCGTGGAGCGTCCGGATCTGCAGCCCGCAACGTACTATCTGCGAATCAGCCGCAGTGGAGGACACGGCGGTTACGAGATTCAGCCCCTATACATTCCCCAGAGTATTGTTGAAGATCAGGAACCCAATGACACAGCCGAGGAAGCCAAGGCCATTCCTCTGAATGCTCCCAGTACGGGCCTTTTGGGGTACCAGGATGGCAGCCGCACCGATGGTGAGGATTGGTTCTACTTTGTGGTGCCTGAACCGGGCGCGGTACACTTTGCCGTTGCCGCCGAAGACACCTTGACGATTCAAGCACGCCTTTATGCGCCCAACGCCTCCAGCATTCTGCATTCGGATACCGGCGGCACCGCATCAGCGCGGACCGTGGAACGTCCGGATCTGCAGCCGGAGAGGTATTATCTGCGGATCAGCCGCAGCGGTGGCTATGGAGGGTATACCATTGAACCTCGTTTTGAGCCGCAGGCATTATTGGGGGACCCCGAACCCAATGACACTTTGGAGGAGGCTGGTCTCCTACCGCTAAACATCGTGAGTACAGGCATACTGGGTTATACCGACGGCAGCCGTACTGACGGGGAAGATTGGTATGCCATCTCGCTGCCATCATCCGGCCAGCTTACCGTGGCCGTGGAAGCGCAGGAGACACTGCACATTCAAACTCGGCTGTACGGTGCCAATGGCTCCACCATTCTCCATGGAGACACCGGCGGTACGTCATCCATCCGAACCGTGACACGTTCCGATCTGCGCTCGGACACCTACTACCTACGGGTCAGCCGCAGCGGTGGCTATGGAGGGTACGAGATCGTTCCCGTGTTCAGCGCCGTGGTAGATACCGCAGATGCGGTACCTGCCGCCAGTGTGGGGGAAGCGCAGCCATTGGCCATTGGCCAACTGGAGTCGGGAATCTTGGGCTTCGTCCAAGGCAGCCATACGGATGGTGAGTCTTGGTACCGCCTGGAACCCATTGCTGCGGGCCCGCTGCAGGTATCCGTCGTGGGGCAGACATCGCTTACCAATCAACTGCGACTCTATAACGAAGCGGGATCGTCGATCCTGCAATCCGATACAGGTGGAAGCTCTGTAACCCGATTGGTCAGTCTCGACGCTGACGCTGGCATTTACACGGTACGGATTTCTCGCTCCGGTGGCCAGGGGCCGTACTTCATCCAAGGGCGTACGGATACCAGTGGCGTTTGGACCAATCCCAGGGACTATACCTTTGCAGCGCAGCGCCTTAAAGATTCACCTGCGGAAATGCATTTTGCCTTCGTCAATGCCGGCTCTGCGGCTGTGCCGATCCAACGAGCCCAGATCGTGGGTGCCGATGCGGCCAGCTTTGAGCTGACGACTGGCCCCGCTGGCGAGATTCCCGGACGACAGCAGGTCATCGCTGCCGTACAGTTCACGCCGCAGTCCGCCGGGCACAAGGACGCGGCCTTAGAAGTGGTGACCAGCGCGGGGACTCACAGTATTCCGCTTCAGGGATTGGGCTTTGTGCAGTTCCCAGATGAACTGGATAAGCCGCTGGCAGAAGTGCCGGAAGTCCAGGTAACACCGCCGGCACCGGAAGCGACAACACCTCCAGCCACGGCCCCGTCCGAAGCGCCTACGGCAGAGTACCACGGTCCGGATCGGACGCCGTATCCGGGTCTGTATGCCTGGACGGAGTACGCCGAATATGGGCCACAGGACGAGATTGTCGTTCACTACCTGGGATTGCCGGGTAATCAACAAGACTGGATCACGGTGGTACCGGCTTCCTACGGAGATAGCACCTATGCCCAGTGGAGTTACACCAACGGCGCTCGTTCGGGGACGAAGGTTTTTTCTGCCCTCGAACCAGGAGACTACGAAGTGCGTGTGTTCTTTAATTGGCCCGACGGTGGCTACACCGTCCAGAGCCGCTATCCTTTCGTGGTGCGCGCTGGCGCAGCACCGCGAACTTCGCTGGCCCCTCCGGACCAAAGCAGTGTGACGGCACCTGCCGCCCCTGCTTTAGATACGTCTGAGGCTGCCACTGCAGCGCCCGCGCCTGTGCAGGTGACGGTGGAGCCCGAGGCTCCATCCCAGGCGGAGGTGCCGCAGGATCATGACTCCACCGAGATGGAGCCCGAGCACGACCCGGCTGCGCCCGACATGGAGGCGGCGGATTCCCCAACACAGCCCCAGACGGCTGACGCTGCCGCTGACCTCGGGGATCTGGATACATCGCTGCTGCAGCCACCACCGCCGCTGCCGCTGGAAGAGCGTTTAGCTGAGATTGATGCTAACTTCGCTGCCAGTACCAGGGCTCAGATCAACATGCTCGCAGGGTTGGCTGGCCAGGGGACATCCGGCGTGGCAACCGCTGTTCCCTATCTGAGCCACGAGGACGATGATGTGGTGCGGGCCGCCCTCGAGGCCATCACAGAGATTGGAGTTGGGGCCGGGCAGGCTGTGCCGGCGCTGCTGGCCCTGCTGGATCACGGTACGGACCGAGTCCGCCGCGAGGCCGTTGACGCCCTCCTAGCCGTGGACAGCCGGGATGAGCATGTCATAGCTGCTCTGCTTCAGTTCGGCGCCTTGGACATGCAGCAGAACACCCGGGCTGCGTCCAATATTGTGCGGGCTTTGGAGGCCCGCTTGGACACGGTACCCGTGCAGTCACTGGGACATTTGGCAGCCCTGACCACCTTAAGCGGTTGGGACTACGGGGATAAAGCCCAGATGCTCCTGGCCCGCCAGGGCGACGCCGCATTGGAGATCGTCATTCCCCGCTTGCGCAGTGGGTCTGAAGTGGAACAGTTCGGAGCTGCCCGTACCCTGCTTTTCATGGGGCCCCGAGCGGCTGTGGCGGTACCGGAGCTCCTTGGTGCCAGTCAGTCCCCAAACGAGCTGCTGCGGCGTCTGAGTTTGGACACATTGACCGCGGTGGCGCCGCACGAAACTGCAGTGCAGGAGCGTTTTGTGCAGGCACTGCAGGATGAAAACTCCCATGTGGTGGCTGCGGCCGCCCGCGGTTTGGCGGCGGCACCAGTGCCGCAGGCGAGTACGCTGCAGCCACTGTTTGCCGCTTTGGAGGCGTGGAACGAGACGCGCCTCGTGACCACCCCTCTTCTGGATGTCGCCGCACCGTATGGTGAGGCGGTCTTTACCCAAGCTGAACGCTGGCTGCAGCAGGAGACGATGGTGCCTGTGGCCGTCAGACTTCTAGGCCAGATCGGGCCCGCAGCCGAAGGGTTTGTCCCAACGCTGCTGCAAATTTATGGTACTGATGATGTGGTGCTGCGGGCAGCAGTTGTGGAAACGCTGGGAGCCATTGGCGGAGACGAAGCCATGGCAGTGGTCCGCCGGGGCGCCACGGATGAAGCTTGGCGGATTCGGGAAGCCACTGCCAAGGCGCTGCGGCAGGCGGTGGTCACGTCCCCTGAGGACTTGGCACTGCTGGAACAGCTCCTAGCCGATGGATCCAGTACGGTGCAGGAAGCGGCAGCTTTGAGTATGGCTGCTGCTGGTGAGGCCGCCCAGGACAGAGTTCTGCAGATGCTGCAGAGCAGCGATCCGGAAGTCCAGATGCGGAGTGCTTACGTTACCGCCCACATGGGTGCTGCCGCCTTGGACGCTGCTGAGATTCTCTATGGACAGGCGCAGAGCGCTGCTGATCCCGAACTGCAGGAAATGCTGCAGGAGGCACTGTGGCATATGTGGAGTCTAGAAGGTATGGATCTACCGCGGCAGACGGTACAGATTCCGTCGGTGGCAGCTGACTTGGCCGAACAGGACTGGAGTTTGGTGGTGATGACCACCAAAGAACTGACCCGTCTGGTCATGGGTCCCATGGAAGACCACGAACTGGGCCAGTTAGCAAAGCAGTGGGATGGATTCTTAGCCCATCCCAGCATGGAGCTGCGGGCCTACTTAATGCAGCTGAACACCCTGCTCCAGGAGTTCCTGATGCTGCGGGCTGCCTTTGTCGAAACAGGTCTTAACTACGAAGGCACGCTGGTCGAGGCCTTTACAGCCTTGGGTTACCAGGACGTGAAAGGATTGGAAGGAGCTTTGCATCTAGCTCGGTTCAGCAGAGAACTGCTGCTGGGCCTGCAGCAGCAGTTAGCGGAGAAGGGCCGTGAGATCGTGGATCTCCTGCCACCGCCGGATCCTGCGGCGCTGCAGGAGGCAGCTCGCCGCCGGCATCGAGATGCTCTTCTGGCCGTGTCAGGCTTTGACATGGAGGATATTGGATTACCAGAGGAAACCGATGAAGGCTATTGGGTCATGACCAATAAGGAATCCACGTCCAACGAAGGTTACTGGGCGGGACTGATGGCCATGATCGTGTCGGAACGGGATTCTGTGAAGGCACGGGCCTTTGTGGCCAGCGAAGGCATGCAGGCTGGGACTGAGATGGTAACCGGTGGTTCCTTTGGCACCCATCGCATGGGCGCTGCCGGTTATGTCAGTTGGACACCACCACCGGCTGTGGTGCCGTATGAACGGCGCAGTTTCGGGTTTCCCATGCGAGTTAGTGTAGGGTTTGAAAGCCGTGATGAGCCCCAGCTGGATATCTGGGGCCAAGCCGCCCTATCCATCAACGCTTCGTCGCTCTGGCCCGGTGGACTTAGAACGTGGGGCATCGGCGCCTATATGCGGGAAGAACAGGGAAGTGATGAGTGGGATACCTGGGTCTCGCTGCCGCTTAACGAAATTCAAGTTACCAGTGGTGATACGGATCAGGTAGTGCTCCATTTTTCCGTCCGGACGCCATCGGGAAGCAGTCAATACACGTACACCTATGAACGGATGCACCTCGACGCCGCCACCATTTACGACTTGAAAATGGAAGATCAGCGGCAGGCCTTAGCCCGGGAGGAGCAGGAAGCGCAGAACTTCGAGGAATACTTGGATGCACATCAACAGGCAGAATCGCGGATCGATGGGGCGGTCATGCGTCAGCAGCAGGCTCAGTACTTCCGAGAGCATATCGAGCACCTGGATAGGCAGCTGGCAGCCGAGTCCGATCCGGAGAACCGAGACCTCTTGGCATGGCAGCGGATGGTGGCGCAGGCTAACTACCAAGGTGAGCAGGATCAACTGACCTATCTGCAGACTGGCCAGTTTGTGCGGACCCCCACGCTCTTTGATCACTACGTGCGGGCCCGCATGGCCGAACAAAGCCAGCAGTTGGCGGCGGATCTGCATTTTTCCCAGCGTGCGTATACGGGAGTGCAGCGCATGGCAGCCACGCTGCCTGAGGACGAGCGGGATCGGTTAATGGCCTTCGTGGATCGCAACCTGGATTACTCAGACATCGATGGCATGCGGCGTCTGGTGGACGCTGTGGGAGAACAGGTCAGCGGCTATTGGATGGGCGTTGGCGCCGAAGCAGAATACCAAGCTGCGGTGATGGATGAGTACGAGTTCTGGCGGCAGATGGCCAGAACAGGCGCAGGCGTAGTCTTGGTGGCCGCCGCCGCACCGGCAGCGGCAGCCTACGGATTCTCAGCCCAAACCGCCGCCTGGGCACCCACGGCCGTACGCATTGCCTACGGTGGCACTATGGGTTTCGTCGAAGGTGGAGTGGGTGAAGCCGTGAAGCAGTCCGTGGCCTGGTCGCATCAGGTCGGTAATTTGGCCGTGGCTGCCTATGATGGGTATACTACGGTTGGCCGGGACGGAGAACAGGGCGGCTGGAGCGGAGCGGCATGGAATGCAGCCCAATCCTATGTGTACGGGAAAGTGTTTGAGTACAGCATCCAGACCAGCAGCCGCTTCTTGGCCAGTAAGCTGCCCAGTTTGGCCCGTCCGGTCTTTAACTGGCGCACACCGCAGATCCAGCCTGGTTTCGCTGATGCACAGTACACGGCCCGTATGGACCAAGGACGTAACTTAGTGGGCCAGTGGCAGGATACCCAGTTCAAACTGGCAGCTGCTCGCTCTTCCGGTGTGGAAGGCGGCCATGTGGATGAGCTGCAGCGGCAGGTGGAGGCGCTGGTCGGTCAGATCAATGCTTCCTATGAGGCCAAGTGGCTGCTGAAGCACACGGCCCCGCCTCATGTGCATACGATTTTTAACAAAGAGTTAGAGCGGGTGTATGATAGCGTGATGCCCGAGTTCTTGCGCAACCTCGAAGCCATGGGCTATGATACGTCGAAGTTCTCATTCAAGCCTATGCGCAATGCCGCCAGCGGCGGCAGCGTCGGTATGGATTTTGACTTGGCGTTGAATGAAGGCGAGTCCTTTGAACTGGTGAAAAATGGCCAGCCCGTGAATCGGCACACCTTCCAGGTGGACGCGCAGCAAGCCCAGAACACGGCGTACCAGGCGGTGACCGGTCAGAGTGCCATTGCCTCGGACATTCACATCACCACCAGTATGCACGTGGAGGCCTTCTCAGAGCAGGCCCTATTGGAGCAGAACATTGATTTCACCAACATGCATCCAGCTCGGGTGCAGCAGGCTGGTGATGTGTTCCGGACCAAGGTGCAGATGTCGATGAATGCAGCCCAGCATAACGCCGTTCTCCAAACCCAGGCTGTGTCCCGGGATCTCGAAAAGGAACTGCGCACGAAGGTGGTGCCCTTCATTGACAGCCGGATTCACCAGGAGGCACTGCGGGGTAACCACACGAATGTGACCAAACTGCAGCAGATCCGAGCCCATTGGCAGCAGGTGTACACTCGGGT
>PWMW01000302.1 GCA_003559095.1 Clostridiales bacterium | reverse complement strand
CGAGGCCCAATCCCGCCGCTGTGGGAAGGAGTGTTGTCTGTTTTGGCAATCTTGTTATTCGTTCTGCTACTGGCCATAGGCTGTCTCCATATCTTGGCCCGGGGACGCAGCTTGTCGCTGCAGAATCTGGCTATCCAGACAGGGGCTGCCGTGGGGATCACAGCGATCATCGCCCTGTTCGGCGAGATCCGCCTGCATGTAAGTCCCGTCGAACTGAGCTTTTGGCTGCAGCTTGCCGTTTTTTTGTTGGTCTTCACCGTGGGCCAGCGTCTGCTGCGCCGCCTTGCTTGGCGGAATGCTCTCACCGATGGAATCTTCCAGGGCCTTTGGGTTTTTACCGCCGTTTCCTTTTGGTCTTAGCAGTGCCGAAAACAACGACGCCGGCTGCCTTTTACAGGCACCGGCGTCGTTTCCATCCCAGCTGACTATTTTCTCATCGATCCGTCAAAGGCAATGTCCGAAGGACTGAAGTCGATGCCCCGTACGAATTCCAGAGATTCGGCAGCTCCGTACTCCCGCTCCATGCCGCTGTCTTCCCATTCCACGGACAGTGGTCCAGTGTATTGGATAGCGTTCAACTCGCGGATAATGTTCTCAAAGTCGACGTCGCCATGACCCAAGGAACGGAAGTTCCAGCCGCGGCGCACGTCACCGAAGTCCATGTGGGAACCGAGAATGCCGGCCTTGCCATCCAAGGTCACGGCGGCGTCTTTCATGTGCACGTGATAGATGCGATCCTTGAATTCCCGGATAAACAGATGGGGAACCATACCCTGCCACAGCAGGTGACTGGGGTCGAAGTTGAAGCCCAGCGTTGGACGGTACTCGAAGGCCTCGAGGAGGCGCTGCGACGTATAGACGTCAAAGGCGATCTCCGTGGGATGTACCTCCAGAGCAAAGCGCACGCCGTGTTTGTCGAACTCATCGAAGATAGGGTTCCACAGCTCAACGATCTTCTGGAAACCTTCTTCGATCATCTCTTCCGTTGTGGGTGGGAACGAGTACAGGTATTTCCAAATGGGAGAGCCGGTGAAGCCTGTGACGACCCAAACACCCATGTTCTTGGCGGCCTGCGCAGCAAACTTCATCTGCTCAATGCCCCATTCCGTGATACGGTCGGGCTGTCCAGCCAGTTCGTCGGGGGCGAAGGTGTCAATGCGGGGATCCCAATCGTCTCCTACACACTGACCCATCAGGTGCGCCCCGATGGCGTGGCACTGCAATCCGTGGCGTTCCAGGATGTGCTTGCGGTTTTCCACATAACTGGGGTCCTCGGCGGCCTGCTGCAGATCCAGATGGTCCCCCCAGCAGGCGATCTCCAGACCGTCGTAGCCCCACTTGCTGGCCTTGAGACAGATATCCTCAAAACTAAGATCAGCCCATTGTCCAGTGAAAAGCGTTACAGGTCTTGCCATGATGTCTCATCCTTTCTAAATTGCCCTTCGATGTTCGATGCACAGACTGCTGCGGTACCGCGGCCGTTACAGCCGTGGTCACTGCTGGTGTAACAATCCTGCCGATCCCCGCTGCCGGTGGCAGTGGGCGATCAGAACTTCAGCCAGCTGGAGTCCTTTTGGGAGCTTTCTACGCATTTGTGCACGTAGCGAACGCCGCGCACTCCGTCATGGATGTTCGGGAAGTCCAAATCTTTATCTGTTAAGGGTTCCCCGGCCAGCTTCTTCGCTAACGCTGTCAAAAACGTATTGTAGGTGTTGGCAAAGGACTCATAGAGCCCTTCGGGATGGCCCGATGGGAGACGGGACCATTCGGCGCCTTCAGGATAGACATAGCCGTTGCCCCGCGAAAGAATCTGCACTGGGCCGTCCACCATGGCTACCTTGAGATAGTTTTGGGCTTCCTGTTCCCATTCAATACCGCCCTTGGTGCCATAGATGCGAACGATCAAGCTGTTATCCCGGCCAACAGCCACCTGACTGGCCCAGTAGTTGCCCACAGCACCATTGGTGAACTTCAACATCACATGGGAGTTCGTATCCAAGGGGCGGTCCTCGCCAAAGGCATCCAAGCGGGCACAAAGAGAGTCAATCTCAAGACCCGTAATGTATGAAACAGTATGCTCGATGTGACTTCCGATATCACCAGTGCAGTTAGAAATACCTGCCATATCTGGGTCCGTTCTCCAAGCCGCTTGGCGCTGACCTGTCTTTTCCAGTTCTTCCGCCAGCCAGCCTTGGGAGTATTCGGCCACCACCACCCGGATATCCCCGATGTCACCGCGCCTGACCATTTCCCGAGCATGGCGTACCATGGGACACTGCGAGTAGGAGTACGTTACCGCAAAGAGCAGATCCTTTTCTGCGGCTAACTGTGCCAGTTCTTCCGCCTCTTCCACCCGTTGGGTCACAGGCTTGTCACAGACCACGTGGATCCCGTTCTCTAAGAATACCTTGGCGGCTTTGTAGTGGGCATAGTTCGGTGTGGCGATGACGACAAAATCGATTCCATCCTCGCGTTCCGCCTCTTTGACGGCCATCTCTGTAAAGTCCTTATAGAGACGATCTTCCGGCAAGCCCAGTTGCCGTCCGGTTTCCAACGTTGTTTCCCACGAACGAGAGAAACAACCCGCTGCCATCTGGGATTTGCCGTCAAATACAGCAGCCTTGCGGTGAACATCGCCGATGAACGAGCCGGTACCTCCTCCGATCATACCGAAGGTCAGCAATGGGCCGCGCCCTGCTGTCTGCTTTCCTTCAATCATGCAAGCACCTCCTAGGCCTAATGGTATGTCACTGTATAGATTAAGCGACATCCCGAATATTTCCTGCAAGATGTTACTCTTAATTTAAGACCTTAACAAAAAAATGGTGAAGATAAAAGGGATTTTTTGGTTAGCCGAGTAAATGTATCAAGGAAGCATCACTGCAGACGAAGGTTACTTAGGCCAGCTAGCGCTCAGAAGTAGGAAAGAGCCGTTGGCAGCCTTCGCTATCCATGGAGGAGTGAGATCAGTGGCTGGACCGATACTGCGGACGCAAAAGCTTTGTAAGGATTTTGGTCCGGTGCGTGTTCTTTTCGACATGGAATTTGAACTGCAGCCGGGCGAGATCCATGCGGTCATTGGTTAGAATGGGGCGGGCAAGTCGACGCTGGTGAAGATTCTTTCCGGATACCACCAGCCCACAGAAGGAGACGTGATCCTTCGGGATGTGCCCGTGAAGTTTCACTCCACCAAGGACGCCGAAGACGCCGGCATCTGCATGATTCATCAGGAGTTTAACCTGGCCAACGATTTGACAGTGGAAGAGAACATTTTTCTCGGTAAAGAAATGCGGCGGGGTCTGTTTCTCGATAAACGTTCCATGCGGGCCCAGAGCCGTGAGATCCTGGCCTCCTTGGAGACGAAAGTGTCACCTAATGCGCGGGTGAAGGATCTATCGGTATCGCAGAAGCAGATGGTTGAGATCGCAAAGGCTGTGTCTCGCAATGCTGACGTGCTGATCATGGATGAACCGACGGCCGTGCTGACGCGCAGTGAGATCAACGTCTTGTTTCGCCTCATTCGTTCCCTGCAGTCCAAGGGAGTTTCTGTGATTTATATCTCACACAAACTGGATGAGGTCAAGGAACTGGCAGATACTGTCACCGTCTTCCGGGATGGATATAAGGTGGCCACCCAGCCGGCTGCTGAGTTGACCGAAGAGATGATGGCCACGATGATGGTTGGCCGTGAGATGGAAGATATGTTTCCCCACAAAGATACAGAGGTCAAAGCCGAGAAGGTACTTGAGGTTGCGGGTGTCAGCAGTCCAGGCTATGTGGATGATTGCACTTTTTTCCTGCGGCGCCAGGAGATTCTGGGGTTTGCCGGTTTGGTGGGAGCAGGTCGCACTGAACTCATGGAGGCCATTGTGGGTCTGCGGCAGCGCAGCAGCGGCAGCATTCGTGTCCAAGGTCAACCGGCGGCGATCCAAACATACCGCGATGCCATTGGCCGCAACATAGTTTACCTCAGCGAAGATCGCAAGGGCAAGGGCTTGTTGGTCACCAAGACCATGGGATTCAACCTGACTTTGCTAGCGTTGAAACGTTATGTGCGCCGCTGGGGTATGATTGATGAACGAGCCGAGGAGTCGGCGCTGCAGAAGGCCATCGGCGAGTTTGAGATTCGGGCACCTTCGAACAAGGCGGTTATCAACACCTTAAGCGGTGGCAACCAACAAAAAGTGGCGTTGGGTAAGATCATGGAAGTGGATCCGGATATCCTTATCCTTGACGAACCTACGCGCGGCATCGATGTGGGAACCAAGCAGCAGATCTATTTCTTCATCCATGAACTGGCCAAACAGGGGAAGTCCATTATCGTCATTTCGTCAGAGCTGCCTGAACTTATCGGCGTCTGCCAGCGCATTGTGATCATGCGCAGCGGCCGTATTATGGGTGATGTCAGCGGCAGCGATATCAATGAAGAAGAAATTATGCGATACGCCATGGGGATCAAGGGAGGCAGCGGCAATGAGCAGCAAAGCGCAGGCTGAAACGCAGACGGAACGGCGCCTTAATCTGGATTTTCGAGTCCTCGGCCCCTTTGTGGCCCTGGCCCTGCTGATGATTCTCGGCACCGTCATCAACGCGACATTTATATCAAGTGCCAATCTTACCAATGTGCTGACCCGCAGTGCCTTTATTGGCATTATTGCCGTGGGCGCTACCTTTGTAATCAGTGCGGGGGGGATCGACCTCTCTGTGGGATCCATGGCGGCCTTTATCTCTGGTGTTATGATCATTGCCATGAACCACTTCGTCACCACCGTCGGCGTTAACTGGACCACGGTTCTTATCGGCATGGGTTTTTCTGTGGTATTGGGTCTGGCAGCAGGCATGATCAACGGGCTGGTGACCACCAAGGGTCGGATTGATTCCTTCATTGTTACGTTGGGCACCATGGGAATTTACCGGTCGTTGGTCACCTATCTGGCTGACGGCGGGACCTTGTCATTAAACTTTCAACTGCGAGGTATTTATCGACCCGTCTACTACGATTCGTTTTTGGGAGTTCCCATTCCCCTATGGGTGTTCCTCGTGGTTGCCGTCATTGGTTGGGTCGTCCTCAACAAAACCCGCTTCGGGCGCTACTGTTTGGCCATTGGTTCCAATGCCGATGTGGCTGCGTACTCAGCCATCAATGTGGACCGGATCCGCACGCTCACCTACGTGGTGCAGGGATTGTGCGTGGCGGTCGCCACTATCATATATGTGCCGCGTCTTGGTTCAGCCTCTGCTTCCACCGGAGTGCTGTGGGAGTTGGAGGCCATTGCCGCCGTCATTATCGGTGGTACGGCGCTGAAAGGCGGAACGTCCAGATTGTGGGGGACTGTGGCCGGGGCAATCATGCTCAGTATGATCGGCAACATTCTCAACTTGACAGACGCCATCAGCCAGTACTTGAATGGCGCTGTTCAAGGTGTCATCATTATTGTGGCTGTGCTGGTGCAGCGCAGCGGCAAAGGGAGGTGACCAGTCTTACCATTTGTTTGGTTTGTCGGATGCAGGGAATGTGACAATTTGAAAGGAGCGAATTGAATGAAACGAGTACTTGGTGTTCTGCTGGTATTGGTTTTTGCTGCAGCTCTGATCCTTACTGGACAAGCCTTTGCCCAGGATCAGGTAACCATCGGCGTATCCATTCCCGCCGCCACCCACGGTTGGACCGGGGGCGTGAACTATTGGGCACGGGTGACTGCGGAGCGGCTGCAGGAACAGTATCCCAACATCAACGTCGTGCTGCTGACGGCTGGAGGCCCCGCTGAACAAGCCAATGACCTGGAAGACTTGGTAGCTATTCACAATATCGATGCTCTGGTAATTCTGCCGTTCGAATCCGATCCTCTGACCGATCCTGTGGACTTCGTGAAGCAGTCTGGCGTTTTCGTGACTGTGGTAGACCGCGGCTTGGCTCGGGAAGGCATTGAGGACATTTATGTTGCCGGTGACAACCCTGCCATGGGTCGGGTTTCCGGTGAGTACATGGTGGAAGCTCTCGGCGGCGAAGGCAAAATTGTCGTCCTCCGGGGTATTCCAACAGTTATCGATAACCAGCGTTTCGATGCCTTTATGGAAGTCATCGAAGACACTGACATCGAAGTACTGGACTGGGCCTATGCCTACTGGAATCGCGACGATGGCTTTGAAGTGATGCAGGACTTCTTGGCTCGCTTCCCTGAGATCGATGCAGTTTGGGCCCAAGACGATGACATCGCCCTTGGTGTCATTGAGGCCGTAAAGCAAGCTGGCCGTGAAGAAGAACTCTTCATCATCCCTGGCGCTGGCATGAAGGAAATTATCGCTCGCGTCATGGAAGGCGACCGTCTGACACCGGTTAACGTTCTCTACCCACCGGCCATGATCGCCACAGCCATGGAAGTAACGGCTCTGACATTTGTCAGCGATGCTCCCTTCCTGGGAACCTATATCGTGGACTCGCCCCTGATTACGCCTGAGAATGCTTACCGTTACTACTTCCCAGATTCACCATTCTAGACGTCAACAAGGTAATGCCAACGCCGCTGGGCTAGCCCAGCGGCGTTTCCCTTACCGATGTTCTTGGCAGTTACACCACATCCAGCAGTGAGCCTGTTTGCGCAGTGGTCGCAAGCTCGTCTGCGAGCATCGTTGCCGGCACCAGCACCGCTGGTGAAAGCCAAAGGTCCTGTGAATGCCTCGAAGCCTAGTGAACCGGCTCTGAACCAGCAGGGAAGGATTTTGCCTCGGCTTCGAGGAATACAATGAAGAACCATAATGCTTCGTTGGATGGGCCGTGGCTGCCCTCCAGCGGCATGGCATGACCAGGAATCACGAGATGAGGGACGTACCATGGATGTTCGAAAAGCAGTTATCCCCGTGGCGGGACTGGGTACACGGTTTTTGCCCGCGACGAAAGCCATTCCCAAGGAAATGCTGCCGATTGTGGATATACCCACTCTGCAGTACATCGTTGAAGAAGCCGTGAACTCAGGCATTGAACAGATTTTGCTGGTGACGGGGCGGGGCAAAGGAGCCATTGAAAACCACTTCGATCGCGCCGTCGAACTGGAACATGCCCTGCGGGACAAAGGCGATGCCGAAATGCTGTCCCAGGTGCAGCGCATCAGCAGGCTGGCTGAGATTGTCTATGTCCGTCAGAAGGAGCCCCGGGGTCTCGGGCACGCCGTGGCCAGGGCCCAAGGATTTGTGGGCGACGAACCCTTCGCGGTGCTGTTAGGAGATGACGTGGTGCGCAGCGATGTGCCATGCCTGCAGCAGTTGCTGGACGTTCACCGCCGCCATGGCGGCAGTGTCTTGGGCGTCCAGCCGGTACCACCGGAAGACGTCAGTAAGTATGGGATCGTGGCTGGCCGCCAGTTGGAACCGGGGCTGCTGCTCATGGATGACATGGTGGAAAAACCTGCCACCAGTCAAGCTCCCAGCCAAATGGCAGTCCTGGGCCGCTATGTGCTTTCGCCCAGCATCTTCCCAATCCTTCAGCAGACACCGCCCGGTCAAGGCGGCGAAATCCAGCTAACGGATGCCCTGCGGACCCTGCTGCGGCAGGAAGCTGTGTATGCCTACCATTTCCAGGGGCGTCGATACGATGTGGGAAGTAAACAGGGTTTTCTGGAGGCTACGGTGGAGACCGCCTTGACTCGGCCTGATCTGCGGGAGCCATTCTTGGTCTATCTGCGGCGGCTGCTGGACAGCCAGCCGGATGGCTAAAGATTATCTGCCCCATGGTTTTCCACGGGGAGTCCGCTCGTGATGCAGGCGGTGCAATGTGAAAGAAGGTCGTTGGTTTGAACACAATTCGAAAATTCAGTCTGCTGCAGGCGTTCTTCTTCAGTGCCTGGGCGGCTTTTGCAGGTTTCAATGTGTACTATCTCCGTGAAGCCGGTTTCAGCAATACCGAAATCGGCTTCGCCATGTCCGTGATGATGGGGATGGGAGTTCTGGGTCAGACCTTTTGGGGTTACATCTGTGATCGCACCCGTTCGGTGAAGCGCGTGCACATTTTGTGTATGGTGCTGTTGGCCACCACCGTTTCATTGTATCCGTTGAATCGAACCATTGTTTCCGTGACCCTATCCATGGGCATTATCGGCTTTATGTGGATGCCGCAGCAGGCCATTATCGATTCTTGGATATTCGCATCTTCGGCGCATCTAGCTCGTAACTATGGCTTTATGCGGGCTTGGGGTTCCCTGGGCTATGCCTTGGTGGCCCTAATCTTCGGCCGCGCCATTGAACTTTTTGGTTGGAACATTATGTTCGTAACCCATGTTTTCTTGGCCGCAGTGACGATCCTAATCGCGGTCACACTGAAGGATGCGCATAAGGCCCGCAGCAGCAAACAAGAGGATTCACCGACCACGACGGCACCTGCCGCCGCACGTTCGGTAAATCCCTTGGAGCTGTTCCAGAACAAAGAATATGTGTTCTTGCTGCTGACATCGGTACTGCTGTTTATTCCCAACCGATTGGCCGTGCAGTTCATGCCAGAAATGATTCGCTTCGTGGGGGGGACGCCTACCCATCACGGTGTTTCTTTGTTTATCAATGCTGTCAGCGAAGTGCCTATCCTCTTTTGGTCTACATATTTCTTGGCGCGATTTCCGTCGCGACTGCTCTTGGTCTTTGCCAGCATCTTCTTCCCGGTTCGCTTGACCTTACTCTTTTTCGCGGCCACTCCCGGTGCTGTCATGGCTGCCAGTGTTTTTCAAGGGCTGTCCTTTGGCGTATTTCTGCCGACCATTCGCTATTTTATCAACGAAATTTCGCCGAACCATCTCAAAACATCAGCTCAAAGCATTGCCACGGCTTCGTTTTTTGGCGTCAGCAGTGTGGTGGGCAGCTTTTTGGGGGGCTACGTCATTGATACCTTCGGCATGCGCATGTCCCTGGCCGGCGCTTCTGTCCTCAGCACCATCGCCATGTTCATTGTTGTGCTTCGCTTTGGTTTCCGGCGCAGAAAGGTTTAGCCTGCTTGGCGCTGCCGCCAGCCGTTTCTTCCATGAGGCTGATAATGAGCCGATCTGTGCAGGGCACGTTCAACTCCATGAGATGCTGTACCGTATCCTCCAAGCGACAGCTGACGATGCCCTCGGGAGGACGGACGCCGCGATTGTCTAGGGCTAACTGTGCGGTGAGGAACGCTTCGTAGACACCAATACCCACTTTGAACGAACAGTTGGATTTGGCGCCGTCACAGATCATGCCCGCTGTATTGGACAGCATGGTCTGCACAGCCAGCTGAATTTGCTCCAGATCCGCGCCCAACAGTAGGGCCGCGCCCGCTGCCGCTCCGGCACCGGCGCTGATGGTGCAGCCGCAGAAGGCCGATAACTTGCCCAAGTGAGCTTTGAGATAACCGCTGACTAGATGACTGAGAAGCACAGCCCGGCCGGTATCCTCGTCACTGGAGCCGTAGGTCTCCTGCAAAAACCGGAACGGCAGTGTCGCTACAATGCCTTGGTTACCACTGCCGAAACTGCTCATCACGGGTACCGCGAGGCCGGCCATACGCGCTTCGGACGCTGCACAGCAGTGGATACGCAGGCGCTGGCCCACACACAACCGTGAGCTATCCAAAGGTTCCAGGCTGCGGGCAGCAGCAGCATCCAAAGCTAACCCGGCCAAACTGGCTTCGTAGTTCATTTGGACGCCGACCATCATGTACTGCAGTTGCTCGGGGGCAGCAGAAGCTGTCAACTCTAGCAGATCGGCAAACTGCAGCGAACGCATCAGCCGGTTCAGGGAGGGCAGCTCGGCGGACGAACTTGGATCGGCGGACGCATCTACCAAAGCCACGCCATCTTGTTGGCGCAGGACTCGGCGTGTGTGACTGCCGGCAATGCAGCAGCGCCCACTGTGGTTTCCCGCAGAGGCCGTGGCATCGATATAGACACCGGTTCGTTGAAAGTCACAGTGGGTCACGACGCGATCCTG
>PWMW01000001.1 GCA_003559095.1 Clostridiales bacterium | reverse complement strand
TGCCGAAAAGGAACTAGGACAGAAATACGAAGTGGACGTGGAGCTTCATACAAATCTGTCGCTGCCCGGAGACGATCCGGACTTGGCCCTGAGCTATGTGGACGCATATACCGTTGTTAAAGAGATGGTGGAAGAACGGGAGTTCAGTCTCTTGGAAGCCATGGCCGAAGCCATTGCCCAGCAGATCTTGACTATGTTTGATCTGGAACAGGTGGTAGTACGAGTACGCAAGTACCAAGTGCCCATCGGCGGTGTCATGGAGTACTTAGAAGTGGAGATTGCCCGACCATAGGGGCTTGCGGTCGGGGGACATCTGCTGCTGAATCACCAGACATAAGAAAACCCCGCTGCCCGGAGGGCAGCGGGGTTTTGGCTTGCGGTTCAAGGTCGAATGACGGTGGTGCCGAACTAACGGCGCTCAGCGGGCATATTGCCGAGAGTAACCGTGATGAACATGGGTTCACCGCCGCGGATAATACTGAGCAGAACTTCATCGCCAGGACTGCTCTCCACAATGGCATTGGCGAAGTCTTCGGTGGAGTGAATGTCCACATCCTCAATGCGGCGCACAACGTCCATGGCCCGCAGACCAGCTTCCTGTGCCGGGGATCCTTGGATCACGTCGGAGATGATAATCCCCTTGGTATCCGGCAGGTCGAGGCGTTCGGCAATATCTTCCGTAACGTTGAGGTACCACACTCCTACCCAAGCTCGATCTGGCAGCTGGTGATCCACGCGGCCTGTTTCAATGAGTTCGTCCAAGACTTCCTTGGCCATATTGATGGGAATCGCGAACCCAATACCCTGGGCCCGAGCATGGACAGCGGTGTTGATGCCGATGATTTCACCCTGAATATTCAGCAAGGGGCCACCGGAGTTGCCCTGGTTAATGGCGGCATCGGTCTGCATCAGGTTTTGGTAGATGCGAGTGGTACCTTCTTGGGTGGGAACGACGATCTCGCGGCCTTTGGCACTGAGTACACCGACAGTTACGGTGTGTTCGAACTGCCTGCCGTAGGGGTTGCCGATGGCGATGACCCATTCACCGGGTCGAGTGGCATCGGAATTACCCAACTGGCTGACCGGGAAAGGTGCCAGTGCTTCATCCTTAATCCGCAGGACGGCTAAGTCCAGGGTAGCATCGGCTCCGATCAGAGAGGCTTCGAACTCGCCGGAAAGATCGGGAGCATTGATGGTCACGGTGATGGTCTGGCCTTCACCCATGTTGCCCACTACGTGTTGGTTCGTTAAGATAATGCCACTCTCATCGATGAAGAACCCGGTACCAGCACTGGTGCGCGGACCACGGGGACGGGGCATCGGTGAGAAGAACCACTGGTCGAACATATCCCAGAAAGGGTCAGCTTGCTGATTCGTCGTGGACTCGGGCCAGTTTACTTCGATAAACACAATGGAAGGACTGGCCTCTTCGGCAATATCTGCAATGAGATAAGGGTTTCCTTCCATCGTATGCACTGGCAGGCTGGCTGTTTGAACCGGTGCTGAAGCACCGACGGTGCCCAACATACCGAGAACGAGAACGACTACAAGGGCCATCGTGACACTGAATTTACGCAACATCGAATACGCCTCCTTTGAGAATGGTTCTTGGTATTTTCGCCTCTATTATATCAAATACTGCTCAACTGACAAGGGGGTACTTACGTCCGTGAACGCCATTCTCGAACACTTCCAGCATCTGGGCCTGTCGTTGGTCCACGGAATTGAAACATATCCGTCCCTCCCTTCCACGAACGCTTTTGCCCGCACCCGTATTGCGGCGGGCTGTGCGCCGGGGACTGTAATTCGCGCCCGCCAGCAGACCGCTGGCCGCGGCCGTCAAGGGCGTCATTGGCTTGGTCATAAGGGTTCGCTGACCTTTTCCACGATTTGGCCGTTGCAGTGGCGGATTCCCGAGGCGCTGCCGTTGGTCATTGGTGTCGGAGCCGCTGCGGCCCTGGCCCGCTGGGTACCGGACATTCGGGTCAAATGGCCCAATGATCTATGGGTAGGCGACCGTAAGGTGGCGGGCATGCTGGGCGAGACCTTTCTGGCGACGGATGAACGGTGGCTGATCTTTGGCATGGGCATCAATGTCAATGGTCACTTTCCCCTGCAGGAAGAGGGGAATCAAGCGGCCTCCCTGGCGGAATGCTGTGGCACGGAACTGCCGCTGGAGACAGTATTTCTGCATGTGCTGCAGCACATGGACTCTATCTTGACCCAGTATGGCGCTGGCCAGGGCAGCTTACAGAAGGATTTGGAGCGGTGGGGCAACTTTCTCCACCGCCTTGTGGAGGTTAGGGGGTCCCAAGAGAGGTTTTGCGGCAGGGCCGTAGGGGTCCGCAGCGATGGGGCGCTGTTGGTGGAGACAGGGCAGGGCATCACTGCCGTCCATGCGGGGGATGTATCCCTGCGGCCGGCAACATTCCCTTGAGTTGCCGGGAAAAACCAGGTATAATGGTTTTGGGCAGATATGGGTCACTGGTGGATTCCGCAGGCTTCAAACCTGTTGGGGGGCGGCCAGAGTCGTCCTCGGTGGGTTCGATTCCCACATTTGCCCGCCAATGTGAACAATGCGCTAGTCACACTGGTGTGGCTGGCGTTTTTTATTTGGACAACAGAACCATGAGCAGGTTTGCAGAGCAAAGAAAAGGCTTCCACTTCCCGTACGGGAGGTGGAAGCCTCTGCGTTCGTTAGCGCTGCGGCCGCACCCGCCGCAGGTCACCATCACGGACGGTGATTCCGCGGCGATCAAAATAGTCCAGATAGGCCAAGGCGTATTTGCGGGTTGTTCCCAACATATCGCGAAACTGGGCCACGGTGAAGCCGTCGCTCTCGCCCAGAGCAGGCAGCGCCTGCCCGATGGCTTCGAGAATTCCTGGTGTTACAACATACTGCCCATCCAGCAGCGTCAAGCGCTTTTGAAAAAGGAGCGCGTCCAGCAGCTGCTTAGGCCACTGTTGATCCACTAACTGCGTGATAGTGGGCGGTTCATGGCGTTGGGCTGCCAAATGTTCCACAAGGGCCGCCGCCTTTTGTTCCTGTTCAGCGGTGAGAACACCCAGGTGGCTGCTGTGGTGTACCACGTGGGCTGTCTCGTGTACGTCGGCCATAGCTTCGATGGCAGCGTTGAACAGGCTTAACGGAAGTCCCAGTTGGCTGCGGAGAACTTCCCGGGCCAAGCCCGGCGCCATGGGGTTAGCCCGATGGTAATCCTTGAGCGTCTTGGTGATCTGCTCCTGTAGTTCCTGCCAGCGGCCGTCGGCAAGGACATAGGAGTGCAGTTCCACCAGACCGTCGGGCAACCGGCCCACCGCTGCCCGCAGTTCCTGCTTGTCCCAATAAGGGCGACTGCCGGCGATCCGGGCCGCGCGCTGGGCCGGTGAGGCGTCCAGCAGCCTTTGCAGATAGTCCAAATCCAGCAGCGGTTCTGCCGTGGCAAACGGCCACTGCAGCCGGTGCTTGTTCGGCCCTACCAGGCGCAGCCGTCGTCCCCGGGCAGGGAGACCTTCCTGCAGGAAGGTGCCGCCGCCACTGGTCACGTCCTGGCCGGGATGGCGAACAATGAAGGGATCACCGGGACGAAAGGTGGCCGCTGTTTCCAAGGTCAACTGCGCAAAACAGCTCTCCCCCGGTTCCAGACGATCTTGACCCAATAGCTTGACCCGGGCCATGGTCTCCAGAGACCCTCGATACAGTTTTACCTGCTGCAGTGTTTCCAAGGCAGGGGCCTCATCCAACAGCCGCAGTCGGGTATCAATGACGGTCACTGCCCGGCGCAGACCAGGGTAGTGCAGATACATACCCCGATGGACCTCGGGAACTTCGAGGGACGCTACGTTGACCGCTGTGCGCGACCCCGGGGCGGCCATCGTCACATCCCGGTCGTGTACCTGCAGCCCCCGGATGCGGGCCATCTCCCCGTGGGGACCCAGTTCCACCTGCCGCTCAACGGCTAGACACCCCTGCGTCAGCGTCCCGGTGACTACGGTGCCGGCTCCTTTAATGGAGAAGACACGATCCACCCACAACAGCGGGTCGTCTTCATCGGCGGGCTGCGGCACGCCCTGACTGAGTTGGTCCAATTCCTGCACCAGCTGGTCCACTCCGGCCCCAGATACGCTGGATACCGGGATAATGGGCGCTGCGGCCAGGCCAGTGCCCGCCAAATGCTCGCCAATGTCCTCTTTTACCAGGTCCAGCCAATCTTCGTCCACCAGATCCATTTTGGTCAAAGCGACAATACCTTGGGTAATACCCAGGAGATTAACGATGTTCATGTGTTCTTGCGTCTGCGGCATCCAGCCATCATCGGCCGCCACCACCAGCAAAAAAATGTTAATGCCGCCAACGCCGGCCAGCATGTTCTTGATAAAACGGTGATGGCCGGGCACATCGACAATGCCCAAGGTCTGCCCGGACGGCAGTGTTAGCGAGGCAAATCCTAGATCAATGGTCATGCCCCGTTCCTGCTCTTCCTTGAGCCGATCTGTATTGTGTCCCGTCAAGGCTCGGATTAATGAAGTTTTGCCGTGATCAATGTGACCACCAGTTCCAAGGATCAGCACGGGCCCACCCCTTTCTCCAGATACCGTTGGACCAAGGCATCCTGATGGGGCAGGATGGTTCGGGGATCGACCAACAGCCGATTCTGTTCAATGCGGGTGATCAGGGGAATCTCCTGCTGGCGAAAGTGCGCAGCCAGTTCAGTGCTGGAACAGTGGGAGCTGGCCAGGTACAAAGCCCGTGTTGGCAGTACTTCCTCCGGCAGCGAGCCGCCGCCCATGGTGGACTGAGCAGGGCCGACTTCGCCCTGTAGACCCGTTCCGAGAGCCGCAGCATAGGCCTCGGCCCGCTGCTGCAGGGATTCCAAGGAGGCATGGGCCATCTGCCAAAGCGGCAGTTGATCTTCGGCTCCCGCTAAGATCAGGCGGAACAGTTCCTGGAGCAGGAATAAGTTCAACTTGTCGCTGCGCAGGGCGCGAAAGAGGGGATGCTGCCGGGCTTGATGCAAGACATCGGCCTGACCCGTGAGAATACCCGCCTGCGGGCCGCCTAGCAGTTTGTCGCCACTGAATGTGACCAGGTGGCCATGGCGGGCTGCCTCCTGCACCAAGGGTTCAGCGCTGCCCGAGGTGGGTGGTGGCCAAAAAGCACCACTGCCTAGATCTTCGACAAAATAGATCCCGCACTCATCAGCCAGTTGGCGCAGCTCCAGGCGGCTGGGCTGCTCTGTGAAACCTTGGATCTTGAAGTTGCTGGGATGGATCTTCATCACCACCGCTGTGTTTGCGTTCACAGCCCGACGATAATCCTCGAGACGTGTCTTGTTGGTCGTTCCCACTTCCACTAACTGACAGCGGCTTTGGGCAATGACATCGGGTACACGAAAGCCACCGCCGATCTCCACGAGCTCACCGCGGCTGACAATGACTTCGCGCCCCTCAGCCAAGGCGGCTAAAGCTAGAAGAACGGCGGCAGCGTTGTTGTTCACCACCAAGGATGCTTCGGAACCGGCAGCGGTACTGATCAGCTGTTCCACAGCTGGAGCTCGCCGCCCCCGCTGCCCGGATTCCACATCGTATTCCAGGCTGCAGTAACCGGAAGCCAAGACAGCCGCCTGCAGCAGCAGTTCCTCTTTGATGGGTGCGCGCCCGAGATTGGTATGGATTAGAACTCCCGTCCCGTTGATGACAGGACGCAAAAACCGCTGCTGCATGGCGGTAAGACGCTGGTGCAGCAGCTGTTGCAGCTGGTCGCGCTCTGGTACCGAACCACCGGCCAAAATAGCCTGGCGGGCCTCATCCAAAACGTCGCGAGCTTCTTGGCGCACCCAGGCATACGGCAGCGGACCGAAGTCCCCCGGGGATGGGCTGGCGTCCAACAAAACCTGCACACTGGGCAATTGACGCAGACGCTCCTGCATGGCAGTGGCACCTTCCTTCCATTCAACGAACTTCGGCAGTGACAGACCTGGGGGAACCCCAGGCGAGGCTGGCATCAAGTTTAGACAGCAGCCCGTTCTGATTCGGCATGCTCAGGGTTGGCCGTAATGACATCAGCCACAGCTTCGGCCACGTTATTGGCATGGTCGCCGATCCGCTCCAGATTGGAAATAAGATCCAAGAACAAGACGCCGGTCTCGGGATGGCAGAGTCCTTCATTCAGCCGCCGGATATGGCTGTCACGGAACTGGTTTTCCATCTCGTCAATGATCTCATCTTCCCGCAGCAAGTTGCGGGCTGCCGCTGCATCTTCACTTTCCAGGATTTCGATACTGCGGGTGTAGATGCGCAGAACTTCTTTGTACATCCGGCCCAGTTCTTCTTGGGCTTGGTCACTGAGCTGCAGATCGTGATTGGTCCGCTCTTCGGCCAACTCGGTTATGTTCGTGGCATGATCGCCCACTCGCTCTAGATCGTTGATGATGTGCATCAAGCCAGTGATCCGGTTGGATTGGCGGGCCGTCATGGGATCTTGGCTGGCCTCGGCTAGATACACAGCGATGGCTTTTTCCAGAGCGTTGACCACATCTTCTTTGCGCAGCACCGACTGTACTTTCTTTTCATCCCACTGCATAAACGCTTCCACAGATTCCTGCAGCATCTCCAGGGACATCTTGGCCATGCGCAGCAGCTCTTTTTTCGCAACCACCAACGCGGCCGGTGAATGCAGCATGCGCTCATCCAAGAACTGGGGTTTAGTATCCAGAACATCGTCTTCACCGGGTACTAAGCGCTCTACGAGGCGGACGAAGGGCCCGATGAACGGAAAGAGCAGCACCGTGTTGGCTACGTTGAATATGGAGTGGGCATTGGCCACTTGGCGGGTGACTGACGTCCCGGTGGTTGCCACCAGCTCGGCAAAGGGGCGCAGGAGAATGAGGAACAGCAGTACGCCGGCGGAGTTGAACAGCACGTGCGCCATGGCGGCGCGACGGGCTGTGACCCCGGCACCAATGGCAGCCAGGCCCGCTGTAATGCAAGTTCCCAGATTCGCTCCCAGAATCAAGGCCAGGCCTGCTGGCAGGCTCATCATATCCTGGAGGGTAAAGGCAATGACCAGGCCTGTGGTGGCACTGGAACTCTGCACGGCCACGGTGAACAAAGCACCGGCCACAACACCCAAGAGCGGGTATTGACCCAAAAAAACCAGGCTATCGAGGAACGGCTGGAAGGTGCGCAGTGGGTGCAGAGATTGACTCATGGTCTGCATACCCAAGAGGAGAATGCCAAAGCCCAAGATGCTCAGCCCCAAATATTTCTGGGCTTTGCGCTTGCACAGCAGTTGGCAGGCAAACCCAATGCCCACGGCCGGCAGGGCCACTTCGTAGATATTGAAGGACACAACCTGGGCCGTAATGGTGGTTCCTATGTTAGCACCCATGATCGTGCCGACGGCCTGTTTTAACGTCATTAAGCCCGCATTCACAAAGCCTACAATCATAACCGTGGTTGTGGATGAAGACTGCACCAAAACGGTAGCCACCGCGCCAGTGAAAACAGCAATCACCGGGTGCGACGTAAATAACTCCAGAATCCGCCGCATCCGATCGCCGGCGGCCTTCTGCAGGCCTTCAGCCATGCGCTGCATTCCGTAGAGGAACAGCCCCAGCCCGCCGAAGAGTCCCAGAAAGATAGAAATATGCAAGATACCCACCCCAGTTTACCATAGTATTCATCGCCTAACCTTTCGAGATCCCAGAGACAGATTCCTGTCGCGCTGCAGAACCGCGAACTCCGGTCCTTTCCGGGGAACAAAGACCCTGAAAACACGAACATTTCTCAGCACCCATGGTTACAGCGTTTGCCGTTGGTGTTGAATTGAAGTATTCGCCAGCAAATGAGAGATTAGCAGAGATTTAACGAAAAAAACCAGGTCAAATGGTCTCTGACGTTCTCTGACCAACTGTGAGATCCCTTGCTCGCGGTTCACTGTTTTGTGCTATAATCAAGGTGAAGGTCAGACTTGGTCAAAGTGGAGGTGTGACAAGTGGCCTCTTTGGCTGATCATATTGAAGCATATATTAAGAAGCAGCTGCAGCGAAGCCCCAACCAGATCCTAGTCTTGAATCGAGCGGAATTGGCCGATACATTTTCCTGTGTACCATCGCAGATTAACTATGTTCTCACGACCCGTTTTACCCAAGATCGTGGTTACGTCATTGAAAGTCGGCGCGGTGGGGGCGGCTACATTCGGGTGGTCAAGACCCTGCGGGGTCGACCGCAAGATGTGGTGGGTATTCTTAAGCAGATTGGGGCCCGCATCGACGAAAAACAAGCCGACAATGTCATCGTGGCACTGATGGATCGCGGCGTCATCTCCGGCCGACAAGGACAGTTTATCAAAGGTATCCTGCAGCAGGAGTTGGCCAGCAGTACGTTGGAATCCGACAGTCTCCGAGCCAGCCTTCTACGGGCCATACTCCTGGTGCATCTGCATGAACCGGATCCAAAAGGGGGGCGCTGAAGCAATGTTATGCGAACAATGCGGAAAAAACCCAGCCAGCGTTCATGTGACTAAAATCCATAATGGGGAGAAGGTGGAAATGCATCTCTGCCGCGAGTGCGCCCAGCAGGGCGGTGAGTTCAGTTCCGGCATAGATTTCCAGAATATGCTGGCCAGCCTCTTTCAACAACCCCAGGTATGGACGGCGCCTCCGGATGTGGGGCGCAAGTGCACCGTCTGCGGCAGTACTCTGCAGGACATTCAAAAGCGCAGCCAGTTGGGCTGCAGTCACTGTTATACAGCGTTTGGCAAAGAAGTGAATACGCTGCTGCGGCGAGTCCACGGCACCACAACGCACGCCGGCAAAATTCCCGCATCCAGCCACGGCCGCATTCGGTTGGAGCGGCAGGTGGAGGAGCTGCGGGAAGAGCTGCAAAAAGCCATCGCTGCGGAGCAGTATGAAAGGGCAGCGGAACTGCGGGACGAAATTCGGTCTCTGCAACAACAGCTGCAGGAGGGATAGTCATGGGTATTAGTGATGCCATCGCAAAAACCTTAAGTTCATGGATGAAAAAACAGGGACCCCACGGCGACATCGTGTTGGGAACCCGGGTGCGGTTGGCTCGCAACGCCAAAGATATCCCATTCCCCGGCGTCGCCAGTAGAGAAGACCTGCGGAAGATCATGGAGCTGGCCCGGGCCCTGCAGACACCCCTGCAAGATCACGGCCAGTTTCAGTTCTGGAACATGAACGAATTGGAATCACTGCAGCGGGAACTGTTGGTGGAAAAGCATCTGATCAGTCCCGTGCATGCTCGGACCACGGTGGACCGGGGTCTGCTGCTGCGGCAGGAAGAAGATATCAGTATCATGGTCAATGAAGAGGACCATCTGCGCATTCAAATCCTGTATCCCGGACTGCAGTTAGAGCCCACGTGGCAGAAGGCTTCCGAGGTGGATGATGCCATCGAAGGCCAGTTCCATTACGCCTTCGATCCCGAAAGGGGCTACTTGACTGCCTGCCCCACCAACGTCGGTACCGGTATGCGGGCGTCGGTGATGCTGCATTTGCCAGCCTTGACCCGCGTGAACCGGCTGCGGCAAGTACTAGGAACCATCAGCCAGTTCGGTTTGGTGGTACGGGGGATCTATGGTGAAGGCAGCGAATCGTATGGTAACATTTATCAATTATCCAACCAGGTGACGTTGGGTCACCGGGAAGAAGAGATGATTGAGCATCTGGATCGGGTGACGCAGCAGATTGTCCAGAGTGAGCGCCAGGCCCGGGACTACTTGTCCCAAACGGAACGGCGTTTGCCTGTGGAAGACGCTGTCTATCGCTCTTACGGCGTTCTTTCCCAAGCCCGTCTGCTGACGGTGCAGGAAGCAATGCAGCTTTTGTCCGATGTGCGCTTGGGCATCGATCTGGGCTTTATCACGCATCTGGACAGCGAAATCCTCAAACAGCTGATGGTACTGATCCGCGCCGCCCATCTGCAGAAGATCATGGGACAGAATCTCCCGGCGGACGAACGCGATCGTCTGCGGGCCAGTTTAGTCCGGGATAT
>PWMW01000404.1 GCA_003559095.1 Clostridiales bacterium | reverse complement strand
GGAATGCTAAACACCAACCGCGAAATCCCGTCGCGCGGGATTTCCGTGACCCCCTATTCCCAAGGTGGCTCACCCTCTTCAGTGGGACGTGGACACCCTGGTGTCCACCTCAAAAGTAGCATTGAAGCGATGAACACCAACGGCGAAATCCCCCTACCTGGGACAAAAGCGACGAGCGGTTTTGATATGTAGTGATAAACGTCCGCTAATTATGTCGGCGGACGCCTCTGTGTTGGCACTATTTCGTCTTAACATTTATTGGCCAAGACGCCGACGATCTCCTGCCTGCAATGACCAAGTTGAAGACCGATGGCGCTGCCGGGGCCGAGTTCGACGCGACCATCCCGTGCGCAATGGGGGTCGGGGAATGACCAAGTCGTCTTGCCCACGGAAACTACCTGCGTCGTTTCCTTGACACGGCCTGCCAACAAGGTGAAACCGACCCGCCCCGAAGGCATTGCGCCAGGAATTTGGATGTGCTAGAATAACCTAAACCGCTGCAGCATCAACAAGCTGGGCATTTTCTATGCCCTGAGGGGGAATAACTGTGGACGACTCTTTCACGCTGTATAACCTGAAAGTTGAAGTCACTGCCACAGACCGACCCATGGTCTGCGGACACAAAGAAGGGGACTATTTTCTAGTCATTGGAGAAGACCTGGTCTTCCCGGAGCATGGTTCATTTTCCATGTATGCTCTGAGTGCAATCCTGCCGTTGCTGCCCGCCAAACAGCGCCTCTTACAGGCCAACGACTGGATGCTGTCAGATAGCAAGATCGCTTGTCCTGATCCCAATTGCGGAGCGGTCTTTAAGATCACGAGACTTGAGACACAAAAGTTCCGCCACTCGCAATGCACCGTCGAACGGCGGCCAGAAGGAGGAAGTTGACATGCCCGAGCGGTTCCAACTGACGGATAGTTACTCCATCAGTAGAGTCATCAATGGCTGCTGGCAGTTGTCGCAGGGCCACAGCTTCAACCAACTGGACATGAACGATGTGCGGACCGCCTTCCACCGACTGGTAGACAGTGGTTTTACGACGTTTGACTGCGCAGACATATACACGGGCGCCGAGGAGTTCCTCGGGTCATTCCTTGCCGAACGAAGCACGTCCAATACCGCCGACACTGCCGGTATTCAGGTCCATACGAAGTTCGTTCCAGACATCCACGTCCTAGAGACTGTGGATCTCGAGTATACCGAAGGGATCATCGATCGGAGCCTGCGCCGTCTGCATCGCGAGACGCTGGATCTTGTCCAATTCCACTGGTGGGACTACAGCATTAAGCGGTACGTAGATACGGCAGGTTATCTGAAGCGTCTACAGGACAAAGGCAAGATCCGGTTCATTGGCGTGACCAATTTTGACACGGCCCGTCTCAAAGAACTGGTCGATGCGGGCATACCGATCTTGTCCTGTCAGAGCCAATATTCGTTGTTCGATCGTCGGCCCGAAAAGGAACTTCTGGACTACTGCAGAAGCCAAGGCATACACCATTTCTGCTATGGCACGCTGGCCGGAGGCCTGCTGACACAACGTTACGTGGGAAAAAAGGATTTAGAACCAGAAACGCGCTCGCAGGTGAAATATCTGCAGGTGATCGAGGAAACCTTGGGCTTAGAAGGCTACCAGAGGTTATTGCAGTTGCTGCATGGTATTGCCCAAAGACACAATGCAGAAATCCCCCATGTGGCCACGAGGTACATCCTCGATCAACCGGGGGTAGCTGCAAGTATCATCGGAGTTCGTAACAGTCGGCATGCAGCATCTAACAGCCGGATCTTTGATATTTCGTTGAGCGCTGAAGATGTGATAGAAATTCAGCAATTCTTGGAAGCCTACCCGGTTCTGGAAGGAGAGCCCTTCGAGTTGGAACGGACCCCGGGCTCTAAGTTCCGGAATATCATGAAAATGAAGCTTAACCAAGAATAGGCTGGGCCGTGCCACGGATGTACACAGGTTTCAAGCTGGGGCACTGGGTCCAGGAGCCTTGGGTGGTGCCATAAGAAGGCCCCGGACGTCCCTCTGTCTCATATTGAGGATGACCGTGACTTCGTTTTTCGGCGTCCCTTCTTCGCATACTCGCTGGATCGTTTTTCGGCACAAAAGACATAGTACCCGTCGACCTCATCCACTCGCACGCCACCGAAGATCGCCCGCAGCTTGTTCTCGTACCATGGCTTGCGCTTTGTCACCATGTGCATCGTGCCCCCCATGGTCAATCGGTTGAACCCCTTTTCGATAAAGTGTTTGGCCACCGAAAAGTCCGTATGATACGGGGGGTTTGACAATATCTTGGTAAACCCCGTCTGTTGCAGGTGCGCGAAGCCATCGCTGTGGCAGACCTTTAGCTCGGGTACTCCGTTAACTGCAGCATTCTCACGGGCCAGCTGCACCGCCTTGGGATCTTTATCACTCATCACAACGTTTCCCGCGCCGATGAGCTTCGCCGCCAAAATGCCCACCACGCCATAGCCACAACCCAAATCCAGAACCTTGTCTCCGGGTTCGAACTCGGTCCGGGACAGCATGGCCAAGGTTCCCTTGTCCACCACCATGGGTGAAAAAAGTTCGCTGTGTGTTTGCAGTTGCAGGTCAACACCTTTGATTGTTACATGAATCCACGTCGTCATCGAATACCTCCCGAACCGCCTAAGGGGATTTTTGCTCGCGCCATCAAGCCTCAGCTCAGCGCTGGCCTGCGATGATTCCAAGTCTAGAGATTGTGCCCGCCTGATACCTTGATGACTTGGCCCGTCAGATAGCTCGCTTGTTTACTACACAAAAACACTACCACGTCGGCCACCTCTTCCGGACGCCCAAAGCGCTGCATCGGGATGTTCGGACTTAACTGCCGCACAAACTCTTCGGCATAGACGCCCGTTTGAATCGGTCCTGGAGCTACGGCGTTCACCGTGATACACCGGTCAGCAACCTCCAAGGCCATGCTGCGCGTGTACGCTTCCAAAGCAGCTTTGCTGGCACCATATGAGATCTGCCCGGCAAATGTTTGAGCCGCGTCGGTACTGATCCCCACAACTCGCCCGAAGGAGTGCGTGGCACATTGGAACTGGCGGACAAAGGCCTGCATCAAGAGTACAGGCGCCCTGGCGTTGATGTGAAAGTGGCGGTCAACGGAGCCTGATGATGTTGTGTCCAGCGTATCCGGGGTCTCGCAGTGAGCCGCATTGTTAACCAGAATACTGACAGGTCCAAAGTGGGCCTGTGCCTCAGCAAACAGGCGGTCAATGGTCTCGGGCTGCGCCAGGTCTCCGGATACGAGCTGTGCTTGACCACCATCTCTTTCGATGCCCTGCCTAACGTTTTCTGCGGCCGCTCGGCCAAGATGGACCGCCTCGGATGTCGCGCCGGGGATGTGGCGAATGTCGGCTTCATCAAGGAAGTGAATGATGACCTTCACCCCCTGTGCCGCCAGAGCTGTGGCCGTGGCCATACCGATCCCGGAGTTGGCTCCGGTTACGATTGCTGTATGTCCTTGAAGTCCTAGATCCAGCATGGTTTTTCATCTCCCCATCGATTAATCCTCAACGTGCGTGATATGCCTATCCATTCGGCAGCAGTCTGCGGCTTTCCTTTTCATCGGCTTCCCCTAATACCACCCCCGACTTCCAGCGACAAAAGGTACCATCATTATGGGCAAATGGAAAAGCCAGGAGACCGTCAAGGACGCTCTCCTGGCTTCATGCATCCCTGGGGGATGCGGAGGTTCTGCAGATGCGCGCTGTTCAGACGCGGATCCGTCCAGAGCCTCAGGGGATGGATTGGTCGTTTAGTATTGCGCTGCCTGTTGGCCCGCAATGCGACCAAATACGATGATATCTGCTAGCGCATTACCGCCGAGACGGTTGCCACCGTGAATCCCACCGGTCACTTCGCCCGCTGCAAAAAGTCCTGGAATACTGCCGTTGGCACTTTGGACTTCGGTGCGTTCGTTGATGACAACGCCACCCATGGTATGATGAACAGCGGGGCCGATCTCGATAGCATAAAACGGTGCCTCATCCAAACTGCGGGGCAGATCGCTGCGGCCAAAGGCGTCGTCGCTGCCTGCCGCGACTGCGGCGTTGTACTCTTCCACAGCACCCGTCAATGCGGCTGCATCAACGCCAAGAGCGTTGGCCAATTCTTCCAAAGTATCGGCTTCGGTCACAATACCCTGACGACGATAGTTTTCGACAGCCGCCAAACTGCCGCGGACTGCATCGTCAAAGAACAGGTATGCGCTTTGACCATCTTGGTCCAAAATAGCGCCGCTGACAACGTCCCGGGTACCCATTTCGTTGACGAAACGAGCACCGTCGCGATTGACCATGATGGCTCCGTTACCGCGCACGGCTTCAGTGATCATGGTGCTGCGACCAGGATGCACCGTAGGATGGGTTTGAATCTGATCCATGTGGATAAGGTCCGCTCCCAAAGCCGTCAGCATGGTGATGCCATCTCCCGTTGCACTGGGTGCATTGGTGGTACCAAAGCCTTCCAGCTCGGGATCATATTCCACAAACATGGTAGGGTTAGCACCAAAACCACCGGTGGTAACAACAATGGCCTTGGCAGTGATGGTATACGTTCCTTCGCGGTTTTCTACCACCACGCCGTGAGCAGCGCCATTATCGTCCAAGAGAATCTCTATGACTTCATTCTCCAAGCGAACATCCACGCCGCGGGTTTGGGCTGCCTCAAACATAACCTGAACCAAATGTGGTCCCACAGGCTGACCACCGGTGGGCCGGTGTGTCCGATTCACACTGGAACCGCCAAGACGCCCCACATCAGCCAAATCGGCGCCGAGACCTTTCAGCCACTCCACAGCTACCGGTGCCTGCTCCGTCATGATCTCCACCAGTTCCGGTACGTTGAGGTCGTGACCGCCCTGCATGGTGTCTTTGTAATGCACGGCTGGTGAATCTTCGATTCCCAGCGTTTCTTGGGAACTGGTGCCAGCGGCGTTCATCCCGCCTGTGGCATACAAGGTATTACCGCCAGCCATGGGCATCTTTTCCAAGACAACCACACTGACGCCCTGATCCGCCGCCTCAATGGCTGCAGCCAGACCGGCTCCTCCAGCCCCAACAATGATCACATCCGCAGAATCGGCTGCCACCGGGAATGAAAGCAGAACCGTCAGTAACAGAGCTGCGGCTAAGAAACTCCAACGACATTTCATCAATGAACCATCCTCTCGTTCCAAACTTTGTGCTTGCAGTGGTAAGTATACCACACCGGATGGCCCACATCAACAAGTTTGCGAAATAAAACACAATAAGTTCGAGAACCGGAAAGTCCAGGATTCGTCGTATCAAAATTCAGCTGGTTTTCCACTGCCCAACCCTTATGAAGAACCCAAGGAATTCTTTTTAGTGAAAAGAATGTCAAATTTGCGACTGCGATCTGCCGCAGACGGATCCCACGCAAGATAGCCCCAGCTGGGGCATGGCCGCTGCTGGGGCGGAGTCTCCACAATCAAGCCTTGATCCCATCGGAGGCATTTTGGCCGGGAGGTTTTATGAGTGTCTCACCAGCATTGAACCGACCGCGCCTACCACGACCGTTTCCATGCGGTTCTTGCCTTTCTGCTTAGCCTTGTACATGGCTCGATCCGCCGCTGTGATAAGATCCTCCGGGGAACAGTCGCCATTAGGCACAGCGGAGGCCACTCCCAAGCTGACCGTGACAAACTTCTCCTGCACAGAACACGCCTGCGGTATGCGGAGGTCTCCAATACGGTACCGGATAGCCTCAGCGACCTCTGCGGCACCGCTGTTAGCCGTCATGGGCAGTAGGGCAACAAACTCCTCGCCGCCGTAACGGACGGCGATATCCCCCGTTCGCTTCAAAGCCCCTCGCAGCGACTGTGCTACCCTTATCAGGCATTCGTCGCCGGCTCGATGACCGTACTGGTCATTAAAGGCTTTGAACTCATCAATGTCGATGAAGATCAGTGCTAGACTCTCCCCCCGCCGGAGTGATCGTTTCCATTCAGTGGCCAAGGCCTCTTCAAAATGGCGGCGGTTCCAAAGCTCAGTTAACGGATCCTTCAAAGATAACATGGCCAACGAATGATTGGCCTCCTCCAGTGCTCGTTTTTGCTCCTTAACTCGGCTATTGGCCGCCTGTAGATCCTTCGTCCTGCGTTGGACAGTGGTTTCCAAGTTCTCATTGATGGCCGCCAGTTCTGATGCCAACTCTTCGTTGCGGTGGAAGGCTTGGGAATACTTGATGGCCAAGACCAGAGAATGGGTAAACACAAATCCCAGCATGCCCAGGGCCGAAAGATTCCCTGTTCGGGCGATGTTTTGGAAAGCCTGATGGTCGCTGCGCAGAATACTCAAAAACAAGATGTCGTGGGCCACAGTCAAGAATAGCAGAGCTGCTCCAAGAACAAGGTAGGCTGTGCCGCGTTCGCGTCCTTTGGCGACTCTTGCCAAAACACCGATGATACAGCCGATGACGAGCAGGGTAAACACTTGGAAGACTGGATTGGCTATGGTGAAGTAGCGGGCGGGCAGAAGAAGAACGGAGGCGCTGAAGATACTGACAACCCATGCACTTACCCGTACCGTGTGGCCTGAGACATAGGTAGGAAAAACCCCCTTGAAAAAAAGAATGATCACGTGCACCCCAAGGTAATAGGTCAGAGTCTGAGCTTTATGGGCCAACTCCCAGTTGACGGCAGGAAACAACTGGGTGAAAAAGATCTGGCCCACGAACAGAGTTCTCAGACCGACAAGGACGCAGAACAAACCAAAGTACAAAAGCGGCCATTCAGACCGTCGATAAAGGAACAGAACCAGGTGATACACGCCCATGATCACGAGACTGCCGAAGAGGAAGAGATCGTAGGCCAAACTGCGCTTTGTCGCAGCCTGCACACTGTCGGCCGTACCCAATTGAATGGATTCTAGGATCCCGCCACTGCGGTGATGGAAGTTGGAAACTTGAATGACAAGTTCCACTGTTGAACCGGATGGGTAGAAAAAGGCCTGCTGGGTGAGGTATTGTGGAGTTACCTCCGAACGATTCCTACCTACACGGCCGGCGCCCGCAACTTCGCCGCCGTCCACCCACAGTCGATAGGCGGTCAGGATTCGCGGCAATCTCAAACCCAACAATGACTGGTTGTGATCTACCTGTATCTGTACTCGGTACGTTCCATAACCTTGCCCCAAAAGGTCCTGCTCGCCTATGTGGTATCCATTCCAGGCTCCTGGCACAGCAACGTATTCGCCGCCCTCGGGGATCCCGTGGGCGAAATCCGCCGGTTCGAGAAGCTGATCCCAATAGAACTCCCAATGACCGTCTAGGTTGACGAGACCACCGGCAAGATCCTGCTCGCGCCCATCGAAGAAGCCTGGCGCAGAGGCCAAGGTATGAGGAGTTCCAGTTAACAGACCTATTACGAGCAAAAGTCCTATACAGATGCTAACCTTGGACCATCCAGTTCTGGCCATCCAGAACGCTCTACTCTGCTCCGAGAGTACGTACATAGCAACCACTCCATCCGCGGAAGTCGTAAACGGAAGAACAAGATTGTCTGTCTTGGTCAGGTCTCCCCACAAAAACGTCATATGAGCAATGTGGTCCACACGCCAATTATCCATAACCATGATCCCGTGAGCGCCATGGCTGCCAGAACGCCGCAATAAGGCTGCAAGCATCTTTATTTGCCCTGAGAATCTGCCGGCTCGTCTTAACAATGGTGGGTGTAAGACCTATCGGGAGTACCCCAGAAGAAACAGCCGCCAACTCCATTGGGAACCCTGATCTTGAACAACGTCCCGTAATCTTCACTCAACAGGTCGGTACAGCTGTCAAACGTGCTCTTTCGACTGGGAACTCACCCTATTGATGCATCCCGGGACACAATTCATTGATTCTATCGGCAGCTATCCCCATCATCTTTAGGAAAACCCCAGTATGCGGTCGACAAAAGGGCGACATGGCAGAAACAAGCCCCGGTTAACCGCGGGCTAAGCTGCGCCTGCAAAGTCGCAAACCAATGGCCTCAGAGCATCGCTCCCAGGCCATTGTCCTGTGATATGCAGTTCCTGCGGCTGCAAGCAAAGCTGCGAAACGCGGCACTAGGGCTGTAGATATTGCGGCCGAAAAAGCAGGCGCTCCTGCCTGCTGCCCCGAGTTTTCCAAGGATCGCAGACGCTTCCCCATACACCGTGATACGCCCTCCCACAGGCTTCCAGGCCCGTGGCTTCCTGGCAAGACCCCAAACAGACTACATAGGTTTAAGGTTCTGATTGAGACGCTCGACGATCTTCTCGAAGTCCCGCTGGCGAGCTTCCTCCGTCTTAAAGGAAAAGTATCTGCGGGTGTATGTGAGTCGAACCGACGGTGACATACTGCTGAAGTTCTCATATGCGGGAGACATGCCAGTTAACTTGCGGGCCAAAACCGCGACGTGTTCATCAGAGATTCGCTCACTTTTAGCGGCATCCCATGTGCCGTTTTCCTTGGCAGCCTGTATGGCACGTTCGCCGAACTCCGTTAACAAGCCCTTTGTCCGCAGCATCTCCACAATTTTCTTGTTTTTTTCCGACCAGCGGCTTTTTGGACGACGTCGCGAGAAGTATTTCAGATATTTGGTATTGTCGATGCTCCTCATCTGGCCGTCGATCCACCCAAAGCACAGTGCTTCTTCCAGAGCTTCGTTGGCAGATAGAGTGATGACAGCCTTAGTTTTGCCGAAAACCAGCCAAACGCCGTCGCTCGTTTCGGCATTTTCCCGAAGCCATGTGCGAAAAAGGCTGCGAAAAGGGAACGAAAGTTCAGGAACATCAGCTCGCACAGTCACAACAACCCCTTCCTTTAGGATGCGCCCAGTTAGAAAGACGACCCTCTGAGCCGAGCGTTGGTGCGATACACGACCGTACACGGCTTGCATCATCAACTGCAGGTTCTTCACATAGCCATAGGTGACTCCGTTACTGTGACCATAGGCGCTCAGTGCAGCCCAATAGTGACTCTTTAGACGTACCGTACATGAATCAATGGCTTGGAAGCCATGGGAGATTTCCACAGAAACGCGGCACCTCTGTCGATGCTGAGGAAGGGGTGTGTGCTCATTTCGGCATAAAGCAAGGGCCGCTTCTTTCCGAAATGATGTGCTGCACTAATCTACAAAACGGATCATACCCATTCCTTGTCGAACATTTACCGAACTGAAACTTAGGGTTTCCCGATCTCCATTGTTCTTCCTAACTGTTACTTCCACAATCAGATCCCGATAATCATCATCGGGGTCTACGCGTATCTCAAACATAGCATCGATGGCCTTGGTGGGATGCCGAGCCCAGAAAACCCTCGGTGAGATCGCTGTTTCGGCACGCCACACAAGGATTATCTTCAAGGCTTCTAAGGGGCCCAATAGCAACGCTAAGCTTCGGCCCTGTCACTCCAAGCCAAAGTCGTCTGGCAGGAGACTGAATGCGTGTCCTGATTTTTACCGGAACAACGAGCCGACGATCTCGGATTAAGCCTGCGACATAGCAGACTCTGCGGCTGGACCTTCTGATGATATCTGGCCTATGGCAACCGCAAGACTCCAGCCCTAGTTTTCTTCCTTGTTCGACTCAGTCGAAAACGACTACTACTCAACTGTGATGTTTGTCGGAACAAGTGCGTAAATGGCCCCATATGGCAGTCTGGACTCGGTTTCCTCAGTGGGAAGATTTCCTTTTCTTTCACAGCTTTTCGACACCCAACTCAACAGGCTGGCCATTGATATTCCACTCTTTGATGAAGCCCTGCGGCTGCGAGGCAGAGATGTCTTCTGCGAGCACTTCATCCATAATCGCTTGGCGGTTCCGTTCCAACACACCGGCCAGACGGTCACTGCCTTGGTGGTAGACACGGATATGATCCTGAACGGCGAAACCGGCTTCTTTGCGCATGGTCTGGATCTTGCTGACCAGTTCCCGGACAAAACCTTCTTCGACCAACTCGTCATCGAGGGCTGTCTCCAAGACCACCTGCAGCGGACCTGCCATAACAACACTATATCCTTCTTGCGCTATGACCTGGATGTCCAAGTCATCCCTGTCGAGGCAGAGCGGCTGACCGTTTACGTCCAATTGTATCTGCTTCTGATCCTGCAGTGCTGCAGCTTCTTCACTGGACAATTGGCTTAGAGCCTGCGCGATGCTCGGCACGAGCCTGCCGAACTTCGGACCCAGCTGCGGAAAGTTCGCTTTGACCTGGTACTCATAAAAATCTTCGGTGCCATCGACGAACTGTAACGATTTGACATTTAGTTCTTCTTTGACCACATTATGGTAGTCTTCTGGCAGCGGCTGTTGTGCCTTCACATACATCCTTCGCAGCGGCTGCCGAACTTTGATGTTGGCTTGACTGCGGCAGGCCCGTCCAGCGGCCACAATGTCCAGCAGGACGTCCATATCCTTTTCTAGCTTCGAGTCGACATGGGACACTTCCGGTTCCGGATACAGACAGAGATGAATACTCTCTTCGGCGTTTTTGGAAACAGTTCGCACGAGGTTTTGGTACATCTCTTCGGCTAAGAACGGGACGAAAGGCGCCAGTACCTTAGCGACCGTGGTCAAAACCGTATAGAGCGTGCTGTAGGCATTGATTTTGTCCTGTTCCATGCCTTTTTCCCAAAAACGTTCACGGCTGCGGCGGACGTACCAGTTGCTCAGTTGCTCCACAAAGTGCGCTGAGGTGCGCGCCGCCTCGGTGATCCGATAATTGGCCAAATGGCCGTCAACCGTAGAAACTAGGGTGGATGTCTGCGAAAGAATCCAGCGGTCCAGAATAGGAAGCTCGCCAAAGGGTGATCCCTGGTGCTTCTGGGGATGGAAATGGTCAATATTGGCATAGAGAACAAAGAACGCATAGACGTTCCACAACGTGCCCATGAACTTCCGCTGCCCTTCCGCCACCAGATCATCTGAGAAGCGACTCGGCAGCCACGGGGCAGATGCCGAGTAGAAATACCAGCGGACTGCATCGGCGCCTTGGCGTTCGATGACGGGAAGGGGATCAACCACATTGCCCTTGTGCTTACTCATTTTCTGACCATGTTTGTCTTGTACATGGCCGAGAACGATGCAGTTGCGATAGGCAGGTTCGTCAAAGAGCAGGGTAGAGATGGCTAAGAGCGTATAGAACCATCCTCGCGTTTGGTCCACGGCTTCGCTGATAAAGTCTGCCGGAAAATTGTTAGTGAAGATCGTTTCGTTCTCAAATGGGTAATGCCACTGGGCAAAGGGCATAGAACCCGCATCGAACCAGCAGTCGATCACTTCCGGAACTCGCTTCATCGACCCACTGCACTGGGGGCAGGTCAGACAAACTTGATCGATATGCGGTTTGTGCAGTTCCATGTCAACAGGAACGTCTGTGCCCAACTGATACAGTTCAGTCAAGCTCCCGACCATGTGGCGGTATCCACAGCCGCACTCCCAGATCGGCAGCGGAGTTCCCCAGTAGCGCTCGCGGCTCAAGCTCCAATCGACGACGTTTTCCAGGAATTTCCCAAACCGGCCTTCGCGGATGTTCTCTGGCAGCCACCGGATCTGATTGTTGTTCTTCAGCAAGCGGTCTCGCACCTCGGTCATGCGGATAAACCATGTGTTGCGTGCATAGTAAATAAGAGGCGTGTCGCAGCGCCAGCAAAACGGATAGGAGTGCTCATAGTCCTCCACTCTAAGTAGTAAGTCGCGTTCTCTGAGGTTCTCCACAATGGCTGGGTCAGCGTCTTTGACAAACTGCCCCGCCCAAGGCGTTACGGCTTCCACAAAGAGGCCCTGGTCATCAACCAGCTGCACAAAGGGCAGATCGTAGACGTGGCCAACCCTGGCATCGTCTTCGCCAAAGGCTGGTGCCGTGTGGACAATGCCCGACCCATCGGTCAGCGTAACAAATTCATCCGTTACGACGGTATAGGCGTTTTTCTCGGGTTCGGCAAAATCAAAGAGCGGTTCATATTCCATTCCGCTCAGCTCTTGCCCCAGCCAGCGCCCTAACACTGTGGCGCCCTTGCCCAGAACGGACTCTACCAGAGCTTCAGCCATGATCAGCTCTTGGCCTTGATAGTTCACTTTGGCATAGGTTTCGCGGGGGTGTACCGTCAATGCCACATTGGAGGGAAGCGTCCACGGAGTGGTTGTCCAGATGAGGAAGTACGTGTTTTCTGTCCCTTTCAATCTGCATTTCACAAAGATTGAAGGATCGGTGATCTCCTGATAGCCTTGGGCCACTTCGTGACTGGACAATCCCGTTCCGCAGCGTGTACAGTAAGGGATAACTTTGTGGCCCTTGTAGATCAAATCCTGCTCCCAAATCTTCTTCAAAGCCCACCACACTGACTCGATATAGTCGTTGTGGTAGGTCACATAGGGACTTTCCATATCGGCCCAGAAACCGACGCGCTCACTGACAGTTTTCCACTCCTGTTCATAGCGCCAGACGCTGTCTTTGCATTTTTCGATGAATGACTCGACGCCGTAGGCTTCGATTTCGGCCTTGCCGTCGATACCCAAACTTCTTTCAACTTCCAGCTCCACAGGCAGACCATGGGTATCCCAGCCAGCCTTACGAAGTACTTGGTACCCTTTCATCGTCCGATAGCGGGGAATAATATCTTTGATGGCGCGGGTAAGGATATGTCCGATGTGCGGCTTTCCATTGGCCGTGGGCGGGCCGTCGTAGAAAGTAAACGGCTCTGCTCCAGCCCGGCGATCGATGCTTTTTTGGAAAATGTGCTCCTGCTCCCAGAACTTGAGGATTTCCTTTTCCATCTGAGAATAATTGGTCTTTGACGAGACCTCCCGGTACATCGCTACCACCCCTATCTCTTTCTTGCATTCTCTGCCCAACAGCCTTCCTGCCCGACCAAAAAAGCCCTTCATCCCAACAGGACGAAAGGGCCATTCGCGGTACCACCTGATTTGCACGCCGGCGCGTGCCATCTCTGAGCATACGAAACATCCATATGCCACCCTGGTAACGGAGGATGCCGTCAGAGCCTACTCAAATTTCGGTCTGCCGCTCTAGGGGGATCTTCACTGAAGTTCATTGGATTGGGCTTCCACCATCCCCAACTCGCTGGGCCTAGAACTGCAGCTACTTTCCCTGTCATAGCGTTGTCTTCTGCTGTATGCAGTTGTGCAATGGGCTCAGCCCATTGCTATGGTCTAAGTGTAAAGAAATCTGCGACTCTTGTCAATGCTGACCCGCATGCACATTTCGGCTGCAAGAAGCCATCAATACGGTCGAACTGAGCCAATGCTACGCTTGAAATGAGCCCCCTCACGGTGAGAGCCGTTTTCCAGGGCAAACACTATCGACAGGCAAGATCACGACCATGTCCCAAGCAGTCCGAGCCAGAGAATCGTATGTTGCATCAGTGACACCATCAATGTTCACCATTTCGCGTTCACATTCCAGCTTGAACAGGCAGTTGCTCAGCATTGAGGAATTCTGACCGTCACACAGCCCGCCTACCCGAAACCACTACGCTTGTCAACTCACCGCAAAACGAAGCCGCGAGGGGCTAGCTCCAAATCCTTTGTTTGGGTTCCTAGACATTGGACCCAGAAACTGAAATCTCTGGGCGAGGTAGACACCGCTAAAGGGGCGCACCAGTGCCAACCAACGCTGTATAACATCCCAGTTACTCATCCCACCTTTGTCCCCTATTTCACGCAATATAGTCCCCATACCAAATCACCAACGTCTTCACCCGACTTTATTCTATCTCACCGACAAAACCCCAGCCAAAATTCGCTCAGCACTACCACAGTCTCAATGTGCATGGAGTGTGTAGGATGGATGGCTGTAGTAGATGAACAAGCTAGTTAGCTTGCCGTTTGTATGACGATTAGTTAGGCGAGCCCTCTTTCACGGGATTATCTGCCAGTCTCCGATAGTTAGTATTGACTCATGCAGGCCTATTCATGTATAATCATTGTAGATACAATCAGAAGGAGGCCGCTAATATGCGTGTAAAGGTTCAGAAGTGGGGTAACAGCATGGCCCTTAGAATACCAAAACCGTTCGCAGAGCAAACTTCCATAAAGCTAGGCGCATTTGTAGATCTCTCTATCGATGATGGCAAGTTAATTATCGAACCAATACAACAAGAAAATTATGATCTCAAAACCTTGATATCTGAAGTGAAGGAAAGCAATCTTCACAAAGAATACCTTAGTGACAAGCCTACAGGAAAAGAGATTTGGTAATGTCAGAGTCATACGTTCCCGCTAAGGGTGATGTTGTATGGCTTGAGTTTTCTCCGCAAGCTGGACATGAACAATCTGGGCATAGACCGGCTCTATGTATATCGCCTCTAGAGTACAACGAAAAAGTTGGCCTTGCTATTTTTTGCCCAATCACGTCCCAATCAAAGGGCTACCCTTTTGAGGTCCTTCTACCACAGTCTATGGAGATCACAGGGGTAGTGCTTTCTGATCATGTAAAAAGCCTAGACTGGAAAGCTCGTAGGGCAAAGTATGTCTGTGCAATCCCCACCAAACAACTAAATGAGGTAATCGCGAAACTTTCAGCACTTCTCTGACCTCTCTGTGGGAAGGGCCATCGCCGCTTCGACTATTGAAGTCCCAAGGGTAACCATTTGAACCAAGAAAACCAATTATTGCGGAGCATGACAATGTCGACATCTTCTCATCGTCCGGTAGTAAAGCCCTGCCAAGGAGTCATTAGGCAAGCAATCTGCTCATTCAGTTGGCGGAAATCCCCTCAAAGGGAGCCCTATCGGCGAGCGGAACTGGTCAGTAACCAGCCAGTTTGGATGTAGATTGGTTACTGAGCGGTTCACCATAGCCACCTTCATAGTTAGGCAGTGGGTTTTGCGCCACGTTCTTGACGGCTTTGAGTACGTGTATCTGCTGAGATCTGTCTAGTTTGCCCAGGTCATCAGCTGCCGCCTGCAAATACCCTCCGACCAGGTCATTCATCCAGCTCCACATCCTCACCAGCCAGCTCGTCTTCCTTAATCTGCAGCTTTTTCATCAGATCTTCCTGCTTCACAAACTCCGATGGTGTCGCAGATTTCATACGTTGCTCTGCCTCCACAAGCAGCTGGTAACTCTCCACAACTTCCATCAACTCCTTGTATTTGTCCGGGTTAATCAGGACACAGGTCGGCGTATTGTTCTTCACCACAAGTTTGATACCGCTGTTGGTTACTTCTTCAAAAATCTTACCTGCTTTGGCCCTCGCATTTTCTCCTTAATTATTCCCAAATCAACAGGTTGACTTCGTGGCAATACAAAGTAGTCATCCATTTTAGTGTTGATGACTCTGTGATTCTCTCCAACGACCCCAATAATCTCAAGTTCATCATCAAATCAAAACACCCACCACCAAGTCGTTTCAACGCTCCAGCAGAACTACACACTCAATGTGCGCGGTGTGCGGGAACATATCCACCGGTTGAACTGGACCAAGACGGTATCCATGATCGGTCAAGACCGCAGCGTCCCGGGCCACAGTGCTGGGATTACATGATACATAGACGATGCGCGGTACAGCAAGATCGATAAGCACTTCAAGCAGCTCGGGATCACAACCTTTGCGCGGCGGATCCAGGATCACCACATCGGGGATCCCTTCTGCCTCGGCTAATGCCCTGGCCTCATGCTCGGCCCGGCCCTGAACAAAACGAGCCTGGACGCCGTTCGTCGCTGCATTAAACCTTGCGTCCGCCACCGCCTCTGGAATCACTTCAACACCGACCACACGACCTGATCCTTGGGCAGCGTAGATGCCGATAGTGCCGGTACCGCAGTGAAGGTCCCAGATGTACGGCGAGCCAGTTTGTGGTATATGCCGCCGCACTTCATCGTAAAGTACACGAGTCTGCAGCGAATTCGTTTGAAAAAACGAACGCGGGGAAATCCCGAAACGGCATTGACCAATGGTTTCGGTTATTTTCTCGTTCTCCGTGACAGCAACGGTTCTGTCTCCGAAAACTGCATTGGTGCGCTTCGGGTTGTAGTTGACAGCTAGAACTTTAAGTTGGGGAACGCAACGTTGAATATCGGCGAAGAAGGCCGGGTGCTGCCAATTGGATTCACGGCTGACCAATACCACCATCAGTGTGTTCTCCGCCTCGGCTGCCCGGATCACTATGTGACGCAGGGTGCCTTGATGCCGCATCTCATCGTACGCAGCTATGTTATGCTTGCGGCCCAATTCCTCCACGATCTTCAGAGCGCGATTAATAGCCTCAGGCTGAACATGGCAGTATGGAAATGTGACCACATGGTGAGAACGCGGCGCGAACAACCCTAGGCACATTCCACCTTCATCTCGACCCACAGGGAACTGTCCCTTATTGCGGTACTCCCAAGGATCAATCATACCCAACACGGGCAAAACCTGGGCCTGCAGGGAACCGATACGGGTGAACGCATCGGCTACCAGCGTCTGCTTCCAAGCCAACTGAGCCTCATACTTCATATGCTGCAGCTGGCAGCCCCCGCAGCGGTCCGCCACAGAACACAGCGGCTGAACCCGGTGATCCGATGCCTGCAGCAGCTGGCGAATGAGACCTCGGGCATACGTTTTTTTGGTGGAAATTACTTCCACTTCCACCACATCACCGGGGATCGCCGCGGGTACAAACACTGCAAAACCTTCCCTGCGCCCCACACCTTCACCTTGATGACTGAGACCAGTCACCTCCACTGTGCATAGTTGACCCTCTTTGACGGGTATATCCATTACATCACGCTCCTGCTGTGGATTTACGGCGCCGCAGGATAGCATAGGGCTGTATGGCGGCCAAGGGCATCCATACCTTGGTATTGGCGTGGGCTTCGTTTAGGGCTTCACCAGACTGACTGTGCTCCATAGCAGCTATTTCGGCAGCGATCACAGGTCCCCGGGGCTGCATTACTTCCACGGACTCCCCTACCTCGAGACGGTTGCGTACATCGACTAACGCCGCTTGGCGTTGGGTGTCGTACGCCTCTACCAGTCCGACGAAATCATACGTGTGCTCGTAGGATGTAGAGCTGAGATGGGTTCCGGGGTTCTCCTCAAGGTAAAAACCTTCGTAGTAGGGACGATGGCTCACCTTACGCAGTTCAGCCAGTAGATCCTCCTGCCCTGGTTGGTTCCAATTTCCCTCGGCGACGCGATCCACAGCCATTCGATAAGCACGGGTCACAGCCGCCGTATAATAGGCGCTCTTCATCCGGCCCTCGATCTTGAGACTATGCACGCCCATGTCCATCAGTTCGGGAATATGGTTGATAAGGCAGAGATCTTTGGAATTGAATAGATACGTGCCTTCTGCTGCTTCTTCTACAGGAAAATACTCGCCGGGTCGCGATGATTCCATCACTGCATATTCCCAACGGCAGCTCTGGGCACAAGCTCCGAGGTTGGCATCACGCCCCGTGAGAGTTTTGCTGAGCATACAGCGCCCCGAATAGGCCATGCACATGGCCCCATGAACGAACATCTCCACCTCTATATCCACCGACTTCATAATGGCAGCAATGTCTTGGCGCGCTAACTCCCGGGCTAAGACAACCCTTTGCGCTCCCTGGTCCTGCCAAAACTTCACAGCCTCCACATTGGTGGTGTTGGCTTGGGTACTGATATGCACGGGCGTTTTGGGAGCATACTTCCCAGCCATGCGAAATACCCCTGGGTCAGCCACAATGATCGCGTCCACCCCGAGGGACTCTAGGTAACCAAGATATTCTGGCAGCCCTGACAGGTGCTGGTTGTGGGCGAAAATGTTCACCGTTACATACACCTTAGCCTCACGGTCATGGGCCAGTTGCAGAATGCCCACCAACTCGTCATCGGCGAAGTTTCCGGCCGCAGCTCGCATTCCATAGTGCTTTCCTGCCAGATAAAGGGCATCAGCTCCATAGGCCAAGGCCGCCTTCGCCTTATGGGGGTTGCCCGCTGGCGCTAGAACTTCGGGTTTTTTCAATACTCACACCTCATCTAGTAGCCCAATGCCCGTCGGGCAGCTACGTGCTCTTCAAACGTTCTGCTGAACTGATGACTGCCATCGCCCCGAGCTACGAAAAAGAGATAATCCACATCAGCGGGGTGGATAACAGCCAACATCGACGCCAGCCCAGGACTGGCAATAGGTCCAGGAGGCAGCCCATGGTTGCGATAGGTGTTGTACGGGGAATCGATTTCCAGGTCACGGTAAAGGACCCGGTCCCGCTCCTCTGTCATCACATAGCGCACAGTGGGATCCGCTTGGAGCCGCATGTTGATGGCTAGACGGTTCAAGTACACCCCGGCCACCTTGGTTCGCTCCTCGTCAATGCGTATCTCCTTTTCCACAATGGATGCCAAGGTCACCAACTCATGGAGAGTAAGCTCTGTGTTATCCATTTCCGGTGCAAGATGACGCTGTACCACATCCAGAAAACGCCCAACCATCTGCCGAATGATGCTTTCCTCAGACTGCCCCTTAACGAATCGATATGTGTCGGGGAACAAGTACCCTTCCAACGACGGGATGGGTAGAGCAAAGGGCAGATCATTCCCAAACACCGTCGACGCATCGCTGGCCAATTGCAGGAAACGCTGGCGATCCACAAGCCCAGCAGCGGCCAGCACATCGGCAATCTGGCGCAGTTCATAGCCTTCGGGTATGACGATACGTTCCATTTCGGAACGCCCCTCCCGCAGAATTGTGATGATCTCATTGGGCCGCATGGTGGGGTTGAGACGATACGTGCCTGCCTGTAGTGAAGTCTCGGCTTCCCGCAGCCGGAGTAACAGCCGGAAATACCGTTCATCGCGGATGATTCCCTCTCGCTCGAGCAGGCGGGCAATCTCCTGGGCAGCGGCACCGCTGCGGATTTCGATCAACTGCGGTGGCGCGGTCAGTTCGTAAGACATCGGGCGCATGGCCAGCAGCAGAATAATGGAAAAGGATACAATCGCCAAAAATGCCACCACTAAGACAAAACGGACCACCTGGTAGACGGTCCGTTCCACAGTCAGGCGTTCTTTTGGCTGCGGAGCACTGTTCATCACCGAGCCACCTCCACCCTAGATTTCGTGCAGTGGGTGCTGCAGCCATTACTGCAGTTCGTCGTCACCTTCTAGTTCATCCTGGTCCAGAGCTTCCACAACGCGATCGAACTCGTCATCGTCCTCGATCTCGGAAAGGATGTCTTCACCGTTTTCATCTTGGTCCACTCGGAAAATAACGGCACCATGGTCTGGATCCACCTCGGGCAGCAGAACCACATAAACCACGTCGTCCAGTTCAATGGAATCTACAATGGAAAATCCATGTTCGTTCCCTTCATCATCCAGCAGTACAATCCGTTCTTCATTCATCATCTATTCCTCCTCTTGGTTGGACTGGGATTGTGCATCCAAATAACTTTGGAGTATAATCACCGCTGCCAGTTTGTCCACAACCTCTTTGCGGTTTTCCCTGCGAACGCTGCCCTGCATCAAAACCTGGGAAGCCACCTTGGTGGAAAAGCGTTCATCCCAAAAATACACCGGAAGCTGAAAAACTCCTTCCAGACTCCGGGCAAATTTCCGTACCCGCTCTGCCTCAGGTCCTTCGCTGCCATCCGTACGTCGGGGCAGCCCCAGTACAAAACCCCGGCAGGCATACTGCTCAAGGAGACTGCGCAGCTGAGCAAGATCTTGTTTTTTTCCTTTGCGGGCGATGGTCATCAACCCTTGGGCCGTCCACCCCAGCTCATCACTGACCGCTACACCGATGGTTTTCTCGCCAAGGTCCAAACCCAATAGGCGCACACACTTCACTCCAATTTAAATCACCTTAATTGCAAACTCCGGACAGGCTGCACCGCAATAACCGCAGAACACACAGCGCTCCGGGATACTGACCGCCCTACCGTTCTTCACATGGATGGCCTGTTGGGAACAGGCTCTTTCGCAGGCGCCGCAGCCGGTACACCAATGGTCCACGTGCAGCTGCCGTTGGAATGGAGCACCGGCGTCCGTCGGCGGTTGCCCCGAGAAGAGAGCCACATTGTAGTCGACTTCGCTGGTGGACTTCATGCCCACCGCGACCGCAGCCATCCACGGCTGCTCCAACAGAAACTGCAGAGCTTGATGCCGCTGCCTGACCAAATGTCCTCCGCCCAAGGGCTTCATGCCCAAGATGGCTTTGCCCTGCCCGGAAGCCTCTATACAGGCTGCGATCATGGCATCACGGCTGCCGTCGACAATTCCAAGTCCGGATACGTTGATCAGGGGCGACACCATGTGGAACTCGGGAATGGTGGCCGCTGCTTTGACACCTTGAATGTGATGTGTAGAAACACCCAGCCCCTGAACAAGACCTTGGTCCTTGGCGCGCAGCAGGTACTCCACAGCAGGCCAGTGGCCCCGCAGGGTGTGTTCCGACTCCTGTTCATGCAGCAGGACCAACAGCGGTATGTGTTGGCCCAAAACGCGTCGGGCGTCCAGCACCGCTGTCGCCATGTCTGCCTCCGTATAGGCATAGGATTTGGTGACCACCACGGGTTCGAGGCCTGTGGCTTTCATGGCCCAAGCAATATGCTCGTAGGTCCGGTACATCTCGGCGGTATCCACGAAGTTGATGCCTTGTTCCAACGCGGCAGCCAGAATGCGCCCACCCACGGCCGGTGAATAGTTGCGCTGCAGCGGTCCAATTGTGAGGGCACCAAAACACAGCTTCGATACTCGTAATTGCGTGGAACCAAGCAGCGTATACTCCATCCGAAAATTGCCTCCATGGTATGGGGAATCGGTCCTGCCATGCCCTTAAGGCGTGGTCTTTCAGACAAAAAGCAAGCAAGGAGCCTAAAAGCTCCCTGCATGTTAACGGTTTTCCAGGTAGAACTGAATCAACTCTTCGAGAATGACGTCACGCTCCAGCGAAGCTATGACATTCCGGGCATTGCGGTGACTGGTGATAAATGTCGGATCTCCCGACATAAGATAACCAACGATCTGACCAACAGGATTGTACCCCTTCTCCTTCAAAGCTTCATGGACTTCGCGCAGCGTTTTGCGCACAGATTCAGACCGGTCATTCGAACCGTAACGAAACACGGTGGTCTTTGGCGTCGGTTCCCGCATTGCTGGCCCCCCTTATGATGTCATAGCCCTCTTTCAGTTCATCTTGTCCCGCAATCTATCATTTCTCCACTTACGCAGAGATTCCCTCTAAACGTTCACGGAAGATTTTCCGCGCTTCGTCTAGGGCCGCTCCAAGCTTTTCCGCATCTTTGCCTCCAGCTTGGGCCATGTCAGGACGCCCCCCGCCGCCACCGCCGCAGATCTTTGCAGCACTGCGAATCACGTCACCGGCATGGACCTCCTTGCCTGCGATATCCTTGGAAACCATACTAATCAAATGGACCTTGCCATCGTTCTTAGCGCCCAGGAATATCACAGCAGGCTGCAGTCGATCCCGCAGGGAATCACCCATGCTGCGCAGCTCCTCCATGTCGTTAGCCTCAACCTCAGCCACCAGCAAAGATATGACACCGATGGTCTCCACAGAACTTAACAGATCATCAGCAGCGCTGGCCGACAACTTCTGCCGCAGCTGCTGCAGTTACTTCTCCAATAATCGGCGTTGGTCCACAATCCGCTGGGCAGCCGCATCCAACCCCTCGACGTTGGTCTGCAGCGTCGCTGCAGCCTGCCGAACTGTTTTATCCAAGCTTTCCAGAGTATCAAGGGCCAAGCTGCCCGCTACAGCTTCGATCCGGCGGACACCTGCAGCCACCGAGCCTTCGGAAAGGATTCGCACCAAACCAATACTGCCCGTGGCGGGGACATGGGTTCCGCCACACAGCTCCAAAGAATAGCCACCAATCTTGATAACACGAACGTGGGTCCCGTACTTCTCACCAAACAGGGCCATGGCCCCCATGGCCTTTGCTTCCTGTAAATCCTTTACCATGGATTCTACGGCATAGTTGGCCATGACCGCTTCATTGATACTGCGCTCCACAGCCTGCAGTTCGTCCGGCGTTACCGCTTCGAAATGCGTGAAGTCGAACCGCAGCCGATCGGGACCAACGTAGGATCCTGATTGATTCACGTGTTCGCCGAGGATGTCCTTGAGAGCCTTATGGAGCAAATGCGTACCGGTGTGGTGCCTGGCCGTATCCCAACGCTCACCCTCAGCGACCTTCGCCGTGACAAGGTCGCCTGCCCGCAGTGTGCCTTCCTTGAGCATTACCTTGTGCGCGATGACCCCCTCCAGCGGCCGCCGCGCGTCCTCCACAACACCGTGTCCACCGGGCCACGTCAAAGCACCTCGGTCAGCCACCTGACCACCGCCTTCAGGATAAAACGGTGTCTGCTGCAGAACCACATGGACAGTGTCCCCGGCAGTGGCCTGCTCCACCAAGACGCCCTCGGTTACCAACGCTGTGACCGCACTCTCAGCCTCCAGTTGTGTGTAGCCTACAAACTCCGAACGGCCCTGCTCCTGGATGGTCTTGTACGCTTCAACGTCTTCACCGAGATAACCGGTCTCACCGCGAGCGGCTCGAGCCCGATCCCTCTGGGCCTGCATAGCGATGCGAAACCCTTCCTCATCCACTGTGAAGTCGGATTCGGCGGCAATTTCGCGAGTCAGTTCCAGTGGGAAGCCAAAGGTATCGTAGAGTTTGAACGCATCAGCTCCCTGGATAATGCTGGTGCCTGCCTCCCGTTCTTTCCGAATCAACTGGGTAAGCAGGCTGGTTCCCTGATCCAGCGTTTCATGAAATCGCTGCTCCTCCAAGCCAATGACCCTCTTAATGTATTCCTCCCGCCCAGATAGTTCGGGATAACCTACCATCATCTGCTGGATAACCACATCGACCACATCGTTCAAAAACTTGCCTTGGATTCCCAAAAGGCGGCCATGGCGAGCTGCCCGGCGCAGAAGCCGACGCAACACATAACCACGGCCTTCATTCGAAGGCAGTACGCCATCATGCACTAAAAAAGTGATGCTGCGACAGTGATCGGTAATCACCCGCAGTGAGATATCTGCTTTGGCTTCGGACCCATACTCCACTGCAGCTAAAGCAGCCACTTTGTTCAAGATCGGCCGAATAACATCCACTTCAAAAATGCTTTTAGCGCCCTGCATGAGGGCTGCGGTGCGCTCCATCCCCATACCTGTATCAATGCCCTTGCTCTTCAGCGGCGTCAAGTTGCCCTCTTGATCTTGGTGAAACTGAATAAACACCAAGTTCCAGATCTCCAAATAGCGCTCGCAATCACAGCCGGGCTGGCAGTTTGGATCACCACAGCCGTGTTCGGGGCCCCGGTCGAGATGAATCTCCGAGCAGGGACCACAAGGCCCGACGCCAATCTCCCAGAAATTGTCCTCCCGTCCCAGACGGACAATTCTTTCCTCAGGAATGCCCACTGCATCACGCCAAATGTCATGGGCTTCGTCATCATCTTCATAAATACTGATCCACAACTTAGCCGCAGGCAGCTCCAAGTGCTCTGTAACAAACTCCCATGCCCATGGAATGACCTCTTTTTTGAAGTAGTCTCCGAAGGAGAAGTTACCCAACATCTCAAAAAAGGTGCCGTGCCGATCCGTAATCCCCACATTATCAATGTCTATAGTTCGCAGACAGCGCTGGCAGGTGGTTACGCGGGGATAGGGCGGCTCTTCATGGCCGAGAAAATACGGTTTGAAGGGTATCATGCCGGCACCCGTCAGCAGCAGCGTGGGATCACCGTGGGGCACTAAAGGCGCGCTGGGCAGCAGAGCGTGGTCTTTGCTTTGAAAAAACTCAAGAAATGCTGTTCGTAATTCATCAACTGATAATTGCTTCATGACGGTCCCCTCCCAATTGGCGTGGTGCTCGCTATTCCTATCTTAATGCACCATCCTGCCCATTGTCAACAGCACTCCAGGTGAACAGGATTTGCCCCACAAGGCAAAAAAGCAGAGCTTTCACCGCTCCGCCTTTTGCCTCTGTATCCATCGTTATTTCATTGACGCAGCATCGCTGTCTGGCCATACGGGGTGCGCCGCATTCACCGCCCATGATACTCCTGATCAATCCACGTCTGCACCTGATCAATGCGATCACTGTGAGGCGGATGGGTGCTGAAGAACACCTCAAGACGGGAGGGCTCTCGGCGGTGCATATCCTGCAGTGTTTGGAAAAAGCGAATCATGCCGTAGGGATCATAGCCGGCAGCTGTCATCATTTTCACACCGGTCAAGTCGGCATCGAACTCGTCTTCGCGACTGTAACCCTGATTCAGCAGGTGAACCCCGACGTTGCTTACCTGCTGCCAGGCCCCGACACTGGGTTCATTACGCAGCAGCAGCCTGAACACAAATGTCAGGCCCAGTTGAATTCCTAAATTCCGCTCTAACCGACGCATACTGTGGCGATTGGCCACGTGTGCAATCTCGTGGGCAATCACCGCCGCCAACTCATTATTGTCGTTAACAGCATCCAACAGCCCTCGATACACATAGACGAATCCGCCGGGTATAGCCACCGCATTGATCTGATCTGAATCAAGAATACGGAACTGATAGGGGAGGTCAGGACGACGGCTGTGGGGCACAATACTGCGACCAATCTGCTCGACTAAAGGACCCCAATGGCGATCATGATAAAGGCCATACTCTGCCTCCATTTGCTCCGCCGTATCCTGGCCGATGGCGATTTCTTGGTCTACCGAGAACAGCTGCAGAGCGTCAGCCGCTGGTGCAAAACCAAGGAAAAGACTCAACAACAGTACGGCAGCAATCCTCAGTCTTCGTACGTTCACCACATGCGAAACCCCCTTAACCACAGCATGTTTGCCTCACGCGCTGTGTTTTGACCGGTAATCATCCAAGGCCTTTTGCAGGGCATCGGCAGCCAAGTTGGAACAGTGCATCTTCACGGGCGGCAGGCCATCCAATGCCTCCGCAACGGCTTGGTTGGAGATGTCCTGTGCCTCGTCCAGCGTCTTGCCGATGACCATCTCTGTGATCATGGAGCTGGTAGCAATGGCAGCACCGCAGCCGAAGGTCTTGAACTTTGCATCCACGATGCGTCCATCCTCAACCTTAATCCAAAGTTTCATAATGTCTCCGCAGCGCACATTACCCTCTTCGCCGATACCGTCAGCGTTGGGGATTTCCCCAACGTTCCTGGGATTTTGAAAATGATCCATCACTTTGTCAGTATACATCTATAGTAACCCCTTTCTCTGGTCATCGCAAGCCATTGACTGCCAGCCCCACCATTTGAAGCATAGGCACCCTAACCGAACTCAAAAGTATCTACGCCTGATACAGCGGGGACATTTCCCGCAGCCGTGTCACGATGGGCGGTACATGCTGCAGCACATAATCCACATGAGCATCCGTTGTGCTTCGGCCCAATGTCAGCCGCAGAGAACCATGGGCAATCTCGTGGGACAGTCCCATAGCCAACAGCACATGGCTTGGGTCCAGTGAGCCTGATGTACAGGCGGATCCACTAGACGCCGCAATACCCATCATGTCCAGATTCAGCAGCAGTGACTCGCCTTCAATATAACGGAAGCACACATTCACATTGTTCGGCAGTCGTTTTTCCCGGTGGCCATTGACTTTGGTCTCGGGAATCTGCTCCAGGCCGGCGATCAGGCGGTCCCGCATGGTAATCAACCGCGGCATCAAGGATTGGCGTTCCCGTTCTGCCAACTCCAGTGCCTTGGCCAAGCCCACAATGGACGGAATATCTTCGGTACCGGCTCGCCGGTTGCGTTCTTGGGCGCCACCATGAATCAGGGGGTCCAGACGTACGCCCTTACGGACATACAATGCTCCTACACCTTTGGGCCCGTAGAATTTGTGGGCTGACAATGTGAGCATATCTATACCCATCTGTTTGACATCAATGGGCAGAGCGCCCACGGTCTGGACGGCGTCGGTGTGAAAGAGAATACCGCGCTCGCGAGCCAGAGCCGCAATCTCTTCTACAGGCTGCAGGGTACCCATCTCGTTGTTACCATGCATGATAGTAATAAGGATCGTATCTTCACGCAGCGCCGTTTCCACGTCCGCCGCACTTACCAATCCATCCTCGTCTACAGGCACGTAGGTAACGTCAAAGCCATTGGACTCCAACCACTTTACAGCATCCAATACGGCATGGTGCTCAATGGTGGATGTGATGATGTGTTTCCCCTTATGCCGCTGTTTCCAAGCAGCTCCCTTAACAGCAAGGTTGTCCGCTTCCGAGCCGCTGCCGGTAAAGATTATTTCGTTAAAGTCCGCGCCTAAGATGTCGGCAGTGGCAGCACGGGCATCATCCATAGCTTTACGAGCTTCTCGTCCCCAACTATAGACACTGGACGCATTGCCGAATGTTTCCCGATAGACCGGAAGCATGGCTTCGAGAACCTCCGGCCGCACCGGTGTGGTGGCAGCGTGATCCAGATAAATCCGCTCCATGAAAAAACCCCTCTTTCGCAAACTAGATGTGATACATAAAGGAATCATCCTTAGCCTGCAGTTTCATGCCTTCTTGACAGAGTGTGGCCAGTGTTGTTTCGTCCAAAACCTTTTCCATGCTATCCCGCAGGCGTTCCCATAGGACCCTGGTGGCACAGCGGTTAAACTGCTGACAGCCTCCAGAATCCACGTCGACGCAGTCCATTGGCGCGATGGGACCTTCCAGGGTTCGGATAATGTCACCAATGGGAACATTCTCCGGGGCGTTGGCCAATTGGTAGCCGCCTTGAGCCCCGCGGACGCTAGTGACCAACCCGGCTTTGCGCAGACTGGCCATCAATTGTTCAAGATAGTGTTCAGAAATGCCCTGCCGTTCGGCGATCACCTTTAAAGATATCGGTCCTTGACCGTAATGCATTGCCAGGTCAAACATGGCGCGTACACCATACTCACCTCGGGTGGAAATTCGCACGAATCGTCCCCCTTCCTAATCCCGAGTAACTTAATAGGAATTAATTCTCTCTAAATAATAGCATAGGCATTTTTGTGTGTCAAACAAAAAAACCAACCAAATTGGTTGGTGTTAAGCAAAGCGGTGGCGGTCCTCATTTCTCAGTCTTCCAGCCTTCCAGGCGCTGCCGAATCTGCGCCTCTCTTCCTTGGGAACTGGGCCGGTAATAACCGCCTGGAATTCCTTCAGGGAGGTACTGCTGCGGCACGTAGTGATCTGGATAATCGTGGGGATAACGATACTCAACGCCATGGCCTAACTTCTTGGCTCCCTTGTAGTGAGCATCCCGGAGGTGCTTGGGTACGGACGCCGCGGAGGTGCTCTCTACGGCCTGCATAGCAGAATCAATGGCCTGAACCACACTGTTGCTTTTTGGTGCCGTGGCAATATACAAGACAGCCTGGGCCATGGGAATACGGGCTTCAGGCATGCCCAACCATTCCAAGGCATTGGCCGCAGCATGAGCCAACATCATTGCCACCGGATCTGCCAAACCCACATCCTCCGATGCATGGACGATGATCCGCCGCACGATGAAACGCGGTTCCTCGTTGGCGTAAAGCATGCGAGCCATCCAATAGAGAGCCGCATCAGGATCGCTGCCGCGCATAGACTTGATGAAGGCTGACACCGTATCATAATGGTTGTCACCCGTTTTGTCGTAACGCACGCGCTGTGCCTGCACTGCGTCTTCAGCAGCGGCCAAGGAAACCCGGCGGACCCCATCTGCCGACGGTTCTGCAGTCATGACGGCAAACTCCAGTGCATTGAGCAGAACCCGAGCATCACCACTGCATGTTGTGATCAGGTGCTGGAGAGCATCGGGCTCCACCGCCGCCTGCACCGATCCTAAGCCTCGTTCGGCTTCCAGGGCATTACGGGCAATCTGCTGCAGTTCATCCTCACTAAGCGGTTGCAGTTGGAAGATCCGCGAACGACTGAGCAGAGCCCCATTCACTTCAAAATACGGGTTCTCAGTGGTGGCAGCGATCAGAATGACATGGCCCTCTTCCAAAGCTGGCAGCAGAATATCCTGCTGTCCCTTATGCAGGCGCTGGATTTCGTCAATGAACAAAATGGTTCGCTGGCCGTAATATTTGAGACGTTCCACGGCCTTGATAATAATTTCTTTGAGCTCTGCGACTCCTGTGGTGGTAGCGCTCACTTTAATGAATTCCGCTTGCGTGGTCCGAGATATGACGTAAGCCAGCGTCGTCTTGCCGGTGCCCGGGGGACCGTAGAAGATCAGCGAGCTCACCTGATCATTGGCGATGGCCCGCCGCAGCAACTTGCCCGGTCCAATGATGTGCTGTTGACCCACGAACGCATCCAAACTGGCAGGACGCATCCGCACCGCCAAGGGTTCCAAGTTCTCATATTGGGCCTGACTGAACAAGTCCACCTGCATTCCTCCCCGAGTCTCAGTGCTCCAACAATCGGCGAACAGCATAGCTGGCCATGGCCAGACCAGCAGCAGGCGGCACAAAAGCAGTGCTGCCAGGGATCGAGCGGCGCTGGGTACAGTTGAATGGTTTCGAGCCGGGGTCGGGGCAGACGCACCCGCCGTGACAGGAGCCCGCTGTGGTCACAATGGGCGCCGGCTGCTCGGGCGAAAACACCACGGGCAGGCCCTGTACCCAGCCGGCTTTCCGAAGCTGCAGACGCACGATCTTAGCCAACGGACACGTGTGAGTCTCCGCGATATCACAGACCGTCAACTGGGTTGGATCCCACTTGTTCCCGGCACCCATACAAGAAATAATGGGAATCTGCCGTTCCAAACACCGTTGAATCAAGTCCAGCTTGGCGGAGACGGTATCGATAGCATCCAAGACAAAATCAAACGGCCCCTGCAGCATTGCGTGGCCGTTGTCTGCAGTATAAAATTCTTTGACAGCATGTACCCGGCAGTGGGGATTGATGTCGTTAATGCGCTCGACCATGACGTCCACCTTATCCCGGCCCACAGTGGAATGCAGTGCAACCAACTGGCGGTTCATATTGGTCAAACACACGTCATCATAGTCGACCAACGTCAGCTGACCCACGCCGCTGCGAGCCAGCGCTTCCGCTGCATGGCCTCCCACGCCTCCAAGACCAAAGACCGCTACGTGCTTGGCAGCCAATGTCGTCAAACCATGGTCTCCCACCAGCAATTCCAACCGACTGAAGCGATGGAGCATAATATGTGCGTTCTCCTTCCACAAAAAAACCCCCGTAAAGGGGGCAGGTCTCCCCACCGTGCCGTTAATGCTGACTTGAATGAACCTGCGCTCAGCAGGTGGGTATCCTCCTGCTTGCTTCGTACGTCCACGTGAAAGAGGCGTGTATTCCACAGGCAGAGTCGAATTCCCTTTGTTATGGTGTTGGCTCATAACAAAGCCAGCTTGACCACGCACACAGTAGGGGTTCCATCTGGTTAAATAATATCACAAATTAACAGGCGGTGCAACCGAAACCCGCTTCCCATCAAGGATTGACACGTTTTGTCGCATCGGCGTTTGGCTGCAGCCCCAGCTCGTCCCATTGTGCCTTAGCGATCTCACTGGGGGCACTGACCATCAGATCCATGGCGCTGGCCGTCTTGGGAAATGCAATCACGTCACGAATGGAAGCCCGGCCTGTGAGCATCATAACAATGCGGTCGAGGCCGAATGCGATGCCGCCATGGGGAGGTGTACCGTAGTCAAAGGCGTCAATGAAAAAGCCAAACTGCTCCCTGGCCTGCTCCGGAGAAAAGCCCAGAGCCCGAAACATGCGTTCCTGCAGGGCGGCCTGGTTGATACGAATGCTGCCTCCACCCAATTCGACCCCATTGAGGACCAAGTCATACGCCTTCGCCCTCACGGCTGCAGGCTTCGTCTCGAGAAGATCCGTGTCTGCATCCATCGGTGCCGTGAAGGGGTGATGGGCGGCCGCAAAACGTCCCGCCTCCTCATCCCACTGCAGGAGCGGCCAATCCACAACCCAAAGAAAGTTATACCGATCCTGTGGAATCAAGTTCAACTTCTGGCCCAAGAACAGGCGCAGACGGCCCAGAACATCCCACGCAGTTTCCTGCTGATCCGCAACCAGCAGCAGCAGATCCCCGGTCTCTCCTGCCAGCCCTTGGACGATGGCTCCGATCTCAGTTTCTGTCAAGAACTTGGCAATGGGCGATTTTACCTGTTCGCCCAACACCATCCATACAAGACCTTTGGCACCCCAAGCAGTGGCCCGTTCCACCAACTCATCAATCTCACGACGGGTGAACTGGGAACCGCAGCCTTTGGCATTGATCCCCTTGATAACGCCGCCTTGGGCTGCTGTGCCTGCAAAAACCTTAAAACCACTGTTTTTGAGCTCAGCAGTCACATCACGCAGTTCCAGATCGAACCGAGTGTCCGGACGATCAGACCCGAAGCGATTCATGGCTTCCTCGTACTGCAGACGGGGGATCGGTCTGTTGAGCGTAATGCCAAGGATCTCTTCGAACAAGCCGAGCATCATCTGCTCCATCAGATCCATGACATCCTCGCTATCGACGAAAGACATTTCCAGGTCGATCTGAGTAAATTCCGGCTGACGATCGGCGCGCAGGTCCTCGTCTCGGAAACAGCGAACGATCTGATAATACCGCTCGAAACCTCCGATCATTAGCAGCTGCTTGAACATCTGCGGGGATTGCGGTAGTGCTAAAAATTTCCCTTTATGGACGCGGCTGGGAACCACGTAATCTCTAGCCCCTTCGGGCGTAGACTTGGTCAACATGGGGGTTTCGATGTCAAGGAATCCCTGTTCATCCAAGAATTGCCGCACAAACTGCACCGCCTGATGACGCACTGCTAGGGACTTCTGCAGCTCCTGGCGGCGTAGATCGAGATAGCGATACTTTAACCGCAGGCTTTCATCTACGTCGCTGGGCCGGTCCAGGTGAAAGGGCGGCGTTTTGGCATCGCTGAGAATGTGCAGCGCCGCAACATGCACTTCCACGGCACCACTGGCCATGTCCCTGTTGACTTGGCCATCCGGGCGCTGAGCGACCGTACCGGTCACGCTGATAACAAACTCGCTGCGCAGTCGCTCTGCATCACTAAAAACATCAGCTGCCAGGGTCTCAGGGTTAAAAACAACCTGGACAAGACCCCAACGGTCCCGAACATCCACGAAGATAAGACCACCCAGGTCACGACGGCGGTTGATCCAGCCATTGATCGTGATGGTTTGACCCACCAAATCTGCGTTGACATCACCACAGTTGTGTGTGCGTTTCCATGGTTTCATGGGCGCGCCTCCTTTTGGGCTTTGAGGTAAGCTGCCAGTTCCGCCAAGGCAACCGTTTCTTCTTCACCGGTTTTCATCCACCGGACGCGCGCAGCACCCGCGGCCAACTCATCATCACCCAAAAACAATACCCAGTGAACCCGGGCCCGGTCAGCAGCCTTCATCTGCGCCTTGAGACTTCGACTCAAATAGTCCATGTCAACGCTGAGGCCGGCCCGTCGAAGTTCGTGCACCAGTGCCACAGCCCGCTCTTTGCTGGCACCGCCGAACTGAGCTACGAAGCCATCCATGCCCGGGCGTGTTAATGTCTTGGCGCCCTCTTTATCCAGTGCCAGCAGTACCCGTTCCATACCCACGGCAAAGCCAACGCCGGGCGTACTGGGTCCGCCCATCTCCTCTACCAAACCATCGTAGCGGCCGCCACCGCCCACAGCATCCTGTGCACCCAATCCGGGTACTTTGATTTCAAACACCGTCTTGGTGTAATAGTCAAATCCTCGCACCAACCGCCGGTTCGGTACCACCTTCACGTCCAGCTGCTGCAGGTAGTTCTGCACTGCCTGAAAGTGCTCACTGCATTCTTCGCACAGATAATCAGCGATTAACGGCGCCTCTGCAGTAAGCTCCTGGCATGACGACACCTTGCAGTCTAGAATGCGCATGGGGTTGCGGTCATAGCGGGATTGGCAGGTACCGCACAGCTTGTCTTTGTCGTCGTTTAGGTACTCCTGCAGACGCTGACGATAGGGTGGACGGCACTTGGGGCAGCCGATGCTGTTAACGTGAACTTCAAAGTCCTTGAGACCCAGCTCAATATACACATGGATGGGCATTGTGATCATCTCCACATCCAGAGCGGGATCCGATGAACCGAAAGCCTCTACGCCAAACTGATAAAATTGGCGATAGCGGCCGGCTTGGGGACGCT
>PWMW01000385.1 GCA_003559095.1 Clostridiales bacterium | reverse complement strand
CGGAACCACTGGAAGCCCATGCCCATCTCTTGGCGCCTTTTGTACCTGCCGAGATCCAGTATATCGATCCCACATACATGGTTGGCACCCATTGGCTGCCCTACACCGGAATCCCCATGGTCCTAATGGTGAACACCGATCTAGTGGCACCCGAGGACGTGCCGACGACCTGGCAGGATCTGGCCGATCCCAGCTGGGAAGGGAAGATTGTCTACGCCGGAGCCGATGTATCAGGCTCCAGCTTTACGCAGCTCATGACCATTCTCTTCGCCTACGGAGAAGAAGAAGGCTGGGAACTGGTGGAGCAGATCATGCACAATGCCCACATTTTGGCCAGCTCCGGCCAAGTTCCCCGGGGCGTCAGTGCCGGCCGCTATCACGTGGGCATCACCTTGGAGGCCGCTGCCACCGTCTACGTCATGTCCGGCGCTCCGGTGAAGTTGGTCTATCCGGCGGAAGGGACTTCCGCAGCTCCCGATGGCATTGCCTTGGTCAAGGATTCCCCGAATCCGGAGAATGGCGGCAAGTTCATCGATTTCGTCCTCAGTCGCGAAGTACAGGCCTTTCTCGTGGCCGAAATGCACCGGCGCTCCGTGCGCATTGATGTGGATCCACCGGATGTTCTCATACCCTTGGCTGAGATGAAGCTTATTGACTACGATTTGGACATAGCATCAAAGCAGCGAGAGGCGATCATTGCTCGCTGGCGAGAGGTGGTCAGCCGTTGATCAAGGACAGACAGCATTGAGGGGGTGAATAGGAGGACCATAGGAGAGTATCGGATTTTTAAAACTGAAGATTACCAAAAAAAGGAGATGTATTTATGAACAGACAATTCCGTTTTTGTAGCCTCGCAGTGGCATTGTTGATCATGGTATTAGCCGGCGTCGGTGCTTCGGCCCAAACCGTTGAACTGGAACTGGTCTTGAACTCGCCGGACCCTGTGACCGCTGCTTATCGGGAAGTGGCACGGGACTTCGAAGCCCTTCATCCCAACATCCGGGTCAGCGTTTCCAGCCAAGGCCGGGACTTTGAGTCACTCATGCGGACCCGCATGGCCAGCATGGACCTGCCAGACATGTGGACAACCCATGGCTGGTCCGTGGAGCGCTACAGCGAATACCTGCGTCCCCTGAACGATCAGCCTTGGATTGACAGCATTATCGATTCCATGCTGCCAACCGTATCCAACGATCAAGGGGAAATCTTTGTTCTGCCGGTGGATGCCGACCAAGCTGGTGTGGTTGTGAACAAGACCGTGGTGGAAAACGCCGGCGTCGATCCCTATGAACTGCACACCTGGGATGACTTCATGGCTGCTTTCCAGGCCATCAAAGACAACGGTGATATCCCTGTGGGTATGTATGGCCGTGATCCCCGTTCCTTTGCCCGCTTCATGCTCTTTGCCGGGACATCGCTCCTGACAGCCAGCCCGTCCAATGACCATCGGGAAGCCTTGATGGATGGAACCTTTGACTGGAACGAGTTTGACAAAGTGAACCAACTGCTCGTCGACATGCGCGATGCTGGTTTCATCAACAGAGATGTCCTGACAGCTTCCGCTGACACCGTCCATCAGAGCATGGCCTTGGATCAGCTGGCCTTCATCTTCACCAACAATGCTGAAGCGATCAGTGTGCTGGAGTACAATCCCGATGCCAACATTGGCTTCGTTCCCGTCTTCGCATCCTATGATGACGCAGAGCGTGTGCTGATCGGCGGCGAACGCAACGCCATCGGCATTGCCAAAACGACGCCGCACATGGAAGAAGCTCTGCTGTTCCTGGAGTTCTTGGCACAGCCTGAGAACATCATCCGAGTTTCCGAAGCCCAGGGGCTGCCCCCGGCATTGGAAGGAATCGAGAATGACTTGGGTGTTCTGACCGACGATTACCAGAGATGGCAGTCCGTACCCATCGAACCTTATTTCGACCGTTTCTACCTGCCCAGCGGCATGTGGAGTGTGCTCCAGTCCGTTGGGGCCGGTGTCATGTCCGGTGAATACACGGTGCGTGAAGGATCGCAGGTCCTGGAAGAGAACTACCATCGTCTGCGAGCCGCTGCCGAATAAACACTGCCGAAAACACACATCTGCCCGCCAGCAGTGCCTTTGGGCACCGTTGGCGGGCAGGGTCTCCGTGGGAGGTGTGAACGTTGAACAAGAAGAAGGCCGAAATGTACATTATGCTAATTCCCGTGGTCGTCCTTTTTTCCACGCTGGTGTTCTATCCGTTTATCGAAGGTATTCGCATATCCCTGACTAACTGGAATGGTTACTCCCAGCATTTCCGCTATGTAGGTTTTGAGAACTACACCAGCATCTATGGCAGCCGCTTGTTCCGGGTCGCTGTCCGCAACACCTTTATCTACGGCATTGGCTGCACCTTGATTCAGCAGATTTTGGGCCTGGGCTATGCCCTCTTTGTGAACCAAAAATATCGTTTTCGCAACTTGGTCCGCTTGGTTATCTACTTACCCGCCATGATCGCAGGCATTATCATGGGCT
>PWMW01000128.1 GCA_003559095.1 Clostridiales bacterium | reverse complement strand
TAAGCTCTGTGGCGGAAGAAGAGTCGGCATCGATGTCGGAAAACACAAAGTGGGCCATAGCCAAGCGCTTTCAGCAGGGAAAGTTTAAAGTGCAGACAAAACGTTTTATGGGCTATGACTGATTCCACTGCAAAAAGTCCAAAAAGCGATCATATTCTAACCTGAGTATACAGGAATCTTCCATACGAATATCGAAGATAATACAAGGAATAGAGAGTTAAACTTCGATTGAATGAGATAAATCGTATGGAGGCGATCCCATGTTTCGACGCAACGATGATCATCAACGGCCATCCCTGTTCAATACGGTGGCTGAACTCCCGAATACAGTGCGCCAGCGCCTGGAAGACTCCTGGGCCAGCGGTTTCTATGAAAATGTTTTCTCCCAAATCAACGAAGATGCCTTTGCGGGCCTGTACGCGGACAATGTGGGGCGACCCAACTTCCCCGTGAATATCCTCTTGAGCTTGGAGATCATTGCCGCCTTGTTCAACTATACGGTAGCTGAGATGTTGGACCAATACTACTTCAACGTCCAAGTGCGGTGGGCCCTCGGTATTCGCGATATCACCCAACATGCAGTGGCCGAACGCACCATCTTTGAGTTCCGCCAACGGCTGTATCTTCATGCGCTGGAGCATCCTGGAAGGGATAACCTCATCTACCAGCAATTTCAGCTCATTACCGATCATCTATTGAAGGTCTTGGATCTCGATCGCAGCGAAGCAAGGATGGATTCTACACAGATCATGAGTAACATTCGTCGGGCAGGACGTCTTTCGCTGGCCTATGATGTCTTGAAGCAGGCTGCCCGAGCATGCCCCGCAGACCTTCTTCCTGAAGAGCTGCAGGAGGTGCTGCGGCCAGAGTTCAAGAACCAACTGCTGCTGAAGGTGAAGACACGCGAAGTCGAAAGCCGCTTGACCGAGATGCTGCAGTTGTCTGCTCAACTCGTGCGGCTGACCGAAGAGCATCGGGAACTCCAACAGTTAGAGGGCGTGCAGTTGCTAGCTCGGTTCTTGATGGAGCAAGGCGACTACGATGTGGCAACACAAACATGGGCGCCGAAAGCACTTGGCGCCAGCCCCACATCCCACAACCTCCATTCCGCCTATGATGCCGACGCTACACTGCGCAAGAAGGGAGACAACATCCACGTCGGCTACGTAGCTAACCTGACCGAGACCTGTGCAGACGGGAACCCGGTCCAGCTGATTCTCGACTTCATGTTTGAACAAAACACAGCGGCCGACTCCAACATGGCCCAGGATGCCATACCCCATTTGGCAGATCAGCACGGCGTACAAGATCTTTACGTCGATGGTGGTTATTCCGGAGCCCCTGTCTATGACGAAGCCAAGGCTCACGACATCAACCTCTACTACACGAACATGACGGGCAAGGAATCGCAGAAGATTCCTCTGCATGAGTTTCGGTTTGACGGCCATACTGTGACACATTGTCCGGCGGGACAGCCCAGTATTCTATCCATCTATAATGAAACGAACGGACGGATTCTCGTCCATTTCGATCGAGAGATCTGCCAAAGCTGTCCAGCTCGCCATGCCTGTCCCAGCCAACCCAAGAAACAAGCACAAACATTGAGCATCAGTCACAAACAACGAATCGCAGCCGAAACCCGCAAACAGATTCAAGATCCAGAGCAGCACCGCATCAACACCAGCAAGCGGGCAGCCATTGAAGGCACTAACTCGGAGATGAAGCGAACACATGGTGCCGAGAAACTACGGGTACGGGGCATCCACAAGTGCCGAACGCTATTTGGCTTTATGGCCATCGCCCGCAACGTGAAGCAAGCCCTTCGCTGTCTGCGCGGTGATAAACGAAGATCCCTCCAAGACGCTGAACGACAGCAGCGGCGGGGTCTGGTTCCTGTACCTACGGTGGCGTAAGTCACCAAGGTCACAGGGCACCAAAGCAGGCATCCAGGCCCTGTTCCGGCGTCATTATGCGACTGTACAGGCAATATGCCTCAGAATTCTCAGCTGATCCTGTTCAAAAAACCAACAACCACCGTGAATCAGGGGAAACGGGCTCATTTTTGCAGTGGAATCTGACAAATATTAGTGTGCAACTTATAATGTAACCATCGGTTGAAAACAATTATCATTCTCACGACGGCTAGACAACGCCATAGTTGTCGAGAGAACCGCTGTTTTCTTCTCCGGCTGGTTAGCCTCGACTAGAATGATGATTTTGACCGATCCTATCGAGCTCAAAAGACCGCCAGCTCGCCGCACTGTGATGCTACTCATTCAGAGAGAGGCTGACTGACTGTGTCTTTTGAACAATAAAACCGACGTTTGAAAGGAGAACTGTCTGATGAAACGTTTCGTAGGTGTTTCGCTGTCTCTGTTGTTGGTACTTAGCTTAGGAGTCTTAGGGCTAGCTGGAAGCCATGGCGACCACGGACAAGACGTGGTGTATGCTGTGGCGGAGATTACGCCCTTTGAGGAAGGCGGCCCCACTGGTATAGCCTTCTTCG
>PWMW01000019.1 GCA_003559095.1 Clostridiales bacterium | reverse complement strand
CCTCCTCGAAGCTGCCGAGATTGAACTCCCCACTCAGATCGAAGGACGCAGTATGCTGCCGCTGCTTTCCAACACTGCGGCAACGTCCCATTGGCGGGCATACATGCACGGCGAACACGCCCCTTGCTACCACAAGGACATGGGTATGCAATTCCTCACGGACGGTAAGGAAAAATACATCTGGTACACCTGTACTGGTGAGGAACAGCTATTCGATCTTGTCGATGATCCAAACGAGCTTCATGACTTATCCGGAGATTCAAAGAGCGGGGACCGTCTTCTGTTATGGCGAGCGCGGATGGTGGCTGAATTGGCAGAACGAAGCGACGATGGTCTCTGTGACGACGGACAGCTTATAGCTGGCAAGACGTTGCCCGCCGTCAGAGCCTCGTTACCGGAGCACGAATAAGAAGGTGGAAGCCAGCATAACAAGAACATGAACTCGATTCCGAATAGCCGCGCGTTGCGCGTCTCTTCAGAACGAGTTATGTTCGCCGTTGGGCATGGAAAGACATATGGATTTCAGCACAATTCTCTATCCCGTTCCTCCGCAGGCCAAGTTCCTGTCTGCGGAACATTACACCTGGGGAGGCAGCATGGCCCCCGATCCGGAAGGCCGATATCACCTGTATTACAGTCGCTGGCCGCACTCTACAGGGTTCCAGGCTTGGGTCTCCCATTCTGAAATAGCGCATGCGGTCTCAGGTGAGCCAACAGGCCCGTATCAGCATGTGGATGTGGCCCTGCGAGTCCGAGGCACTCGATATTGGGATGGATTGTGCACACATAATCCCACCGTTCATGCGTTTGGTGGCAAGTATTACCTCTACTACATGGGTAACACCGGGAATGGGAAGAATACCAAGGCACTCAACATGATCCACCGTAACAACCAGCGTATCGGGGTCGCTGTTGCGGATCACCCAAACGGTCCATGGAAACGGTTTGATCAGCCTTTGATTGATGTCGGCGAAAGCGATGAGGACCAGGATGCCCTTATGACAAATAATCCCTCGCTCTGCCGTCTCCCAGACGGGACCTATTTAATGGTTTACAAGTGCGCAGGAAAGAAGAGGCCTCTCCCGTTTGGCGGTCCAATTGTGCACATGGTGGCCACCTCTGACTCTCCAACCGGTCCTTTCAGGAAGCATCCAAAACCAATTTTCACTTCTGAAGGAGATTCTTTTCCCGCTGAAGATCCTTATATCTGGACCCAAGATGGTAAGGTCTGGGCTATCGTGAAAGACATGCATGGCGCATTCACCGGAGCAAAGAACTCACTGGCACTTTTCGAATCTGATGACGGATTCAGGTGGAAATTATCTAAACATCCCCTTGTCACAACGCCACAAGTGAATTGGCAAGAGCGCGGCCTCGAGAAAATCGAACGACTTGAGCGTCCCCAGCTATGGTTGAAGAACGGCGTACCCGCCGTCCTCTTCTGTGCAGCGAAAGATGGAGATCGAACATTTAATGTACATATCCCGCTAACGAAGAGTATCTTAAGACAGAAGACAGCCCAACAATTCAATTCAGGCGACGCTTGACAGCGCGCCTGATTGAGAGCGTTAGCGCCGCGCTGCGCACGGCGCTAACGGCCGAGTGGACCGCTCCCTTCGGGATTCGCCCGAAGTTTTGTTTTTTGATAGAATCAAAACCGCGACACGCGCTGATTCGCGCGTCGCTAACAAAACGTTCGAGCGAACCGGCGCATAACATACGCAAACCAGTTCGCTGCGTTATACGGCCGGTCGCTCAACTCGGCCGTTCGGCAGAAGGAGAAGGATGAGTATCCAGCGTGAAATCATTGATCGAATGACTTCCGAATTGTCCGACCGATACCCCCGGTGTGGCATTCTGGTCGCAGGTAGCGTCCAGCGTGGTGAGGAGCGACCGGATTCAGATCTCGATCTGTTCGTTGTGTTTCAGGGCGATGGTCAGCTTGGGCTGACGCACGAAGAATCACCCGAAGGGATCAAAATCGATCTCGCACTCTTTCCCGAAGGGGCATTCCTCCGCCAAGCGGATGCGGAGTGGTTCAACTTCTGGATGTTCTCACGCGCAGAGATCGTGCACGACCCCACTGGCATTGCGAAGCGCAACCAGGACATTGCCCTGGCATATTTCCGCCAGCACCCCGATGTTGATGCTGCATGGGCCAAACAGATGCAGGAGGTCAGAAAGCACAAGGCGAATCGATCCTACATTCCGGAATTTCCAACGTGGGACGACTTCTCAAGGCATGTGAGCACGCTGATTGCCGAACAATCGCCTGCAGCATACCCCGAAGGGGCCGCGGACGCGCCCTCCGGGTCTGCTGAGGCGTGACGTTCTGCAGGAACAATATGACTACGACTATGCAACCACATTCAATCAAAAAAGACAAATTCAGACACTATTTTGAAGGGTTCAGCAGTCTCTACCCGGAGAACATTGTCAACGCCATTCCAGACGCGAAGGCCTGGGAATGGGCAAAAGCGAATGTCCCCTTCCTCGAGTGTCCTGAT
>PWMW01000089.1 GCA_003559095.1 Clostridiales bacterium | reverse complement strand
TGACAACCCTGCTACATTTACAATAGATGATTTGCCTTTAGATTTGCAAGATGCAAGTAAAGAGGGTTACTCTTTTGAAGGCTGGTACCTGGAAGCTGCTTTTGATACAGAAGTAACCCAGGTTACTGATATTGGAAATATTACCCTTTATGCAGAATTTGCAGCGATTGTTTATGATATTACCTATGTTCTTGATGGAGGCACAAACCATGCTGACAATCCTGCTACATTTACAATAGATGATTTACCTGTAGATTTGGAGGATGCAAGTAAAGAGGGTTACTCTTTTGAAGGCTGGTACCTGGAAGCTGCTTTTGATACAGAAGTAACCCAGGTTACTGATATTGGAAATATTACTCTTTATGCAGAATTTGCAGCAATAGAATATAATCTCAGTGTTAATGTAAACCCTGAAGGTTCTGGAGAGGTAAGTTTTGATCCTGAAGCAGATTATTACCACATGGGTGATGTAATAACCCTGACAGCAACTGCTGAAAATGGATATGAATTTGTAAACTGGACAGGTGATGCTGATCACATTGATGATTTTGAGTCGGAAGTGATTATCGTTACAATGCCTGCCTCTAATGTTACACTTACTGCCAATTTTGCTATTGCCGGTTATGAATTCATAGTAGTTATTAACCCCGAAGAAGCAGGAACGGTTGCAATAAATCCTGAACAAGAGCTTTATAATGAAGGAGAGATAATTACTTTGACAGCTACAGCTGCAGAAGGTTTTGTATTTTATAACTGGACAGATGCTTTTGGCAATTATATAACTGATGAAGCAGAATTTGAATACACAATGCCTGCAGAAGACGTAACTATTACTGCCAATTTCTCTGACGCTACAGGAATTGGGCATATCACTTCAGTGGATGTCTCTGTATTCCCCAACCCAACACGCAACAAGTTTACCGTTGAATCAAGCGAAAAGATCAAGCATATCAGATTGATTGACATCAATGGTAATGTTATAAAAGACAAGGTTGTGGAGGACCTTAACTATGAAGTCAATGTATTTGAATTACAAACAGGAATGTACTTCTTACAGATACATACCCAAAAAGGTGTGGTGACCAGGAGAGTACAGGTGGCGAGGTAAGTGTTTACATTTTAGACCCTAAGGGTTTCCAAAACCCTTAGGGTCTTTGAACAAAAAAATATTTTCCCGTATTAAAAAAATAATATTACATTTGCCCCAATCAAAACAACAAAAAATGAATTTTAATAAATTACATCATCATCATTTACATACTTGCACTCAGGCGAGGTGGGAATGATGTATTTGTAATTAAAAAATAATATTCAAAAACCCGTCTGAGTAAATCGGACGGGTTTTTTTGTTGGGATTTCTCCGGTTTGCTCAGACATAAAACAAAATCAAAAATGAGTAAACTGAAAATTGCCATTCAAAAAAGCGGGCGGCTGAGTGAGAAGTCGCTCGGCCTGCTCAAAAATTGTGGTATAAAATTCTCCAATGGCAGCCATAAGCTAAAAACCGAAGCAAAAAACTTCCCTATCGAAGCTCTTTTTCTGCGTGATGACGACATCCCGCAATATGTTGAACAGGGTGTAGCCGATTTAGGCATACTGGGTGAAAACGAGGTGTGGGAAAAGGAAAAAGATGTTCTCATACTCGAAAAACTTGGCTTTGCCAATTGCAAAATGTCACTGGCAATTTCCAAAGATGAAGACTACACAGGGCTTTCATGGTTCAGAAACAAAAAGATCGCCACCAGCTATCCGAAGATACTCAAAAAGTTCTTTGACGGAAAAAGTATTCCTGTTGAAGTAGAAGAGATAGGGGGCAGTGTTGAAATAGCACCCGGTATAGGTCTGGCTACTGCCATTTTTGACATTGTCAGCACCGGTAGCACACTTATGATGAATGGCCTCAAAGAAGTTGAAGTGGTTATGAAAAGCGAAGCAGTGCTTATAAGCTCAGCAAAACTTGATGAAAACAAACAAATATTGCTCAACAAACTGCTGTTTCGTATCAAAACATTGAAAAATGCTGCCGAGAACAAGTATATCCTGCTCAACGCTCCAAATGAAGCAATACCTGAAATATGCTCAGTGCTGCCGGGCATGAAATCACCGACTATCCTGCCACTGGCTTTGGAAGGCTGGAGCAGCCTGCACTCCGTAGTCAAGGAAGACGAGTTCTGGGATGTGATTGACAAGCTTAAATCCATTGGTGCACAGGGAATACTAGTGACGGCTATTGAGAAGATGGTAAGCTAGGTGGGCTGGTAATCGGTGGTCGGTAGTCGGTAATCGGTAATCGGTGGTCGGTAATCGGTAATCGGTGATCGGTGGTCGGTAACCGGTGATCGGTAACCGATATACAGTAATCGGTATTCGGTAATCGATATTCGGTTGCCTGTTCAAATTAAACTTATTAAAATTAAAAATCAAATCTTAACGAATAAATAAACTTTATAAAATGAAAACACAAATCAACATTATTGAAAGCCCCGGGCGAGAAAGCTGGGGTGAATT
>PWMW01000194.1 GCA_003559095.1 Clostridiales bacterium | reverse complement strand
TGGGGAAAGCATTCATTACATCAAAAAAAGTGAACTAAACTTCTCAAGAGTTATCATCACCTCGGCAACAGCGAATAAAGTCTTTTATGAAAGACTATTTGGAATAAATCTATGCTTCCATGATGTTGGCAAGGTTCAACCTAAGGGTAAAATCATACAATATTTAGATAAATCATTTTCCAAAAAGCAAATGAACGATGAGGTGAATATTTTGATAGCCCAGATGGTAGCTAAATGCAGACCCATAATCACCCACAAGAGATACAAAAATCAGTTTCCAGAAAACTCAGTTTTTACTTTTGGTAGCATTACAGGACTCGATGAACTGAAGGGTAGAGATATTGTTGTGGCAGGGACATATCGGTTTAACGAAATATCATATTTTCTTGACGCTTCCGTGCTGGGAATACCCTGCAATCCGTCTCAGGAGAACCAAGAATATGGCATAGTCCAGTATAGCGGTAAAAAATTTCATTTCTATACTTTTCAAAATCCAGATCTGCAGAACATGCAATTATCGGTGATTGAATCTGAATTGGAGCAGGCAGTAGGCAGGGCTAGAATAGTGCGAGAAAACTGCACAGTGATATTGCTCAGTAGCTTTCCCTTAGATGGTGCTGAGTATCGAAGCCTTTCGGATGATTATGACATTAGCACAATAGTAAACAATGATAAAAATAAAACTCAGAAAGCGATAAATGATTAAGGGGCAGGATTACGCAGTTGAAACTCCCTCTTCTTTTAAACAAAGCTCAATGTTGATATGTAGATAGATCAGCTAAAACTAGACTACAGAACTGTCTCCTTTATTTATCCCGTTTCTTTACTCCATCAAATTCCTCCCAAGCCCACAAATCATTTTTCGCTAAAACTGGACTATTAGACTATAGATCAGGGGCGAAATCTTAATGATTACAGGAGAACCTTAGTATGAAATATAACGATAGCATCCAAAAAACATGGAATTATGAGGATTCGGTCAATCGAGTGTCAGTAAAAGTTCAGGAGTGGAAGGCAGTATCACTAAAGAAATCTACACTCACAGCAGAAATCTGCAAGGAGTTGTATGAGGCGAGGAAGCACCTTGATTCGAGGGGAGGATACAGGCACGGTCAAAAGTCAAACATCCCAAATGGGACTTTTGAAAAAACATGGTTGCAATACCTTTCAGATATTGGGCTAGCAAAGTCCACCGTCCACCGGTGGTTAGAATATTATGAACCGCAGGAGCAACGGCTGTTGTCGGAAAAAGAAGTGGAAGATCTAAAGCGTGAAAAACGCAGACAGAAGAAATTTCAGGATACCGTGAATAATCTTGCAAGAGAGGAGAATAAATCCAGCAAATCGAATGGTGAGCAGAAAGAAGAACCTGAACATCATTTTTGGGAAAAAACTGAACAGGACAGCAATACTGCTGATGAGCGAGAGCAGAAATATGAATCTGAGGATAAAAATTCTAGACCGTTTGAGGAGGTGAAAAATGATTTCATGGAATTTCTTTCAAACCTCCACAGGAAGGCAATTAAAAGAGCGGAGTTTATCAAAAGAATTCGGCTCACCGGGGATAATGCTGATCACGCTTTCAACCGCTTATTGATAGAGTATCTCGAAAGTCTTGACTCAGACTCTCAGAGACTGGAAGCATCCTATAATGGGATAAAGATTTTCAAGGCATATATAAGAGAATATGAACTGTTGAGAGAATGATCGAAGATCTTCTTATGCAATTTTCTCCATCCACAGATAATGGCAAAGAAAGGGACTTAAGACTTCTTTTCCCTTTGGTTGGGTTCTTCAACAATGATGAGGGTACCGCTTATTCTGGGTGTCTCTTCACACCTGTATCCAGTTTATATCTGGATATTTCTCTTTCATCGCTTCCCAGAACTTTGGATTCCAGTCAAACACGAGTATAACTGACCAGTCTGGTGGAAGCGGTTTGATGCAGGATTTCACTAATGCTTCTCCCCATCCTTTCTCAGCAGAATTCAGTTCCACAAATTCTATGGTCTTGGCAGAAAAATCATAGTGCACGTGAACACCAACAGCAGTGGGATGGTACGGGGTTGCTACAGGGAGTTTTCTTTTATTCCCCTCCAGCATATTTGAAGCCCTAATTGTTGATTCGGTAATGTAGATGTTCTTGATGATCTCCAACTCTGCGAGGCTTTCTACCGTTTCATTCATGATCGGGGGGATCTTCTTTGTTTTCTTCAGCACATGGATGTGGGTATCTGACATTTTTTATCTCTACTGGTAAGAAAATTATCCCATAGTTGCTGGGTATTACAAGTTGTTTCTATCTCCAAATATTCTGCTGAACCTATCAGTGGAACCTTCCGAAGTTGTACATTAATCAGCTAGAATTATTTTATAGGTGAATAGTATCATCTTGACTTGTGCCTGTTATCAATTAGTGAACGGCTGGCTGAATCTTTTATTAATCCGACAAGATTATCTAGACTTGCAAACGAAATACTATTTCCTAAGCACTTTTTGTACAGCTTTAT
>PWMW01000227.1 GCA_003559095.1 Clostridiales bacterium | reverse complement strand
TAAAAATATGCCGTCGGCGCCGGCTGCTACACCTGCTTTGGCAATTGTTTCAATCAGCCCGGGCTGACCCCCTGTTACGCCGGTAGCCATATTGGGTCTTTGCAAGGCATGTGTAATATCTAAAACAACCGGCACTCCCAGAGCTTTCATCAGAGGAATATTCCTGAAATCAACGATAAGGTCGTTGTAGCCAAACTGTGTGCCGCGTTCGGTAAGCATGATATTGTTATTACCTGTTGCCATTATCTTTTCTACAGCAAAAGCCATGGTTTGGACAGAAACAAATTGCCCTTTTTTTATGTTTACTGCTTTGCCCGTTTCGCCGGCTGCTCTCAACAAGTCAGTTTGACGACATAAGAAAGCGGGTATCTGTAAGATATCTACAAATTCGGCTGCCTTAGAGGCTTCCTCAGGATGATGAATATCTGTTAATAAAGGAATACTGTATTTTTGACCGATGTTGCCGAGAATACCCAAAGCTGTATCATCGCCAATTCCAACAAATGAACTGTTTTTTGTGCGGTTAGCCTTACGGTAAGAAGCCTTGAAAACAAAGGGTATTTGCAGCCTGTCAGTGATGTCTTTTAACTTTTGTGCAATAAAAGCTGTCACATCCTCATTTTCTACAACACAAGGACCAGCTATAAGATAAAAGGTGTCACTGGATAATAGGTCTTTCTGGATTAAAAGAGCTTTTTTCATGGGTGTTTATTTTTTTTATAATTCTCAGGTAAATGCCTCTGCCCGAAAACATATTAGAATTCACAAAAGAAGTCAAAAAGTCTGACCCTACATAACAATAATAATCTTTATAATTTATTTCCGCATTCAATCCCGCAGCAAGATTACTATAACCCCCATAACTTATGCCGGGAAGTACAGTCAACCAAGGGAAAGCTTTGTACCCCATATCAAAATAATACACAGGCTTTGCGGAGAGGTTAATATAATGTTGTAACCCCAATCCAAGATTTAACCTGTGATTGATGGCGTAAGAGTAATACGCTTGAAGAGCTCCGGGTAAAACATGCCAAAATCCTTCGTTAGACGTTAATTTGCCAAATTCTTCTGTAAGGGTGTCCTTATTAAACCTTTCAGTAGAACCTCTAATATCTAAGATGTCCTCTATCAATATACCATCGTAATATATGCTGGTATCAACATCAAGCACTATGGCATGGGGTTTAGACCAGTAAACATAACCGACATCCTTTACTGAAAGATGGAAACGGTTTCCCCTTGTACAGACATAACCATAATAAAAATCCAAGCCGCCCCCAAAGCCATTAAAAATTTTCAATAAATCATCACTTTCATTATTAACCCATTGCATTTCGGCTTTTAACTTGATATCTAGATAAGTGGCATCTGTAGCAGTAAAAAAGCCGCCTTCATGAATTTCAAAATAGTTATGTCGTGTCCCTGTATTTAAAGCTGCCGCAACTGCAAAGTTGTGCATCCGTTCTGCTGTGTTTAAACTGTAAGTCAGCCCACCTTTTATTTGTGAGAAGTTTGTAAAATAGAAAGAATTACCTGAAAAAAACAGCTCTTCTCCCGTAAATGGTTCATTTCCAAGAAAAACCAATTCAAATAAGGGCTTTTCGAAAGATAAATCCAAAACGCTTTTGTTGGATAAGGAACCAAAAAAATTATTGACGAAAGAACTTTTCGGTAAGGGAAGCACAAATGTTATCTTAAAGTTATTGTGGGCACCAAAAATGTTTTCAGCTTCAAGATTTGATATGGTTTTTTCCTTCAGGCTTTCATTTAAGAAATCGCCATCAAAGTAAGCCTTTATAAAATCATCCTGCAATGTTGGAGAGCCAATAAAATATGAGGTTTCTAAACCTATAGAAGGCTCTGTAAAAGGCCATTGCCACCTGACAGCGTTTTGGGAATACGACAGCTGACAAAAAAAGAAAAAACATATTAATTGTATGCCTACTGTTTTCAATTTTTTATTGTTTAAAATAAAAGTCAAAGAGACCTGTTAGCAGCAAGTCTATTTTATAAAAGTCATACAACTTAACATAATCAGTATTATGCGTGTCAAAAACTATTTCCAAAGTCATTTTCTCCGTTACAGACAGATGAGCCACTTTCCCTTCAGGCACCGGCACTTCTATAATGGTTTTTTGAGGTTTTTCAACAATCATATTACTGCCAAGTGGAGCGGCAAGCACTTTGCTGCTAAAGATTAATGTATCTATAACTGTTTCATTTTTATCGTGGAGGAAGAGATAAGCGGTGGCATCAAAAGGGAAGCCATTATCGGCAACAAGCTCAAAGTGACCGCGCAACAATTTATTTTTATCTTCTTCCTGTTCCCATGAAAAGTCAAATGACTCAGTTAGTGTCAACGCATCCGCTTTTATTGAGAGTGGGATTTCGAGGTTAAAGAAAATTTTCATGCCATAGCCGTCATAATAAAAATCGTTGCCACCGGATATATTCCCAAGAGGACTTGTCAGACCCGAAATCTCAAACAAAAGCGGATGCGTTGACACTAACTGAG
>PWMW01000362.1 GCA_003559095.1 Clostridiales bacterium | reverse complement strand
TATTTTTATAGTATTATTCATATGTTAAAAATTTTATTATGTTTAAAATTTGTTTCAAGCGGTCACATGTTGCACCCATGGTTTAATCATTCGCTTGGGTGTCAAAAACTTGCCATGGGTGTTTCACATGTATATTTACTATTTATTATTTATTGTTTTATGATTTGACATCTCCTTCTCTGCTTGCCTCTGTGAGCGGCCGGGCCACCGAACGAAATGACACCCTGTTCCTGTATACGATTTAGCCCTTTTTTCCTCGGCTTTTTATCTGATCCAGCCTTTCGCGGCGCCGTGCTTCGAGCCCCTGGTCACCGGGCCGGTACCAGCGCTTCTGTTTAAGGGCATCGGGTAAATACTGCTGTTCCACCCAGTGATCCGGATAATCATGGGGATACTTGTAGTTTTCCGAAGCGTTTTCGATCTCGAGGTAGCGCGATTTTTTGGTATTGGCCGTTTTGTCCCTCAAATGCTCCGGAACCGGGCCGGTCCCTTTTTCCCGGTGCTCCCGGGCCACATTGAAAATGGCGCCGGTGCTGTTGCTTTTCGGAGCCGTGGCCAAATGCAAACAGGCATGGGATAAAAAATAGAAGCCCTCCGGCATACCGCACTTCTCAAATGCTTCATGCGCACTGTTGACCACCGGCAGAGCGTGGGGATCGGCCAAACCCACATCTTCGGAGGCAAATATCAGAAGCCGGCGAAAAATAAAGTGGGGATCCTCGCCTCCTTCCAGCATGGCGGTGAGCCAGTACAGCGCGGCGTCCGGATCGGAGCCACGAAGTGACTTGATCATGGCCGAGGCATAGTGGTAATGTTCGTCACCGGTGCGATCGTAACGAATATAGCGTTTTTGAATCGACTCCCGGGCGACCCCGGCATCCACCACCTTGATGCCTTCCTCATTCTCCCGGCTGGTCAGAACCGCCATTTCCAGCGCATTCAGGGCATGACGGATATCTCCGCCCGAATACTCCGTAAAATAGTCAATGGCCTCGCCGGTTACCGAAACCCTGAAAGAACCGAGACCTCGTTGTTCATCGGCGAGGGCCCGCTGGAGCAATAACCGGATATCATCGGCTTCAAACGCATAGAGCTCAAAAAGCTGGCAGCGAGAGAGCAGCGGCCCTGTCAGCGAATAGAACGGGTTCAACGTGGTGGCTCCGATCAGGGTGACCAGTCCGGATTCGATATGCGGTAGCAGCGCATCCTGCTGGGCTTTGTTCCAGCGATGAATTTCATCCACAAAAAGAAGGGTGTTCCTGTGGTAAAGCTTCCGCTGTTCACCGGCCCGGTGAACCACTTCCCGGAATTCCCTGACCCCGTCAAGCACGGCGTTGAGTATCACAAAATCGGCATCACTTTCGCAGGAGATCACATGGGCCAGCGTCGTTTTGCCACAACTCGGCTGACCGTAAAAAATCATGGAGCCGATCCGGCCGCTCACGATCATTCTCCGCAGCAACTTTCCCTCGCCAAGCAGATGCTTCTGACCGGTAAACTCCGCTAACGATGCCGGCCGCATCCTGGTTGCCAGCGGCTGCGATCGCGGGTTTTTCCCCGATGCCTCATCGGGACGGGAGCTGTCGAACAAGTCCATATCACAACGCTATATCTTCCCGCACTGTTCCATAATCTCGATGATACGCGAAATCTGATGGTGTTTCAGCTCATATCGCATATTTTTCCCTTCTCGATGCGAGATGAGCACCCCTTTGTTTTTTAAAATACCCAGATGATGAGAGGCTACCGCCTGTTCCACATTCAGCTTCTCATGAATCTCCGATACGGAGAGCTTTTCATGTTCCTGAAGCAGTTCAATGATGGCAATCCTGAGAGGATGTGCAATGGCCTTCAGGACCGATGCACAATGTTCCAGTTTGTCCACTCCCGTTTTTGTATCCGGCATCGGCATGTCCTTTTACATTTTGCATGAATATATATAGATATTATCTATGTCAAATATATATATCTTTGAAGCAACATAAAACTATAAAATATCAGAAAGACACATCGACAAGCCGGCCGCCTGCTACAGAGCATTGCGGTGATACTTCATGATAAGATCGGAGGCAACGAAGAAGTTCGGAGACGACGAAAACGCCGGATCACTGAACCCGGTCATGAAACCAGGTGTCGAAATTGCCGTTGACATAGGCCACATCGTGGCCATAGCGCTGAACAAGTGCAGCGGCTACAGCAGAACGGCCACCGCCCGAGCAATGGACATAGACGGTTTTCCCCTGTGGATCCACCTCGTCGATGCGTTCCAGCAGACGGGTATGCGGGATGTTTTTCGCACCGTCCAAATGTCCCCCCGAAAACTCGGAGGCTTTTCGCACGTCCAGAACCCAGGCATCCTCACCGGTCATCTTGTCACCGTCCTTCTCAACAAAAAGATGGGGAATAGAAACGGCGGCATGGTTGTCGGTCAGCCATTTTTCATATTCGGCGACCGGTATAAACCCGCGAATGTCCTCCAGTCCGACATGAATCAGGTCACGAACCGCCTCAACGAGATCTTC
>PWMW01000159.1 GCA_003559095.1 Clostridiales bacterium | reverse complement strand
TTTTGCCCGGAACATCCCCTGAACCGTGAGCTCATCGCTGCATTTAATGAACGCACTGCATTTGGCTTTCAAAAGCGGGAATGTTGCCGGATTGGCCTCTCCGCAGTTGAGTCCTGCCATCAATGTGTACGGCGTTCCCCCGATGTTGATCAGGGTGTTCTGGGCCACCGATTCATAGATGCAGGCGCAGCTGTTCGCCTCAATGGTTCCGACGAAGGGAAGTTCATTGGGGAACTGATGACAGAGATACCAAAGCACGCCGCCGGCCATAGATCCAACACCAGCCTGCAGGAAAACGTGGGTGGGTTTCACTGTCATCTGTGCTAACGCTTCAGCGATCATCGTCGAGTAACCCAAGACGATGTGTTTTGGTACAGTGGAAGCATTTGGCAGAGTGGTGTCTTGAACAAGGTAGTAGTTGTGCTCGTCAGCGTAGGCTGCTGCGAGCCGAACTGTGTCGTCGTAGTTCATTTCGGTTACGATCACCTCTGCGTGATACTGCTCGATAGCCTTGACACGTCGGCGTTCACTGCCTTTGGGCATGAAGATGACGGCTCGATGTCCCAACATATGGGCTCGCCAAGCGAGGGCCTTGCCGTGATTGCCGTCCGTACAGGATACAAAGGTATGTTTGGCTTCAGGAGCATGTTTGAGAATTTCGTTGAGGGCATAGCTCACCCCAAGGCCTTTGAAGGCATTTAGGCCAAATCGATAAGACTCGTCTTTGACATAGATGCCCTTCACATGCAGGGATTTGGCCAAAGAATCTAGTGCGTGTAAGGGAGTTGGTTCGTACTCGTCCAGCGACTGGTGAAACCTGTGGGCATCGTTAAAGTTGGTGGGCAAGTTCGTCACGTTAGCGAACTCCGTTGGGCTGTTCATTAGCACTTCTATGTTTTGCATAGGGTCACTCTCCGTTTTGGTGTCAAATGTGTAGTCCGGGTCTAGCCGTTGAGCTTGGGCGTGTTCAATACCGAGGAGGGAGGTCGCGATGGCAGTGGCATTGCCGGCGACCACCTTAATTTGGACATTCTATGCTGCAGGGCAGGAAACCTTGTGTGTCACTGGAAACCGATGCCTGCTTAGGTTGGCGCAGCTGACTCGGTGGCGCGAAGCTGGTCGCCGAACCCGGTGCCGGCAAGGCCAACGCTGTGTGAGCGATGATTTCCCAGCCGCGGAAATGGTGCTGAACAAGGACTGCAATGGACGTCTGGCGGCCTTGGAACAGCACACAAAAACACACTGGAGGGAAATAGAGATGATTGTGGTTTCGGTATATTACCCGACTGGCGAGGGCAAAAGATTCGACATGACGTACTATTTCGATCATCATATTCGGCTGGTCAAGGAAGCGCTGGACTCCGTGTGCACCGGCTACCAAGGTTCAGTGGGACTCAGTGGCATCGAGCCTGGCTCACCACCTCCCTTTGTTGCCTTTGGTCACTTGTACTTTGCATCATTGGAAGATGCGCAGACCGCCTTTGCAGAGCATGGGCCGAGACTCCTGGCCGATGTTCCGAACTACACTGACATTGAGCCGATCATGCAGGTGAGCGAAGTGAAGATGCAGTCGTGATGGGAGCAAGATCCAGACCGAAAGGGTGGTCGTTAGGCCGCCCTTTCGGTCTCTTTGTTTATCGGCCCATGGGTTCTTTGGATCCGAGGGCGTGATCACGCCCTCCAAGATAGCGGATGATCGGTACAACGTAGAGTAGGTGATTGGGTGCTATTTGCGAAACGACGGACCGTCAGGCCTTGAACCAGTTGGCCGTCTGGGCTCGGCAAGACGGCTTGGAGCGCTGCTGCCATTGGCCAGCCAGATCAATGCCGCAGCCTGCAATCAAGAGGTCACTTGAAAAAGGATGTTCCGGTTTGAAAAAGTAGGTTTCACCGATGAAGGAATTTTAATGAACGTCCTGGTTGCGGGTTTCTTCAAAGGTTTGGTTTACCCAAATTCTGTGCCTCTTTGTCTCATTTGCGACACAATGGAGTTCATAAGACGCGACAGGTTCCTGATTCGGGACGGGCTAAGAAAGGGGGAATTTCACAAATCATTTGCAGAACTAACTTCCATCGTAGGACTCTGACGGGTGGATGTTACTCTTTCAGTTGAACGGGGTAAGACCAAAGGGGTAAGACCAAAGCATGCAATGGACAAAAACACGTTCTTGACATCTTGGTGATATTCCCATAGACTAAGCATATAATTCGATATGTGGCGAAATATAGAATTAAGGATCATACGGCAACTAGAATGACTGAGGATCGGCAGAGCCTTGGCAAGCATGACGGCGAAACGGTCACCATTGTTGGAAGCAGGGAGGATGGCCGCCGATCGTGGCGTCAGCAGGGGAGGTGAAGCAGTGAAAGAGATTCTGTCTGTTGCTAAAGCTTTGTCCGATGAGAATCGTCTGCGGATCCTCATGATGCTCAGTGAAGCAGAGGCCTGTGTGTGCCAGATTATCGAGTTAATCGGCATTGCTCCGTCTACAGTATCGAAGCACCTTGCGATACTCAGAGGGGCAGGATTCATCGACAGTTACAAACAGGGCCGCTGGATCTACTACCATCTAGAGCGCAGTCCCAGTGCCGCGGTTCGGGGAGCACTGGACTGGACAGTGGATTGCTTGCAAGATCACGAGGCAATTCGAGATGATCGGCAGAAGGGCAGGACCATCTGCCAGCAAGACCCTGAGCTCTTGGCACGAGCGCAGCGCGAACGCTGAAGGCTCAAGAGACGGTAGCCCAGCATATTTACAAAGTCGACGAACGTAGAGAAAGGAGCTGCCCGAATGGATAACAGGATCAAGATTATGTTTTTATGTACTGGGAATTCCTGCCGCAGTCAAATGGCAGATGGATTGGCGCAGAAGCTCGGAGGAGATCGGTTTGAGATCTATAGTGCTGGTTTGGAGGCCCACGGCCTGAATCCAAGAGCGGTGAAGGTTATGGGAGAAATTGGGATCGATATTTCTGGGAATACCTCGGATGTCATTGACTCCGAGCTGCTCAATACGATGGACTATGCCATCACGCTCTGTGGAGATGCTGAGGAGCGATGCCCGTTAACGCCACCCACAGTGACCAAGTACCATTGGCCATTCCCGGATCCAGCGAAGGCCACAGGCACCGAGGCGGAGATCCTTGAACAGTTCCGTTCGGTCCGGGATGCTATTGCTGAACGGTTGGCAGAGTTTATCCGTGGCATAAAATGAAGCTTTGGGAGGTGCAACATTGGCAACCAAACGAGAAGTTCAAGGCATAGGCTTTTTTGAAAGGAACCTGACCATCTGGGTGGCGGCCTGTATCGTCGTGGGCGTAGCGATCGGGTACTATCTACCGAAGGTTCCCGAAACACTGGATAGGTTCACCTACTACGAGATTTCCCTGCCCATAGCCATCCTCATTTGGATGATGATCTACCCCATGATGCTCAAAATCGATTTCACCAGTATCGTCAAAGCGCTGAAAATGCCCAAAGGACTGACGGTAACGTGTGTAGTGAACTGGCTCATCAAACCCTTTACCATGGCTTTTTTTGCCTGGCTGTTCTTTATGGTTGTGTTTCGGGATCTGATCGATCCAGAAACAGCCAGAGCCTATTTTGCCGGTGCAGTTATTCTAGGAGCGGCTCCATGTACAGCTATGGTTTTCGTATGGAGCCACTTGACGAAAGGTAACCCTGCATACACCTTGGTTCAGGTCTCGGTCAATAACCTCATCTTGCTGGTGGCGTTTGCGCCCATTATCGTACTTCTGCTTGGGGTTTCGGATTTGACCGTACCATATGGTACAGTGTTTTTGTCAGTATTCTTGTTCATTGTTATCCCATTGGTGGCGGGTTTCGCAAGCAGGAACCTGATCATTAAGAACAAAGGCGAAGCCTATTTCGAAAACGTATTCCTGAAGAAGTTCGACGGAATCACCATGGGCGGGCTGCTGCTGACCTTAGTTTTGATCTTCACGTTCCAAGGCGAAGTTATCATCAACAACCCCATCCACATTCTCTTGATTGCCATTCCCCTCACGATCCAGACGTTCTTTGTCTTCAGTATAGCCTATGGCTGGGGCAAGGCCTGGAAACTGCCGCATGACGTGGCCTCGCCCGCCGCCCTGATCGGTGCTAGCAACTTCTTTGAGTTGGCAGTTGCCGTGGCCATATCTGTGTTCGGCCTCCGGTCTCCGGCGGTAACGGCAACCGTTGTGGGTGTGTTGGTGGAAGTTCCAGTGATGCTGGCTCTTGTCAGAATCGCCAATCGCACCCGCCATTGGTTCGCTTGGGAAACACAGCGAGGCTAAGGCCTCCGAGGCCGTCGTTGCTATCTGTACTAGCGGTGCAACGCAGCGCTTAACACACCAACCCAAGTTCTCTGAGCTTGGGTTTTTTTGTGTGCTCCGGATTGGCTGTGCCGTTGCCGCAGTCCCAATTATAGGGGTGACGGGCGTCGGATTGCACATGGGGAACGAACGGCTCGGCACGAAAGGCCTGTTCTGCAGCCATCCGCAGTTTATGGTATTAATCTATCGTTAATTTTACCTAAAACTCCTGCAATGTTTTGCATTTGTTACAATCATGCAACAAAGCTGCTGTGACCTTTAACGTCTCATTCATGGTGAGCTAAACCTCTCTTGTTATAGTGAAAGCGACCGGTCAGATATTCAAAAACCATCTTCGGGAGGTTATACAATTGTCCAAACTGAGTTTCATTGGTGTCTCCTTTCTTCTGGTGATGTTTCTCTCGTTCTCCGCAGGTTTTGCTGCGGCCAGTGACCTGAACCCGCCGTTCGTTGACACGGTGGGCGACATGGTGGCCGATGTACCTACAAATCCGGCCGAGTGGTTGGACCCGGACGTTCTGCTGTTCTCTTACACTCCGGTTGAAGATCCTGCCGTGTATCGCGAAGCTTGGAGCGAGTTCATTGCTTATCTGGAAGAAAAGACGGGCAAGACAGTTCATTTCTACCCAGTGCAGAACTATGCGGCTCAGTTGGAAGCACTGCGAGCTGGTCGTCTGCATGTAGCCGGGGTCAATACCGGCAGTGTGCCGTTTGCCGTGAATGTGGCTGGGTTCATTCCATTCGCCATTATGGCCTCTGAGGACGGTGTCTTTGGTTACGAAATGGAAGTTATTGTTCACCAGGATAGCGATATTCACACCCTAGAAGATCTGCGCGGGCGCCAGTTGGCCCTGGTATCACCAACATCCAACTCTGGCTTTAAGGCTCCTACTGCCCTTCTGGAAGCAGAATTTGGTATGCTTCCCGACGTATGCTAAACAAAAACCTTCTCTAGTGGGATTTCCATGTCCGGAAAATCCGGGTGCTGGAAGAGCTCGCCGTCACTAGCTGCGGCTAACAGCGCATAATAGCCATCGCGGAGGGCAAAGGCCTCGATGGTTTTGGCGTCAGGGTCGACGATCCAATAGTGGGTCACACCAGCTTTGCGGTATATCTCTGTCTTACGAATGCGATCCTTCTGCGCCGTGCTCGGAGATAGGATCTCGACAACGAGTTCGGGAGGCACGTCGATGTATGGGCGTTCCAGCACATCGGACGCACTGCCAGGAATGTAGAGCAAGTCTGGTTGAAGTACGATGTACTCACTGAGTATGACGTCTAGCGGAGCACCAAGAACGTCTCCTTCTGGATCTTTGCGTCCGAAATATTCGCGCAAGAGCACATGGAGACGAATACTGCAGCGCTGATGTTTTGTTACCGGGGACGGATCTCTGACCAGACATCCGTCCAAAACTTCGTACCGGAAACCCGGCTCTTCTGGGAGTTGGACATAATCGTGGTATGTGAACGGTTGTTTGGCACAGTACTCGGGCGGCGATTCCCTGACAGTGACATCGTTGCGCTGCAGAGCACTCATGACGTCGGCCAGATCATAACGATATTGACGCGGGCCCAGTTCACTGTGGGGTATGCGTCTTTGTCGCGTGTAACGCCAGATCGTTTCAACCGACAGATTTAGTTCCTCTGCCAATTGATGGGCTGTCAAGAGACTCGTATTCGGTTTCATGTTCTGCACCTCCATAAGACTACAATACCACTTACAACAAGTAAAGACAAGTTAAAACAACTCAAGGCGTCTAAAGATTGCTTGCGAGCAGAGACTCTGGCGTGGACACCGAGAGCATGTTACCGGTTTAGTCCACAGCGAACCCCTTTCCCCAATTTCGCCCGGAAAGTGGTATTTTGGCTCGCCGGCCACCTTCAAAAACAGGATCCGGGATACGCTGCCCCGAGGTCATCACCGAGCGGATCTGCCGGCTGCCACCCAAGAATGCCGGGATTCGTCGGGAATGAGCAACCGCCTTTTCCAACTGAAATCATCATTGCGTTCCAACACGAAAGCAGCCCTGGAGATGTCCAGGGCTGCTCGTCAATGCAAACGACGCAGTGCGTTTGATTCAGCAGTTGCTGCGTGTCTCTAGTCCACAGGCTGGGGAACAATGCGCACGATCGAAACGGTGCGGCCCTCGACGGCAGCGTAGATGGCCCCATCGTGCCGACCGACAGTGACGTCACGCACGCGCCAGCCTTCCTCGGCAAGCAGAGGCGCAAGCTCCTCAAGACCATCCTCTATGACCCGGAAGTGGGCCAAGTACCGGCCGGCTAATCCGCCCACGAAGAGGTCACCCCGCCAGTCTGCGAATCCATCAGCATCATAGAAGGTCATGCCAGCGGGCGGGAAACCGCCGCTGCCGCATTCCCAATAGTGGACAGGGCTGATGGTGTCGTCTCGTTCCTCGGGATGAACTCCCACCGGCCGGCTGGTTCCATAGGCGCAGCCATGGGTGGCTATGGGCCAGCCATAGTTGTTTCCACCGTAGATAACATTAATCTCATCACCGTCCCGCTCGCCGTGTTCACTCTGCCAGATCTCTCCGGTGTCCGGATGAATGGTCATCCCCTGCGCATTGCGATGGCCGTAGGTGTAGATGGCATCATGCACTTGCGGATCATCGACGAAGGGATTGTCTTCAGGAACCGTGCCGTCGCGCCGCAGCCGAACAGTGGTGCCCAGTACATTCGTCGTGTCCTGGGAGACGTGATTGTCGAAGTTCTTGTCGCCCCGATCACCGATGGTCATGTACAGATAGTCGCCTTGAACGACCACCCGTGAACCATAGTGAGCCGTGCTGCGCTGGAACGGTTCGGCAAAGAACAACTCCTGCAAATCGTTAAACCGGTATTCTTCCAGATCCAGGACAGCTCGGGCCAGGAAAGTAGTTGTCTCGCCCGCCTCATTAGCAGCAGAGTACGTCAGATACACGAACCCGTCCTGATCAAACTCTGGGGAGATGGCCACATCAAGCAGCCCGCCCTGCCCTCTGGCATCCACTGCCGGGCCACCTCCGATTTCGGTCACCGCCAGTGTTTCGGTATCAATCAGGAACATAGATCCGGACTTCGCAGTGGCCAGTAACGCAGAGGTCCCAGGAACGAACTCCAGTCCCCAGATCAATCCTAGGTCCTCAGCGACGACTTCGAGCAAAGGTTGCACGTCACCGCTGGCCCTAGCAATGGGCATCCCGACACGAGCGCTCTCGTCTTGTAACACACCCTGCTGGACCAGATACGCTGCCAAGCTCAGCAGCACCAGAAAGACCAAGGAACCGTACACAAAAAGCCTTTTTCTCATGTTTTGCACCTCCAAAAAGATCGAGCGTCTTCAGAAATCAGCGGCTAACTCAGCCACCTCATCGTCAACAGTAACGACCTTGCCATGAACGACCCTGCCGATCGGCGTCTCCATCAGCGGGCACAGCGCAACGGCACCAAGACACAGGTTCACCAGAGTAAGGTGGAGATCTATCGTAGTGTGGTCAGGGCGCATTCAGCGGTGGAAATTTGTGGAAAACCTGGGGCGCCATTACTAGACCCATTCGATAACAAGTCCTAATATCCCTTCTGGACGACCTCGATATGTCACACCATGTCCAAACGAGAAACTCTGCCTTATGCGTTAGCATAGTTGTCATAGGCCTGAACTCCAGTAGCACAAAACCCAAAGAGCCATCATTGTTGTTGGATGACCGGTCAAGGAGTTCTTATTCTCGGACGAAACTCGTTCAAGGCTCCAAGAAGGTTATGGTTATATGGTAGTAGAATATCACATTGATCCCAAGCGACTGGACTTTCGCTGGTGTTGACGCAGCAAAGGCCCTCGCGAAGTTCGCATCTGTTGATCCTGAGGCCATTAACGTTAGGTCCACGCCGTGCACAACCGGAGGGTAGGTGATCATGCGTACTTGGGCAAATTTACCAGACACAGACGGACATGCATCATTGAAGACACAGTCAAATCACTGAATAGTCAGAAACGATGGGAGGAACGCTGATGAGGGCACGCAAGACCCTTTTGTGACTCTCCAAGTTGGTCAGCGAGCGGAAGTTTGGCGGGGACGCTTTGAGCGGCACAATGAGAAGCACGAGCATCTTCACAGGTAAACTGAGGATCCCAGGTGCCTCATGTCCGTAATGCTAGGAACGTGCTGATTTTCCCGGAAATCCGAGCAATCACAGGCCGAACACCTCGGTGAAATCGCAGATAAAGCGATTTCGCGCCTCTTGTTACGAGCTCGCCACGGAACCTTATCAACACGTTTCTGGGACATCGTGGGACTGGTGAGATGGTCAGTCAGGGCGAATCCATAGCACACGCAGCCGTTGAGATGCGGTTGTGCCGATATGGGCCGCAGTGGCCCAAGATAGTTTCGTCGGCGAGGAACCCTGCCCATCTGGTCAAAAAGCGCTATTGCTTACTCGATCGGAGGCTAGATTATGAATCGTATCGTCTTTAGTGTATTGATCGCCATCGTCGCTGTGGTACCAGTAGGTGCCCAGAGCTTGCCGTTGAAAGTACAGCCTCAGGCTCTACCGCAGATCCGTGTCCCAGCCGTCCAATGGGAGGAACTGGCAGGTGTCTTGGTGCCGATCATCCAGGTCACCGCAGAAACCGCAATGGAAGAGGATGTAGAAGACCCGCTACTACTCCACTGGGCCATCGCGCCCCAAACTATGGAAGTGCAACGGGGAGAACTGCTGTCGCAAACGCCGGCAACAGACGAGTCAGCCATCACCTCACTGCTGTTAAGCGCCAATCAAGCCTATATCCCTGGTCAGGCTGGTATTAACCTGGATAACCCCGCATACGTGCTCACCGGGGCAAACGCAGGCGTTGTGTTTCGCGGATCCAATCCACCCGTTGAACAAATGCGGGCCCGCTTCCGCAGTCGCGGGCCAGGCAGATATCTCATCGAAGTGGCAGTAGGCAATCCCGAGATGATCCGATACCATTTGACGGTAGGGTCAACGGGAGTCATGTTCGACAGGCAGGGTACCAATCAACTGCTCGCTGTCTTTGAGGTGGACACTGATGCCGACTTGTACGTTCCCATCAAACTTTGGGCCAGCGGACTATGGACGTTCTACAGCATCGAGATCAGCTGGCTCAGTCAATAGTGGAGACGTCCCTGCAGCCGATGATTTCGTCAGGAAGCATGTTGGCAGGCAGCGGTTGCCATCGGTAGGCCTAGGCGCAGCGCAGTCGAGAGGTAACCACGGGCCATGATCGCCGCAATGGCATGTCTCGCACTGCCGCATCGGTGCTGTCTGCAGGCGTTGGCATGATGGTCTCACAGCGCTGCGGCAGCGTATTTTCGGAGCCGAAGACGTAAGAACCGATAGATGTGCTCACAGCAACCAAGCAAATGGCCCCGAGGAATCCGCCGGTGCGGCGATTCCTCGGGGCCCATCTCATGATGATTTGGCAGCTTTCACAAACGTGGAGCAAAGCTTGCGGATTGAATGCGTGGAGCTTTCATCTGTTGGTACTCTAGTACGTCCCCCACTGTGGTGTGGGCTCGACAGACAGTTCCGCTTCCAGCTCACCAAGCCAGCGCTGCAGGTCAGCAATGAAATTGGGATGAGCAGCGTTGTTCGTTTCTGCCCGCTAAATCATGGTTCGCAGTTCGTCCGCCATGACTTCCAATGTGGCAGATGACACGCAGGGATCGCCCGCCGATGGTTGTCCATACGAAGAGCGAAGGCGGCCCCGTAGTTCAGCCCGGATAACCGGATTGGGAGCCGCTGTGCCGTATTCCTGTGCTCGGAACGTGACAAAGGTATATACGCTGCCATCTACCGATGGTTT
>PWMW01000316.1 GCA_003559095.1 Clostridiales bacterium | reverse complement strand
GTCCGAGGGTTCGAATCCCTCCCTCTCCGCCAAATTAATTCGCAAGTTGCGTGGCTTACGGTCGGCACAGGCGTGATTGAGGTCTCGATTCGAACCCTCGGACATCAATCAAGCGGGTTCGGCCGCCGCGGCACGCGGCGGACCGTCGCCGACAGGCGGCGGCCCGGAGGGCGAGGGGCGAAGGCCTCGAGTAATCCCTCCCTCTCCGCCAAATAAAAGGGGCTGCCACGGCAGCCCCTTTTATTTGGCGGAGAGGGAAGGTGAGTGTGATCTCTCCCGGCTCGTCATCGAAAAACGGTGAGTAAGGTACCCGGCCGCCCATTCCGCATCCTGAAACGGATTATTTGGCCAATCGCGAACAAGTGCTCCACAGTGCCTCAAGATAAGGTTTTGCCCAGCTAACGTAGTCAGGAATACTCAAGTCTGCATTCGCGCTGTAAGCGCGCATCGCTTGTTCCGGCACGCCATTCTGCGCAAGCCTGCCAAAGAACTGCAGTGAACCCGGGTGCATGTAGTCCACGCTTCTGGATGCCGGCTGAACCTGTACACGCGGGTGTTCCAGTTCAGTGAATCGTCTTGCTCCCGTGAGCTTTTCATCAGCCGGTACGAGATTGAGAAAGCGCAGCATCTCTTCGTGGGCTGTCATATGCCGGGCCAGAAACACTTTGGCGCGTTCCGGCGAGAAGTTTTCTTTGAGGAATGACTTGCGTACTCCCCAGTTATTCGAGAACAAAATCTTTTCGTTGCGTTGCTGTACAGCGGCCTCTGGCGTGAATTCCGGGTAGCCTGCCATGACATGGCGCCACATTACGATTGCGGTTTCTCTGGGAATGCCGGCCACAGCCTGTGCCAAATCGGGCGCAAAAAGGTCATCATCATCAATCGGAAAGATAAACTCTTCATTGTCGTCGTCGAACCAGCTCTCGAAATCATCGAAACCGACAGAAATGACTGTGTCCCTGACTGTTTCGAGACTGCTGCGGCCAATTCTTTGTAATTCAGCCCGATAACGGAAATAGTCGACACCGAGCGTTCTGGAAAATATCCCGGGCAGGTCGTGTTTCACTGCTGCATGAATAAATAACTGCGGCTGTAGTGGATCATCCTGGGCCCGGAAGCGCTCAGGGGTCATTGTTGTCCAGTCGACGTTGGTGCGTACGAGAATACGGCATTGCACAGGCGTGGCTATCATTGGCGTGTCCGAAGGTTATACAATGGGCGAATCAAACCGAGCGTTTCCACGATCATCTCGCAGGCCACGGGTTTGACATCTGGCTGTAGCGATGGCGATGAGAGGCCGTTTCCACACGCGTTAACCGCACGAAACATTACCACATCCGGAATTTATTCAGATAGCACGAGGCCGTTGCGTTGTCAGTTATTTCATGTGCTCTTGCTGAAAGAGTGGAAGCCGAATGATTCGTGTTACCGATGCCAGGGGGTTCGTGCTACATGACACATCCGGGTTGCCAGTTTTCACTATAATGGTGCACGGCATTGAAATGCCGGATTGAACGAGAATAAATCGGCTTTAGCATCGGATAATGCTCAAGCCGACCGTTCGTCAGTCTGAAGCAACAAAGTCTGCGGTGTTGTCTCCGCGGTCTGAATAAATTTGCCTTACGGGATAGTCACGCTTTCCAGTCAGGCTCTGGTGACAGGATACTGCGGGTGTCAGATAAACAGACCATGCCTCTGATTGTGCTGGCCGGCCGGACACCGGGGAGCAGCCGTTTGCCTGATGGTGTCACTGATCGCCATGTGCTGTCAGGGTGCAAGGGGGCTGAACTCACCATCGCCGGGCGCCCTCTGGTAACTCACGTGATTGAGCGGATGCGGGCAGCAAAAGCGTTTGATCCTGTCATACTGGCCGGGCCGGCATCAGCCTATTCAACCATGGATGTGGATGCCCGGCTGCTGGATACGGATGAATCATTTGGTGTCAATATTCGCAATGCGGTGGAGCAGATTCACGCGGAGTACCCCGACAAACCTGTGGCTTTCATCACCTGTGATGTCTTGCCTGAAAAGGAAGAGCTTCAACTGGCACTGGAGGATTACCATCTGGGGCGGGAGACGGATTTGTGGTTTCCCCTTATTCGTTACGCCAATGACGGGGCCCTGGGCAGTTCGGACTGGAAACCAAAATACTCGGTCACACCCGATTCGCAAGGGGAGCCAGTCAGTATACTGCCAGGGCACCTGGTGATCGTGCGACCGGCCGCCATCCGCCGCCGTTTCCTCTACCGATTGATGAATGTCACCTATAACACGCGCAATCGGCCCGTGCTGTATCGCACCTGGGTGCTTTTTTCACGCCTGGCCGGAGCAATGACGCGCGAGGATTTTGCGGCCTTGATGGAAGGGCATATTCCTCGCCTGTGGTTCAGGGCCTTGCGTGACGGCATTTTTGCAGGCGTTTCCCTGTCTCGCGGTGGCACTGCGGTGTCCGAGCTTGAGCGCGTTGCCGACAATCTGTTGATCTGGCCACATTGTCGTGATGAGTGGCCCGAGCGGGGCGTGCGCGC
>PWMW01000215.1 GCA_003559095.1 Clostridiales bacterium | reverse complement strand
TGGCGGGCGACCCGAACGTGGGTCGCCCGCCACTGCTTGACTCCTCGTGCCGTCTGACTCGTCGTCCCGCGACGCGTCGACGCCAGCGATTACGGCAGGCTCACGTCGCCCGTGGCGTTGCCCGAGAACGTGTTGTCGCCTTCGAGGAACGGATCGATCGCGTCGCCAGCCGCGTCGGTGACCACACCGTCTTCCTCGACGAAGATGCCCCAGCCGCCGCTGTCGTTGAAGGCGCTGTTCGTCACGGCCACCCGTGAGAACGCGTCGACGAAGAGGTTCGTGGCGTTGTTGCCGTTGATGGAGCTCCACGTCTGGCCCGCGTTCTCCATCGTCACGAAGTCCAGCGCGTTGTCGGCGCTGTTCGACGAGATGCCCAGTCCGCGCCAGCCGTTCGGATCGCCCGTGGCACTGGTGAACACGATCCGATCGTCGCTCGTGCCTACGGCGCTCAAGGCACCGCTGTCGACCCGCATGCCCGAGCTGGTCTCGAACTCCAACGTGACGCCGGGGTCGATCGTGATCACGGCGCCCGGATCGTCGACGACGTGGTTGCCAGAGAAGCGGTACGGCACGTCCACGGCGCGCCACGTTGCGCTGCTCACCAGGTCACCGTCGTCGGTCACCTGGATGTGCTGCGCTCCAGGGAGGGCGTTCTGGGAGAACACGTTCCCTGCCCCGATCGAGCCCAGTTGATGCGAGGTGACGCGCATCGCGGCGGACTCGTTGGCGTCGAAGGTGTTGCCCTCGAACGCGCTGAGCACGCTCGATCCGGCGTCGACGTAGAGGCCGACTCCGTCGTTTCCGGCCGTCGCGAAGGTCGAGTTGGTGATCGCCACCTCGCCGTTCGGGCCCACGAAGAGGTTCGTGGCGTTGTTGCCGTTGATCGAACTCCAGGTCATCCCAGCGTTCTCGAAGACGGCGTGGTCGAACAGGTTCTGGTCGCTGCTCGAGAAGATGCCGACTCCACGCCAATCGTCCGGATTGCCGGACGCGCTCGTGAACGTGACCGGTGCCGTGTCCGATCCCTCCGCGCGCAGCGCGCCGGCGTCCACGGCCAGGCCGGCGCCCGTGTCGAACTCCAGCGTCGCCCCAGCCTCGATTGTGATCACCGCGCCGGGGTCGTCGACGACGTGGTTGTCGATGAACCGGTAGGGCACGTCCGTCGCTGGCCACGTCGCACTCGAGCGCAGTTCCTCGTCGCTCGCGACCCGGATGTGCTTCGCGCCAGGCAGCGCGTTGTCGTCGACGTCGAACTCGTTGCCCGATTCGATCTGGCCCAACTGATGCGAGGTGACGCGCATAGCGGCCGCCTCGTTGTCGTCGAAGCGGTTGTTCTCGAAGGCGATGAACTCGCTCGTGCGGCCCTCGACGTACACGCCCACACCGTCGTTGCCGGCGGTTCGGAAGGTCGAGTTCGTGATCGCTGCCCGACCCGCGGGCCCAAGGTACAGGTTCGTCGCGTTGTTCCCGTTGATGGAACTCCAGGTCATCCCGGCGTTCTCGATCACCACGTGATCCAGCACGTTGTCGTCGCTGCTCGTGAAGATCCCGACGCCGCGCCAGTCGTCGCTGTCACCCGATTGGCTGCGGAAGGTGATCGGGTTCACGGACGTTCCGTCGGCGTTGAGCGAGCCGCCATCGGCAACGCGCATGCCGGAGCTCGTCTCGAACTCGAGCACCGCGCCCGGTAGCAGCGTCAACGCTGCGGACACGGTGACGTTCGTGGTCACGAGGTAGCAATCGAGCGGCAGCGTCGTGGCTTCGGTGATGTCGTCGGAGAGCGGCGTGGCGGCGTCACAGTCGACGGTCACCGCATCTTCGTCGGAGACGACGGTCACGGTCGCCGACGCGGAGTGGCTGGTGTCCGCCACGCTCGTGGCTGTGATCTCGGCAGCCCCTTCGCTCACGCCGGTCACGACGCCGCTGGTGTCCACGGTCGCCACGGATGGCGTGTCGCTCTCCCAGCTGACGCTCTGGTTCGCGCCGGTCGGTTGGATGGTTGCGCTCAGCGTGACGGTCTCATCGACCTCGATGGTCGCGGAGTCTGGACTCACGTCCACGCCCGTGACGGTCGCTGGCGGCGTTGGTGCCCCGCAGGCCGCAAGGAGCCCTGCGGTGAGCAGTGCGAGCACGGTTGGTGCGGTTCGCTTCATCGTCTGTCCCCTCCCGTCGAGTGCTCGTCGACGGGCGCTTCTGGGTCCACGCGCGTCGAACGGGCAGAGCGCGCACGCGAAGCCCGAGCCTAGTTCGGCCCTCGCTGCACGACTCGGTCGACGTTCGGTCACCCTATCGAAGGTCCGTCGAGGGGTTGTTGGCGCGAACACATGCGCACTCCCTCGTACCTACGTGCGCGCACGCATCTCCGATGCGTAGGACCTGCGCGGAACCGCTTCATCGACGAGTCACGACCACACGCTGCGGGCGACCCGAACGTGGGTCGCCCGCAGCGTGTGGATGGCCACACGGCCGCTGTCGACCAGCCCATCTGCGACGATGGAGCGTGGAGGTGATCGTCGTGGTTGTCCCGCGATGGCTTTT
>PWMW01000291.1 GCA_003559095.1 Clostridiales bacterium | reverse complement strand
CAGGTGCCGTTCATCATCAGCAGTGGTCAAGCATATGCCCAGCCCACTCAACCGCTGGCGAGCCAATGGAACATTAGGAGCGTAACCCTCTGTAGCCCACATGTGTGGAACCTGATGGGAAAGGTCAGCCAGCCATTCGCCGCCCCCAGTCCCCATATCTAGTGCCGCATCCGCCCCTTCGAGACAGCGCAGCGCCAGTTTCCGATACTCCCAGGGAGGGTCGGCTGCGGTTGTTCGCTCCTCCAAATACGAAAAGTCCCACCCAACGAAGGGAGCCTCCAGTGCCTCCCGATAAAGCCTTTCAAACTGTGGATCCACGAACTATCACCTCGCCATCCTTTCCCCAGTCACGGCATAGGTCCAGCACTCCATAACCCTATCAATACTGAAACCTTCCTTCAAATAAAGACTGACAGCCTGCTTATTTTCGGCGTTCACACTCAACAAGCATTGGAAAAGGCCGTGGAACTGACCTGTGGCCAAAGCCGCTCGCAGCAGCATTCGTCCCAAACCCTTACCTTGATGCTCTGGAACCACAGCCAGCATCCCGATATAAAGCCAATCAGAGCCTCGGTGCCATTCCCGCGTGGCGCGGACCACTCCCACAGGCTCATCATGGTGGTACAACAAAAGTATACCACCCGGGAGATGATCTTCGGCTTCCAAGAGATGCTCAATCGAAGCCACCGTGATCGGTGTCGCACTCCCCTGTAAACGTCGAAACGCCGAATTACGGACATCCACAACATCCTGTTCATCTATGCCTCGGCGAAATTGCCTAAGCTCATACCCGGGCGGCCACAAAACTGGCGCGATGGGCTGTTGGCGTCGCTCTAGGAGAAACGAATAGCGCTCAATGGCAAAGCCCAAGTGGGCCATACGCTTACGCAGTTCACTACTTTGTTGAGGGATGAACAAAAACAGCGTCTGGACGTCAGCAGGCAGCCACTGCAGCACACGCTGCCAAAGAAGGTCATAGTGGTCCTGGTCCTGTTCTTGACAATGGAAGATCCGAAAACGAACCCGATTTCCCCGGCGCATATAATCATTCCAAATTAATGAAGCCGTGCCTACAAGTGTTCTGTCGTCGTCGAACAAGAGGTACGTTGGCTCCTGCCAATCGCCACGAAAAAGTCGCAGTTCCTCCTCGGATAGGTACGAGTCATCTAGGTACGTACGGTTCGAACGGCAATACTTAAGGAAAACGTCTCGGTGCTGCTCCGAGTAGCTGTCCACGATCAAAGCCCTGTCACCCCATCTATTTTGGCCAGACACACGAAATACCGTGAAATTGATGTTGTGTCCAAGCAGAAATAAGCATCCATCTACTGTGCGGCAGCAATTGAAGGAAGGGAAAGCTGCATCCACGGTGCTGCATAATACGAACAACACAGCCAGCAGCTCTCCCCTAAGGGTCCAAAGTTAACTCTGCCCGCTCAAACGCTGGCTGCCTATATGAGCTGCTCTTTGGCATACTACGCCCATTGTACGCCCATATCCTGCAATACAATATTGGCTGGGCGCCAGCAAATCTCTTTTGGTTCGCAGACGATATCCACCAATTATTTGCGGAAATTTTATCGTTATATTGAAACTTCGGGACCAACTGTACGAATTCCTTGCCCTATCAAAGCATTAAGAGGATATTCCAGCGAAACAATCCACTCATTCGCGGTACAAGATCTGGTAATGGTGTGAAAGACACACTGACACCCAAGATTGCCACGTATCACTCGATTCTCACCAAAGAATCTCTGAAATCCACAAGCCGTATCACCGCGTATGAAGGGAGTGTGCTTTTGCAAATGCCTCCCTTCTGGACCTGGAATTGGCTCGTGAAGGAACACGGAAGGGAAGAGATGACCAAGTCGGGCAGCATCCCGTTGCCAGCCGTTAGAAAAATTCCGGTCATCAATGATTTGCTTGCCATCGGCGAAATCATGTGTTATACTGTAATGGAGTTAAAGAGTTGAATGCGTAAAACGAATCACGACCTCTTCTTAGGCGGTTGGTCAAGTTTTCGGTTCACTTTTTGATCAGTACCTTAAGAAGGAGGTTATGCACAATGGAAGGTCGCGTAAAATGGTTCAGCGCTGAAAAAGGTTTCGGATTTATCGAATCCAATGAAGGTGGCGATGTGTTCGTTCACTTCTCCGCTATTCAAGGTGACGGTTTCCGGACACTGGAAGAAGGCCAAGAAGTCACTTTTGATGTAGTTCAGGGTGACCGTGGTCCTCAGGCAGCCAACGTAGTTGGTCGCTAATTGCTATCGTTGATAAAACCACTCTCTTCGGAGAGTGGTTTTTCTTATTGCGTTGTTATGGGCGTAGTGCTTCAGCAAAGCCTGCATGCGCTGGCTGCCAGTGTCTTGATCAAAATACATATTTTTCCAGCTACCAGGTATCTGGAAACTATTCCCATAGCTGCGCGCAAAAAGAACCCGCAGGAATGTCCTGCGGGTGGAAAGTATTCCTGGCAGCGAGTTACTCTCCCACTGCGAGCTGCAGCAGTACCATCACCGCTGGAAGGCTTAACGACTGTGT
>PWMW01000132.1 GCA_003559095.1 Clostridiales bacterium | reverse complement strand
GCTTCCATCCATCCGGCAAACATCTGGTAAGGCGTTGAAAAGCCCATGAATGTCCACGCAAGGCCCATAGGTGAGCTGTCGCCATATTCCTGGGTCAGTCGGATCAGGTTCGGTTCTGAAAACTGCAGGGGGATTATCTTGCTGATGCCATACATGAAAAGAACCAGCGCCAGGTAATAGCGCACAAAGATGTATAGGCCCTCTCCCGCCCGGTGGTAAGTTTTCCGGTTACGGTCGATAGCCGTCCATATCAGTGTTCCCAGCAATGCAATGATCAAATGAAACCAGAACGTGAGCCAGTGAATCAGCATGTCGCCGCTTCCGGTACCGGCCGTACTCACTTCCCCTTCTACTCCCAGAAATTTCTGACCGAACCAGATGATAAGATCCTGGTAGAGCATCTGCACCGGCAACGCAAAAAGGATGATGTAGATACAGATAAACTTAAACAGCAGGCGGGCTGCAGCTGACCATTCTTCCTTCTTTTGTATTTCCATGTATTGGGTTGATTTTTGAATATTAGCCTTGTCTTGAGTTCGGTATAAGATCCTTGAATTGGCAACGATAAAGTCCCCTCCTTTTCCCAACGGGACACCTTTAGCACAACCACCCCCGGACCCTCCTTTATAAGGAGAGAGAACCTCAACTCAACTTAATTGTTACTTAAGTTACTGCATATGGGCCCGACTGAATCAGGCTCATATTTTACACCTGCCAGCGGTCATTTACTGCACACGCAGCAAATCTCACATAGTTACAGTCCTGTTCTCCAACGTCAATGATTTCGTAAACCGGTTCATCAGTTCGGCCAGCTTCCGCGGTTTGCCCAGCATCGGCATGTGTCCGGAATCAAGCGAAACCACTTCACGGGCGCCCAGGTTGTCTGCCATTCTGCTCTGCAAGGAGTCGGAAAACTCCTTGTCTCCGGCGCATTTGATGTACAATGTTGGCACGTCAGGAATTGGGGCATTACATCTGTCGAAGTATAATCGAACCGATTCTTCCACGAACGATCCGGCAACCTGCTTTGCCAGAGATTCAGGCAAATCGCTGCACAGCGAACCTGTGATCGCACTTTCAGGGGGCTTTGTGCCGGCAATGCGAAGGATTGCGGAAAACAGCAACCGTTTGGGTACTGGCAGGGTTGAAAGAAATGATCCCCCTTTCACCGGTATCGATGAGCTGACACCAATGAACCCTGAAACACGTTCGCCAAGCTCGTTGGCCAGCATCAGGGCGGGAACCCCGCCAATGGAATGAGCTGCAAGAACCAGCCGGGACTTGTTCCACCCCGAGATCTGTTCTGACAGATGATCGCAATAGTCTTTCAATGAGAGAGACTTGCTGACAGCTGAAAACTCTCTGTCAGGAAAGTTAACGGTCAGATAATCTGATTCCAGGTGTTTCCCGGTTTCACTCCAGATCCAACCCCCAAGTCCCGCCCCGTGGATCAGTACGATGCCGATGTCTTTATTCATAATTGTATTATGTTTGATTCCAATACCAAACTTCGTGCACCTTTGTGTCCTCGCGCCTTCGTGGTGAATAATAATTGGCAATATCTTTGATAACCTATGGATTGATATTAACCAGCACTCTCACAAAAGATTAAGCGCGCCTGAACCAGTACATGATTTCCTGGAACGAGGGCTCCTTGCCATAGATCAGCATACCGGTTGCAAAAATACGGCCTGCAATGTAGCGCAGAAGCCACACTGTTACCAGCAGAATCACAAGGGCGGCAATAATTTGCCAGGCAGGCACACTCGTCATAACCATCCGAGCAGGCTGTACGGCAAACGAGGTAAGGGGGAACATTCCCATTACCTGCATCGGAAGGGAATCCGGGTTTGTTAATACGGCAAAAGAGAAAAACACAGGTATCATCGGCAGAAACATCAGCCCGCCCCGTTCCGAAGAATTGGGATCGTCGATCACCGATGCCACAGCAGCAAAGAATGAGTTAAACATCAGTATGCCCAACAGCACAAAACAGAGGAAGATCAGCACGAGAGTGAAGCTTACCGGTGCCAGCATCAGTGAGAAAGAAGTTCCGGTGTAGAACAGAAATACCAATCCGCCGGCAAAAGCCAGAGCGCCATAAATCATCACATAGGCCAGGCCAACGGCGGATATACCGAGAATTTTCCCATCAATCCAGACACCGGGTGTGATGGCCGAAATAATCTGCTCGGTAATTCTCTGTTGCTTCTCCCCTGTGATTCCGGCAAACAGGCAGCCAAAGCCGAGGAAAACAGCCATTAAAACAAGCACGATGGCACCCCCGGCCATAACATAATCTGCCCTCGTTCTCTCCTGTGTGATTTCGTAGTTCGTGGTAATCTGAATGCCCTTTTCAATATCCTCGAGCAGGGTGCTTTCGATCTGAAACTCCCTGAGCTTCAGGTCCCGCCGCTGGTCATTCAGCCAGTCATTCAGCGGAAACACCCAACCCCGCTCACTCGGAATCCAGAGTTCGGCTTCATCGGCTGACGAGAACGATATCACTCCGTCAAATTCTCCTTCAAGCAGACGTTCACGAAGT
>PWMW01000309.1 GCA_003559095.1 Clostridiales bacterium | reverse complement strand
TCGGTCTCCATGGCTTCCATGATGAAGGAGCCATACTCATGGGTGCGAGCGTGGCTGAGATCCTTGTTTTCCACCAGTTCTTCCCGCATCTTTTCCCAGCGGGCAATCTGGTTGACGCAGCGGCGGGGGTATTCGTCCAACGGAATGTTTAAACGTTCGATCAGTTCAGGGTACTTGTCCTTGATGAAATATGGATGGTATTCGGCGTTGTGTTCGCTGGACTCCGTCACATAGTAGCCGAACTGCTTCATCAGTTCATAGCGAACCATATCGTTGTGAGGCGTTTCGCGCTCGAGGGCCCGCCGCTTGATCTCCGGGTAGAGATCTTCGCCGTTGCGGGTCACTTCCAATAGCCAGGCCATGTGGTTAATTCCGCCGATCTTCCACTGCACGTTATCGGTGGGCATGCCCAGGGGCTCTAGAAGATGGGGAACGCACACCTGCACGCTGTGACAGAGGCCCACCATCTTAACATCGGTATAGCGCAGCATGGCACCGGTCAGAATGGGCATGGGGTTGGTGTAGTTGAGGAACCAAGCATCGGGGCATACCTCTTCCATATCTCTGGCAAAATCGAACATGACAGGAATGGTACGCAAAGCCCGCATAATGCCACCAATGCCCAAGGTATCAGCGATGGTCTGCCGCAGGCCATACTTTTTGGGAATTTCGAAGTCCGTGACAGTGCAGGGCTCGTAGAGGCCCACTTGAATGGCGTTGATGACGTAGTCCGCTCCCCGTAGGGCCTCTTTGCGATCGGTGTAGGCCTTGACGGTGCCGTACCCGCCGGTGTTCTCGTTGATGTTCTTCAGCATCAGCTCTGAGTCCCGCAGACGCTCATGGTCGATGTCAAAGAGGGCAAACTCGGATTCCCGCAGGACCGGTGACAGCAGACAATCGCCGAGAACATTTTTGGCAAAGACGGTGCTGCCTGCTCCTAAAAAGGTAATTTTTGGCATGTGAATCCTCCTTCAGATCAAGTCTTGTCTATATTGTAAAGAAAAACGCGGCAGGTGTTAATGGCAGAATGCGAGAAGTACATAGCAGAATGTTGGGTGATGGGAGTGACCTTGCATGCGATTAACCTATCTACAGCCGAAGGAAAAGGAACAGGAACTACAGGTGTTTCACTATGGTATGGAAGTTTGTGAGAAAGGCCATTCCTTTGGGCCCGCGGTGCGGGATCATTTTTTGATCCACTTTATCCGCTCTGGCCAGGGATGCTTCCAAATCCAGGGGATGGAACACCAGCTGCAGGCGGGCCAGGGGTTTCTGATTCCGCCCTGGGAGATTACCTACTATGAAGCGGACCAAAAAGATCCCTGGGAGTATTGGTGGTTGGGATTTCAAGGATCCAAAGCTGCCGAACTAGTGCAGTCCATCGGCTTGGGACGAGCCACACCGGTGGTGGATTTGGGTTGTGACAGCAGCATATATCCGTTGATGGAACAACTGTTGGATATCCGCCCAGGAGAGGCCGGCAGTGAACTGCGGATTCAAGGACAGTTTTATCTTCTTTTGGGGGAACTGCAGCGCTGCGGCGGAGGGCAGAGCCTCACCGCATCGCAGATCACACCCCAGGAATATTATGTGCGCCAGGCCCTGGAGTATATTGACCGCAACTATTCGCGCCAGATCAAAATTACAGACATAACCGATTACGTGGGCCTGAACCGCAGCTACTTCACCACCCTCTTCTGCGAGGCGATGCAGGTGTCACCCCGCCGTTATCTTTTGCAGTATCGCATGCAAAAGGCCGTGGAGCTTTTAATCTCCACGGCCCTGAGTGTCGGGGATGTTTCCCGTTCTGTTGGGTATACGGATCCATTTACGTTTTCCCGTGCCTTTAAGAAAATCGTGGGGGTTGCGCCCAACGAGTATCGTCAGCAGCGACTGGAACGAGCGTGAGCAACATGGAGTGTGCTGCCAGAATGTTCCTTGCTAAAAGCGGCGCAGGACTACCCTGGCAGGCCCTGGGAGCGTCTAGAGTTCCGCAGTCTTGCCCTTTTCGTGGGAGACATAAGCTGCTTCCATAACCTCAGTCAATGCTAAGGCAGCGGCCATATCGAACTCCACCGGGGTACCCTCCTGGATAGCGGCCACCCACTGCTCCATGGCGCTGGGCAGGGCTGGCGGCAGATCCGTAACGGTCTGCCAATCTTGGCCGCCCAACTTCAGACGCACGTTATTGTCGGGGCCGAGGACGAAAAGACAACCTTTATCGCCATAGACTTCCAGGGAAAAAGGACTGTCCTGCGACACAAACCCGGTTTCGTTGATGGCCATGGCACCGCCGGGGAACTTCATCACTGCCACAGCATTATCTTCCACTTCGCGGCCCGTGATGTAGGTGAAGCTGGACTGAACGGTCTCTGGGCGACCTAAAAGCCACAGCGGCAGATACATCCCGTGGGCACCAAGGTCGATCATAGCACCGCCACCGCAGGTTTCGGGATCATAGAAATGTTCAGGCAGCCAGCCAGCCGATGCCCCATTATGAGCGTTGCGAATACGCACGAGGCTGACGTTACCCAGTACGCCTTGGTCAATGACCTGCTTCGCATATAAGTTATGCCGCATGGTACGATGGGGGAACGAAATCACGAACTTAACGCCAGCCTCGGCCACGGCCTCAGCGATAGCTGCGGCTTCTTTGTTGGTGATGGCTAGGACCTTTTCGGTGAAGATGTGTTTGCCGGCAGCAGCAGCTTTGGTGATAACTTCGTGATGTTGGTTGGTGGGAGCATCGACAATCACGGCATCGATGTCTTCGCGAGCCAGCACCGTATCCAAGTTGGATTCAAAGGGAAGATCCCAATCCGCCGCAAAGTTCTGGCCTTTTTCTACGTTATCGTCCCAAACAACCTTCAGTTCAATGTTCGGATTTTCCATGGCCTGGCGGGTGTAGTCCTTGGTATGAACATGCCAGGTACTCAAAATGGCTGTACGGATCACAGATACATTCCTCCTAAAGTTTATGGTTCAGGTTCATAGGCAACAGTGTAACGCAAAAAGAGCTCGGATTGCTCGCGAAAGACCGACTGCAGTGTCAGACGGGGGACCGGCCGCAGCGGCTGTGGTCCCATGACCATGGTCATATCCTCCTGCCCTCCACTGATTAGGGGCGCTGCAGTCCAAAAGACTTCATCTACTGCTTGGCGGCGGAAGAACTGGTAGTTCACCTTCGGTCCGCCCTCCAGGAGCAGGTATTGGACGCCAAATTCCCTGCGCAGCAGTGCTAGGGCTGTGGTGATGTCCACCCCTTCCTGCCCGCAGTTAGCGTAGTGAGCCACGGAGGCCAGCGCTCTTTGCCGGGCTGGGGGAACTGCTTCTGAGCCCAAGACAATGGGTCGCTGGGGCGCTTCCTGAAAGAGCGGTGCCTCCAAGGGGAGATCACCGCTGTTGGTCAGAATAACAGTCAATGGCTGGGGTTGGAGACCGCGACTGCGGCGCACGTCCTCGAACTTCTGCCGCACGCCTAGGTAATAGGGATGGGTGCGGATGGTGGAACTGCCGCAGATAACCGCATCTACATGGGAGCGAATACAGTCCATGACAAAGCGATCTTTTCTGGATCCAAGGCTCCCTGGCTGCAGGCTACCGCCAACCGTGGCTTTACCGTCCACCGAACTGACCATGTTCATGATCACATAAGGACGCTGCTGCGGAGGTTCCGGCAGCCGGAGGCTGCGGTACGGATCTTCGCCCTCCCAGCGGCGAAACAGTTCATCCATGGATCAAGCCCCCTTGCCAGAACCGCTGCTGGCCTGAATCGGGCTGGGTGCCCGCGACGGAGCGTCGGCCATTTCTTCGGCTTCGATGACTTCGACGAAGATGTCCACCAACTGGGGATCCAACTGGGTTCCCTTGACGCGCCGCATTTCGGCGATGGCATCGGCTGTCTTCATCGGCTTGCGGTAGCAGCGCTGCCCAACCATGGCGTCCCAGGTATCAGCCACAGCAACAATGCGAGCCTCCAAGGGAATATCATCACCCTGCAGACCATTGGGATAACCATGACCATCGTAACGCTCATGGTGGTACAGAGCGATGTTCTCTACTAGGGCCTTATGGCTCTGGGGAAGCGGGATTTCCTGGAGAAACCGCATGCCTTTCTCTGGGTGCGTCTTCATCTGGAAATATTCCTCATCCGTGAGCTTTCCGGGCTTTTTGAGGATGAAGTCGGATATCTCAAGCTTTCCAATGTCATGGAAATACGACGCCTCATCCAGAAGCTGCAGCTTCCAACGGGGATAACCGCAGCGTTTAGCCAGTTTTTTGCTGTAGTAGGCTACACTTTCCAAGTGGGCCATCAAATCTTGGTCTTTGGCATAGACAGCCCGCAGAATGGATTTGATCAACGAGACCCTGTAGTTGATCTCCAGGTGGCCGAAGAGAGCACCGGAGCGGATGGTGATGAAAATATAATAGGCACCAATGACTCCAAAAACATCAAAGAAGAAGTAGGCATAATAAAACAATGCTGCCAGAGCAAAGGATGGCAGAATGGTCTTGATGCTCTCGACGATGGTGGCAATAACACCTTCACTTTGGCCAGCGATGCGCTTGGCTACGTAGAAGAAACCTAAGTTCACCAACGAGTATGTCGTTACAGCTACCAGCAGGGCCAGCACAAGATTGGGAACCCCACCAGCGGCCAAGAAAGCGGCTCCACTGACAGCAGCGGAAAAGCCGAGGACTGAGCGGTTGAAGAGGAAAATGACCTTGGGGTCTTCGAGCTCATCACGCGAAACTAGACCGACGGCAGCCAAAATAAAGCCCCAAGCCGGTCCGAAGGCTGCAAGTACAGGGAACAATAACGGAAAGTTGATAGAAAAGCTATCCTTGCCAACCCGCACCTGGTGGTTAGAATTCAGCAGCAAAAGGAGCAAAAAAATCAGAATGCGGATATCGAATACTAGATCGTATTGCCTGACCCACAGAGGAATACTGAGGAGCCCAGCCGTCGCGCAGACGCCCAGATATATCTTTAATACTCCTTTCATAGTAAATCCCCCTAGAAAAAAGAAATATTGCCTACCCGTGTAAGTCAATCATGGGATATTATCCTCTGAATTTCGCGGTATCTGCCAGAACAGAAGCGTTCATAGCGAGATACATTGCGGCAATTGTCAAGAAAGCTACCACTTTCTTCAACATGCGTATAACCTCCCCCGATACGGATTCGCGTCACGGGTTCGGTCAGGTTGGTTTTTAGGTTAGGTTCGGGTAGGCAACATTTTGAAACCAGTTTAAGGTTGGATTAAGATTAGGCGGTTTACGGCATTCAGGGCTGCCTTGACCACGGAGAGAGGGAGATCCTCCCGGACTTCGGAAACGCCCACCAAACGCCGTGCTTCGCCCAATGCACTCTTGTACTGAACTTTGAGCAATACCACTTGCTCTTGCGCGAAATCGTTGTGAAGGATTTGTATGTATTCTAGTTCTAGAATACCGAAGTTCATCTTCGCAAACGCGCTGTTGAATGCATGGAACACACTTTCGGGAATGGACGAACCAAACGGTGCAGTGCCACAGTAGGTCTGGTTGAGGCAGTGCAGTTCAACGACACACTCGCGACGGGGCATGCGTTTTTGGTATGCGGCGACGATCTGAATACGAGGGTGCATCTGTTTGTCTTCTTCTTCGTTTGGCTTATATTCAATAACTTTGATCTTGCGGTAATCCAATTCAAGATTATGATGAATGGCGGCGGCGCCTACGATGGAACGTACAATGCCCTTGATCTCTTGGGTACGGCTGTCCTCATCACCGGTTTTGAGCTCGGCTTCCACATAGATCTGGCTGATCTGGCCGTCGTTCTCCACCACTTTGCATGACTTTACAGACTGAATGTTTTCCAGCGTTTCCTGCAGTGCCTGTAGTGCTGCTGCCATACGTCCACCTCCCAATGTAATCTATTTCGTCCTATACCGGGATTTTCCTGCAATTTCGCGCTGATACAGTCAGTTTTTTGCAGATATTCCCGAAAAGAGACGCTTGGTTGACGGATTTGGGCAGGGGCAGTGACTGGTTCACCCGCGCATCACCAGCCATATAACGTAGGCTAGGTAGGAGACAAACACAATAACTCCCTGCGTACGACCGATCCGGCGGGTAACAAACGTTGGTATCGCAATGATGCCCATCAAACCTAAGGCTATGGGGATGTCCATGGTGACGATCTGCGAATCTACCTGGATTGGTCGGACCAATCCAGCAAATCCCGTGACCATCAGAACATTGAGTGTATTGGCCCCAATGACATTACCCAAGAAGAGCCCTGGGTATCCCTTCAGAGCGGCCGTCACTGACGTAACGACTTCCGGCAGTGAACTGCCGACAGCGAATAAGGTAACGGCGATGACCAGTTCCGAAATACCGAACCCGCGGGCAATGAGCACCCCGGAGTCAAGAATGATGCGGGCGCCGCCAACCACCAAGGCCAAGCCGACAACGAAGTACCCAGCGTGCTGCGCAACCTCGCGGCGAGTCATAGCCTCTGATGTGCGGGGACCTGCGTTTTTGCTTGCCCACACATTGGATGCAATGTACACCCCGAACAGGCTCAAAAGGATGACACTGTCGCGGCGGTCGATGGACCCGTTCCAGCTGATAGCTGCCAAGACCAGCAGGGCAGCGGCCATGACCACCATTTTCACCAAAGTGTCTTTGGAGCGGACCACCGAGGGGCGGACCACATGGTTGAGTCCGAGGATGAGGCCGGTGTTGCACAAAATACTGCCGAGGGCAGTGCCCAACACAACGCTGCCTCGGCCCTGGAACGCGGCCATGGATGAGATCATAGTTTCGGGAAGGGTGGTACCGATACTGACCACCGTGGCACCGACGATCACTTCGGATATACCAAGCTTCTTGGCAAACCAGGCGGCGGATTCTACAAACCAGTCACCGCCCTTGATCACAGCAACCAAACCGCCAACAAACAGAACATACACATACCATGGGACCAAGGTCAGTTTCTCCTTTACAAAAAGACGAGACTTCCAGCATGGAGCGTTCCATGCTAAAAGTCTCGTCCTCAACGTTACGAGGCATGAAGCCAGGTGCGCGGCACCGGGTATGTTGGCTTCATACTAATGACTACTCCCTTTTAACGGATGCAGTTGTGTTGGAGCGTTATTTGCGCTCGTTAATCTCGACAAAGGCAGTGACGCCTTCACGCAGATTGACGGCCCACTTCTCCGCTAGTTGTTCCGGGGTGGCCCGATTGTACCTTGCGTGGAAGTCATCAATGGTCACGATGAGGTGGCCTTTGAGCCATACTGCCATCTGGCCGGCTTCCGTCTTACCCACTGTCACATCATGGGCCGTGAGGGCTTCCGGATCACGGCCAGCCAAGGACCACTCATGGAACACCGTACCGATCCGTTCCCAAATGGTCTGGATAGCGGCGTAAGGCGGCGTTGCTCCTTCATAGCGCATCAAGAAGAAGTGTACATTGGTTCCGGGAACGTCCACAGGATAGCTGTTCACCTGGGCTAATCCCAAACCAGAAGTCAGGAGCAGGAACGATACAACGAGCAGCAATACTTTTGCAGCTTTCATTGAAATATCCCTCCTTAATATTTTCACGCGCGACATAACTTCGCTGTCACAGTGGAAAAACCTTCCGTCGGTGTTGCAGTTAACGTTGAATTCTCAGTTCCATGTCACCATCTTTGATCCACTGCAGGCGCCGCAGAACCCCGGCGAACACCAAGGTCAAAAGCGCCGGCGCCAAGAAGTGAAGCATGATGATTCCCCACAGACCACGCTGTCCCATGGCGCTCAACGTTCCGATCTGTCCGATGAGTCCACTGGTGCCCATACCCGCTCCTGTGGGCACATTTTCCATTTTAAAGACAAGGGTGGCGAAGGGGCCAAGAATGGCTGCTGTCAGAGTGGGCGGAATCCAAATTCGCGGATTGCGCACAATGTTTGGGATCTGCAGCATCGAAGTCCCGAGACCCTGCGCCAGCAGACCGCTCCAGCGGTTTTCCTTAAAACTCGAGGTGGCAAAGCCGATCATCTGGGCACAACAACCCACTGTGGCAGCCCCAGCCGCCAGACCGCTCAAGCCCAGCGAGATGGCAATGGCGGCACTGGAGATGGGAAGTGTCAAGAGCATGCCCATAACCACTGCCACAGCAATTCCCATGGGGAAGGGGTGCAGAGCCGTAGCCTCGTTGATCAACTGACCTAAGGCCGTCATGAAACTGGCGATAGCCGGTGAAATCAGGACACCGGTAAGGCCGCCAGCGAAGACTGTGGCGGCAGGCTGGACGAGGATATCCACGGGCGTCTTGCCAGCCAAGAACCGGCCCACTTCGATACCCACTAGTGCCGCCACAAAGGCACCCACCGGTTCGCCGATGCGCACAAGATACGCGCCATCCACGGAAGCGAAAGTCCCCGCTCCCACAGCGCCGGCGGCGGCAGCAGCGGCCAGAACCAGTGGCGGTGCCTTCAAGGCATGGGCCACGGCCACGCCGATGGCAGGCCCCATGACGAACTTCGCCGTCTGTCCCAAATCCACAATGAGTGAAACATTCACCAACAAACCTAACTGTTCAATGATAACACCGATGATCAGGGAGCCGAACAGCCCCACAGCCATGGCATTGAGAGTTCGAATCAAGTAGGAGCGCATAGTGGCAACCTTTCTGTGATGGATTGTGGGATGCACTGGCAGACCCAGCGGTACTGTCGCAGCTTAGCGGGCCAGTGTGTACGTTAAACGTCCAAAGCCGGCAATACTACTGTTCCAGTAATCGCCACCAATCAAGGCATGGCTTTCGATAACCATTCCGGCATTGGCTGAGGCGGTAATGAAGTGCACAGAAGACGTTGTAATACGGCTGATCAGACCGAGGCCGATGATTCTACCTTCTTCGTTTTGGAAACAGATCAGATCGCCGGGTTCGGCTTGATCCAAAGTGAGGCTCCTTGAGTTATAATGATAGAGAGTGGCACTGTTGACGTTGCGTTGAGTAGGTCCGTTGGGCCCTGCGAAAAAGCGCATATCTGGCTGTTGGCGGCGGAAGACATTGCGGACCAGACCCGATGCGTCCACACCGATGTCCACCCCGGGTGCTCGGCCTTCGCGCACACCCATGACGTAGTCAAGTAGGGTGGTGGTACCGCCGAGGAGATAAGCAACTTCTTCCTCGACATATTCCTCTGCCGCTTCCAAGGCCAAGTTGCGCAGGACTGAGGAAGCTTCCATGGTATCGGCTGCCGCAGCCCCACTGACAACAAGTACGAGCAGGAGTGTAACAGACAAAATCTTCGTGGTCATGTTCAACACATAAAACCCTCCAATCGAATATGGAAAATTGTACGGTGTACAGTTCCTATTATAGTGTGCAGCGCATTAAGACGCAACTATCTGGAAATTGCTGTAGGTGTAAGAAGGCTTTGCTGAAGGGGTTTTTGGGGGTGTTTTTTCCTTGAAAATAATTTCGAGGAAAATGAATCAAAAACGTTGACTTTTCATAGGGCTGCTGGTATACTTTGAAATTGTCCGGAGGCGCTAGCACAAGTACTTCCGGCCGGGGCGAATAGCTCAGCTGGGAGAGCACCTGCCTTACAAGCAGGGGGTCACAGGTTCGAGCCCTGTTTCGCCCACCATATGCGGTAGTAGCTCAATTGGTAGAGCATCGCGTTGCCATCGCGAAGGTTGCGAGTTCGAGTCTCGTCTACCGCTCCATTTGTGCCGATGTAGCTCAGTAGGTAGAGCACTTCCATGGTAAGGAAGGGGTCACCGGTTCAAATCCGGTCATCGGCTCCAGCATTACCTGGAGTGCCAAGGCTTGCCAGCGGAAGTGGCGGAATTGGCAGACGCGCAAGGTTGAGGGCCTTGTAGGAGTTAATCCTGTAAGGGTTCAAGTCCCTTCTTCCGCACCAGTGGAACCGTGGTGTAGTTGGTTAACACGCCGGCCTGTCACGCCGGAGATCGCGGGTTCGAGTCCCGTCGGTTCCGCCATTTTCTTTCCTCAAGAAGGTGGCAAACCTCTCAGTCTGTGCCCAGATAGCTCAGTCGGTAGAGCAGAGGACTGAAAATCCTCGTGTCGCTGGTTCGATTCCGGCTCTGGGCACCATCTTTGACCGTGAGGTTCCTTAGCTCAGTTGGTTAGAGCGCTACCTTGACATGGTAGAGGCCACTGGTTCGAATCCAGTAGGAACCACCACCATATTTCGTGTACCCGCCCCCATCGTCTAGTGGCCTAGGACACCGCCCTTTCACGGCGAAGGCAGGGGTTCAAATCCCCTTGGGGGTACCACTTTT
>PWMW01000191.1 GCA_003559095.1 Clostridiales bacterium | reverse complement strand
GTTTCACGATACACCGTAATCCTGTTCGACATTGGTTCTCCCTTGTATGAATGAATCATTCATTCATCTCTTGATCCCATCATATATCCCATGGAGCCAACTGTCAATACCCTTGCCGAAATCTTTTTTGTCGGGTTTTCAACGTCTGCAATTGAAAACGTAACATCCACCCCTTGGCGTCGTACGGTGTAACTTAGTTCTGCAGGTGACCCAGTTGCCAGCTTCATCCCCAGACAGTAAAGGAAAGCCTGGCAAACAGGCCTTCCTTCCCCGCAGTTCATCTCTGGAAGTTCATCTTCGGACGCTCATCGTTGCTTCGCATACCGCTCCTGGACTTTCCAAAAGGCCTGCTTCGGTTTGCGGTATTCGTTCACAATCCCTTTGTTGTTGAAGCTGCGCGGCCGGCCCAAATCCAACTCCCGAGCCGTTCGGATATCGCAGTACTGCCAGACATACGTCCCGATGATGGCCGGATCACTGTCAAACAGCTCCAGCGTATACGCCAGATAATCTGTCTGGTAACCTTCCGTCCATTTGGGGGCTTCGAACGTATTGTCGCCATAAATGGCGCCGGCGCCAAACTCCGAGATAATAATGGGCATGTGTGGCCGCCCTTCCCACTGCAGTTTGGCCTTAAGATCCACCAAGAACTGCTCCCACCGCTCTATGTCGCCTTCGTACCAACCAAAGTACTTGTTCACGCTGACGATATCCGCGGTACTCAGGCAAATGTCATCCAGCGGGTGATGGGTGGCGTAGGTCAAGGGACGACTGGTATCCAAGGTCTTAACTTGTTCGGCGAAGGCTTGGGATATCTGCAGCCCTGCCTGGGTACGGGTATCAATCTCGTTATGCAATCCCCACAGGATGATGGACGGATGATGAAGGTCCCGGCACACCATGGCCTTATGCATAGCCAGGCCTCGCTCCCTGGTCAGAGGATCTGCCAGGGCCTGCTCTGGGAATCCCCACATCGGTATTTCCTCCCAAAACACAATACCCTCTTCATCCAAGAGATCCAAAAATACGGGGTGATTCGGGTAGTGGGAACCGCGAATGGTATTGCAGCCCAGCATTTTGATGATCTCCACATCTTTGCGCATCAAGTGGAGCGGAATGGCAAAACCCCAATCCGGATGGTCTTCATGGCGGTTAACACCCTTGAGGTTCAATGGGCGTCCGTTCAAGAGGAGTTGGCCGTCGTTCACTTCCACAGTGCGAAAACCAATGCGCTCTTGGAGATCGTCATCACCCAAAGTAAAGCGAAACAAGTAAAGATGCGGTGCATCGCAGTCCCACAACTGCACGTCCCGCAGCGTCTGCTCGCTGATCTGCACTTGCGTTGCACCAGCCGCCGCCATCGCCACCGGCACACTGCAGAGCTCTTCACCGTTGACCTCCACGGTCAGTCTTTCTTCTGTTTCAGCACCAAAGGACTGGATGGTAACGTCCATGGTCAATGAGACGGAGCGTGCGTTCCGGTCCAATTCATAGCGTATCTGGGCGTCCTGCAGCCAAACATCGGGCAGCTCATGCAGTTCGATGCTGCGGAATAGCCCGCCGTAATGAAACCAATCCACACGGGCCAGCGGAATGGTGTTGCGGTCATTGTGGGTGTTGTCCACACGCACCGCCAATTGATGCTCACCGGGCTCCAGATTCTCCACCACCACAGCCATGCCGGTGAACCCGCCGTATTGACTGGCGACACGGCGGCCATTCACGTACACATCCATTTGGCCTGTGAAACCGTGAAATAGCAGTTGAACCTGGGGTGTGGTGCAGGTGAAGCTGCGGCTGTACCAAGCAGATCCTTCATAATGGTAAAGGCCCAACTCATTGTTCCAGCATCCCGGCACCAACAAGCGCCGGCTGTCGGCGGGCATCTGCAGATACCACTGCTCGGCCACGCCAATGTCGTTGGGATCCACCTGGAACTGCCAAAACCCATCCAGGCTTTGGACACGGCGCTGGGTGTGACGGTCAAACAATCGGTTCATGATCCAGCCTCCTTGCGATTGGGTGTCAGAAAACGTGTTCAGAAAAGGCGTTCAGAACACCTGGATAACGTGCTGCCGCCGATGCGATGGTTCCTGCAGTGAGAACACCTTCAGGATTACCTGGCCGGATTCGGACGCGTCCAAGCGTGCTCGTCCGTCTCCCTGATCCATCAGCGTCCCAGGTCCGTCCACGAGCTGCCAAGCCAGCCGCATCCGTTCCACTGGATAGTGATCCGGCCAATTGGGGTATGCATCGTAGCGATGTCCTTGGGTACTCATGCCATAGGCATGCGCCGTAACCGCCGCCGTGGTGCCGGCCTGCATAGCCGCAGGTGCTACAAGGGTGATGTTGGTATCAAGCGGGTGGAGGGTAAATGTGCCGTCCTGTTGAGCGTGCAGTTCCAGATAGCGGACCGCAGCTGCCCCAGGCACAGGAAAATGGGAATAGAAGGAACTCCCACGGCGGATCAACGCATCGGTCATAGCCTTTTGATTCCAGGGCATGCCATCCAGTAGATACAGCTGAGCATCCAAGGCGTCCAGCCACCAATCATGGTGCACCTGTCCATGCCCATGATGGGGGCACTGGACTACGTGGACGCGGGTATCACCGAGAACTTTCTCCAACTGGGGAAATACTCGCTCTTCCCAGTGGCGGCGGCGCTGGGCATCATCGGCAAACACATGAACATCACCGGTGAAGAGTAGTCGGAATTGCCCATAGGTCACCAACAGCATCAGACCTCCACGGCCATTAGGATGCTCGTGCGTGATCCCGGGTATGGACAGCCAATCCTCATGGGGGTGTATGGCATAAAACCGCAGATCTGGGTCGCGGGTGCGCAGAGCCATGCCGCTGTGCACATGTTGACGATCAACTCCATGCTCTGCCAGCAGTCGTTCCAGTTCGCCAATGTCCGCCCATTCCCCGGGCCAATCCTCTGGTGCCGGCAAAATACCCGCGGTGTAGAGGCGACGGATGTGACCCGCAAAGAACCGAATCAGCCCCGGCAGGCCCGCCAAATGATGATTGTGATAGTGCGTCAAGAACAGACCCGCAATGGTCTCGGCACCCACGTAATGCCGGTAGAAATCGGGAATGGCAAACTGACCGAACTCAGCGTGACCACCGTCCACAACAAACAATGAATCCGACGTCTGCACTGCATAGCTGGCAATCCAAGCATGGTATACCTTCAGCACCAAGACACCTCCCGACGCCGCAGACTAGAGACACGGGAACATCTAGATGGCCAGCTCCAAATCATCTGTGATCGACAACCAGGAACCACTCCTTGCCGTCACCGGCATCCTGACGCTAGCTGGGTATGACCGTTATCTAGATCCTACCGTGATCTGGATTCTTCCGGTATCTGGATTCTACCGTTAGCTGGATTCTGCCATTTTCTAGATCTTACCGTTAGCTGGGTCTTCGGCGCTCGCTAGCCTTCGTTGACTCTCCTATCCGGTGGAAAAAGATCGCCTAGCCCGCCGACGTTTTGTGGCTGCTCCCGCAGCATGTATCGCCGGCAGCAGCAGGCACTAATTTCTCCACAGACTGTCGGAAATGTTCCAGACCGTCGGGTGCTACCGAATAATGCACATGATACCCGCGTTTTTCACCGCGAACCAATCCAGCTTCCCGCAAAACCCGCATATGTTGGGAAACGGCAGACTGCGTAATGCTCAAGCGCTCAGCTACGGCATTGACGCAGTACGAACGTCCCAAAAGAAGCTGGAAAATAGTAAAGCGCGTCGGGTCACCCAAAGCTTTGCAGCACTTCAAAAAGGACTCCATGGCGCAACCTCCTCAGCTAAAGTTCAACTGGCACTCACTTCAGCCCAAATCAGCATACTTCAGCCCATATCGCCATACCTCAGCATACTTTGGCATACTTCACTTCTTAGTATACCCAGTTTCGCCGCACATTGCGAATGGTTATGGCAAAAAGCAGGGCACAAAATCCCGCCAAAATGGCGTAATTGACGGCCAGAGGCAGGACAGAACTGCCATGGACAGCGTTGCGCAGAACATCAACACCGTAGGTTAACGGCAGCGCGTAACTTATGGGCTGCAAAAACAACGGTAGATTCTGCACCGGCAGAAACAGACCGCACAGAAAGACCATGGGGAAGCGGAAGAAATTCGAGAATGTCTGGGCCTCAAAGACCTCTCGGACAGATACAGCGATGGTTAGGCCAAGAAAGGTTGAGCTGACAGAAATCAAGAAAACTCCCGGCAGCAGGGCTGCCCACCACAGACGCAGAATCTCCAGGTCCGTGAACAGGCACGCCAGAACCAACGGCACCATGGCATTGAACATCCCGAATACGATGGCGCCAGATGTTTTGGCCAGCATCAGGTAATATACACTGAACGGCGCCAACAGCAGGCGCTCAAAGGAACGAGATCGCCGCTCGAAGGTGATGGTTACAGCTAACATGGACGTAGTTCCAAACAATATGGACATGGCCATAACACCGGGGAGCAGCTGCTGCAGATCCACCGGACTTTCCGAGCGCACGAAAAACATCAGTGTCCAAGCCACAGGAAAGACAATACCCCAACTGATGTTAGGCGGCTTGAGATAGTAATTGCGCATATCTTTACCCAGAATACTGAAGAACGGAATCCAACGGGTCATGAACTCCTACCTCCTCCGGAATTTCCCGCCATCTTCGCGGCCGTCAGGCCCGTTGCGTCCACGAAGACATCTTCCAAAGAGGGACGCAGAATCTTGGCCTCAAATACAGGCTGCCCCAACTCTTCAAAGATCATCAACAACGGAATGAGATTGACGGCTGCTGTGGTCTGCAGACGAATCTCCGTCTCGCTGAGAACATCAATGCGGTACTCTGGAAACGCTGAACGCAGAGCCGATGCAGCAGCTTCCACCGCCTCGCGGCCTGCAGCTGCCACAGCGAACTGCACAGTGGTTCCAGCAGTGGCTGCCTCCATGAGAGACACCACATCATCGCAGCGGATAATGCGGCCGTCCAGCAAAAAGGCCACCCGGTGACACAGCTGCTCAGCTTCCTCAATATAGTGGGTGGTGAGAAAGATGGTCGTCCCGGCGGCGTTCAACTCCTTGATGAGACCGCGGATTTCCCGAGCGCTGACCACATCGAGACCGGTGGTGGTTTCGTCCAAAAACAAAATCTTCGGTTCATGCATCAATGCCGCGGCAATGGTCAACTTCCGCTTCATACCCCGGGAGTACTTGCGGAACGACCGCTGGGCAAAGGCCTCCAAACCAACCAACTCAATGAGCTCTCCGGCTCGCTGCAGACGGTCAGCCTTGGGCATACCGTACAAAGCACCGCAGAATGCCAAGTTATCGAAACCGGTCATCTCATCATAAAGATTGCTTTCATCGGGGACAATGCCCATCAAGCGCTGGGCCCGTCCATCCACCTGCGTGTCATACTCCAGCTCCCCGCAGAATACAGATCCACCATCAATGCGGGCCAAACCGATGAGCATGTTGATCGTCGATGTCTTGCCGGCGCCGTTCGGACCCAACATCCCAAAGATCTCACCTTGGCGAACAGTGAAGTCAACTCCCTTAACAGCGGTGAAATCTCCCTACCGCTTTGTCAAATTCTTCGCTTCAATCGCATTCATCGCTCCACCTCCAATGGCGATTTTCACTCGTTTTTCTGTCGCCGCATCTCTTCTACGCCAATGTTCAGCCGCTGATCCAGCGCTGCCACCATCGGCACGGGACCGTGGCCTCGAGTAGACCTTCGCAGAAAAACAACGGCCCCAAGTACCGCGACGAAAACGGGTCTTGGGGCCATTGTCTTGGAGCGCTGCAGCTATGCCTTTTTCTTATCTGTGCATGGATGGGATGCATCCTCACCATGGCATTCCTTAATCTGTTCTGGGCTGCAATCTCCAGGTTTTCCTTTCAGCTTTTCTGGGTGCTCACATTTCTTTTCTACAGTCACGTTGACACCTCCCTGAATTGTAGTGGTGGACCCGGCAGCACTCCGTCATCATCACCGCTCCCTGGCGGGATTGTGGAATACCCCCAAGACTTCCCCGACGGCCACTGTAACAGTATTTCAGTGTTTACTTAATTACTATACCAAAAGGATACCACACACCGGTCAGTCTGTAAAGGGCAAATCCGTAAAACAAAAAAGACATGCATCCAACGGGGGCATGTCTTCTCTGCGCAGCATGGAATTTTCTTCCATGTACCTGGTACATGGTATTTTTTTCCTTTTACGCTGCCTCGAGGCAGTATCGGCAGCTGTCCCTCACGCTCCCTATGGCTCGAGACGATCGGAAGCGAACCAACAACCCGTTAGGCGGGCCAGCTCCAACTTCAGCGGCAAGTTCTGACGACGTACAGACAGTTGATCCACCACTGCAAATCCGCTGGTGGTCAGCACCTTCTCCAGCTGGACCATGCACGAGAATGATCCTCCTCCACCGCCACCAGCCACACAGATACCCACGGCCGGCATATCCTTGATGCCACTGGACTCTTGGTGCCGCCAGCTGGTTCGCCGCACTCGATCCAAGAAAGCTTTCAGGCTTTCGCTGAGATCCCCAAAGTACACCGGAGTAGCAAATACCACGCCGTCAGCCGCAGCCATCTTGCTGCGCAGAGCTTCAAGATCATCGACGATGACACAGGTCCCTTCCCGTCTACATTGGCCCCAGCCATCCGCATCACACTGGCGGCAGCGTTCAATATGCTGCGCGGGCAGGAAGATGGTCTCCAACTGCACCTCATTCACATCGTTCTCGTGACAGCCCCGGGCAAACGCCTCCACAACCTGCGCCGTCTGTCCGTGGGGATTCCGTGAACCAGAAAGGATCAGAATCTGCATTGCCAGTCCCCCTAACTGTGTTATTACAGCTTTGATCAACCATCCCATTCAGCACTGAGATACGGCTGGTCCGCCAGAATTCGACGCTGACGACCAGCGAAAAACAGAGCCAGCCAACCTGTTAACTCCTTCTCGGCAGCCCGGGCCTCTTCCAAAAGTGGCCAACATTGAATGAACATACTGAGTTCTAGGAGCCGCAACCACTGAACCAAGTCTACCGCTGTCAAAGGCCGTTCCTGACTGCCGCGCACCGTGTTGTATCCAACGAGAATATCTTCCAAAGCCTGTTGAAACTGCTGTTCTTTGTTAACGCCCTGCAGAATGACCTTGAGATCGAACACCATCAATGCCAGATCCATAGCAAAGAAGCCAAGGCAGGCATCATCAAAATCACAAAAGGTGATCGTGCTGGTAGTGTTATCGATGATAATATTGCTGAAATGCAGGTCCCCATGGATCACACCCCATGTTCGTGAACCCACGCAGGTGTCGGCCTGCTCTGTCATGGCCCGACAATGCTGGTACAGCTCTTCGTATTTGGCTTTCACAATGGGGTGCACGCTTTCCGGGAACTCGCTGACGTTGAAGCAATTTTCACTGCTGAACCAAGAGGCAAACTCCCAACCGGCAGTTCCCAGGGCCACCGCGTTGTTGTGCATCCAGGCGAGGGCTTCTCCCACCTTGCCATACACCACCGCAGGGATCGAGGCGTCGTTAACCACTTCGTGGGTGTCTCCCGGAGCCTTCACCGCCGCCGTGACCAAACGCTGCTGCGCAGCTGGTGCTCCTGGGGGCCATATCTCCACCAGGCGGCCGTTAGCGGAAGCCAGAGGGGCGATCACCGGCGATCCTAAGCGGGCATGTTCTTGGAGATACCGCATATTTCGCTGTAGAGATTGAAGCTCATGGTATTGCGGGCTTACTCGCAGCATATACGTGATCCCATCCCGTTGAAACTCGTATGTTTCGTTGTAGTTGCCCTGCTGGGCACTGCGCCGCAGTGCCTCCACCGGGACTCCGTATAGGGAGGCCAACTGCTCCATAAACGCCACCACACTCCTTTCAGATCCAATGGCCATATCCGCCGTAGATGAACTGGGATTTGATTCCAGCTACCAGGTGTGAGGAATTTTCTCCCAGTTACCTGGTACGAGGAAATTTTTCCCAGATACCAGGTAGATGGATTTTTCTTCCAGAACCCAGCAGCAGGAAACCACGTTCCCTCTCCCCCGCATGCACTCGGCATGAGCGGCCAACACACAGCGAACCCTCGCTTCGGCACAGCCAGCCCCATTCCAACGTGGGCCGTTCCAGCACGCAAGAGAACGTTCCGCTAGACCCAGCGAATTACCAACATGGCCAAACCTGCCACCAAGACCGGTGGCAGGATGCCTGGGATGAAAGGCAGCTGCGGATGTGGCAGCCTACCTGTATGACTGGGAAAGCGCGCCCGCGCATAAGAGATCGCCCGCCAGTGCACCGCAATGATTTCCAGATCCGGAGCTGCCCCGGCAAACCCTCCCAGCCAAAGCATGCTGGTGTTAGTCACCCATCCCGAAGCGGCCAAAAGCTGCAGAATTCCAAAGGCAAGCGCAAGATCAACCACAGCCGCAGGAAAGGTCCGATAATCATGGTGTGGAATAGCGTCCAAGATAACGTGGGTGAGGACACTGGCGCCCACGGCCAAGGCCGCTGGTACACCCGCAGCCTCCAGTGTCAAGGCTGTTGCCGCTCCCGTCACCGCGTGAACACTGACATACATGCTGTAGTCACCTCACCCGTTCAGCAAATTGTCGTATCGGATCTTTCCGGTTTCCAACAGCCACGTCCGCAGTTCTTGCTGCCGAACGCCTTTAACACGACAGAGGTGATGGAGGTGTTGAGATGAACCATAGAAAGCGATGTTATGCCGAGACGTCCCAAGGGGTGTACCAGGGACGTCAGGAAGGCCCTGTAAAGGCCTTTCTTGGCATTCGCTATGCTCTGCCGCCCACCGGAGACTACCGTTTTCGTCCCCCACAACCCGTTCCCCCGAGTAAGGACACGGTCCAGGCGCGGGAATATCCGAAAGCACCCCTCCAACCGGCGAACCGCCGGCTGCGGTGCGACCCTGATTCCTTGGCGCTCAATATCTGGACTAAGGGCGAACCCAGCGGGAATCTGCCGGTGCTGTTCTTCGTCCCTGGCGGAAGTTTTGTGCGTGTGAACTGTTCTGATCCCACGTACAACGGCCACAACCTAGCTGCCCAGCGTGGTCTGGTAGTCGTAACCGTCAACTATCGGGTGAGCTGTTTTGGTTTTTTAGATTTTTCAGCTCTCAACTGCTCGTACTCGCCCAATCCCGGATTGTTGGATGGGGCAGCGGCCTTGCAGTGGGTTCACGAACATATTGGAGCCTTCGGCGGCGACCGAGACAACATTACGGTTGTGGGACATTCGGCGGGCGGCTCGCTGGCTCTGGCCTTAACGGGAATGTCGGCTTCCGCGCCCTTGATGCGACGGCTCTGCACCTTGAGCGGCCTTGCGGGAGCCTTCGTCGCGCCAGAGACTGCAACGCGGACCGCCACAGCATTCCTCGAGTTCATGGGTATTTCCAGTGATCAGGACCTTCAGAAGCTGAGCGACATGGAGATCCTGCAAAAAACGCCTGCGTTTATCAAACATTACGGCCGCGGCGCCGCGACCTTCCGTCCCGTTATCGATGGCCGCTGCGTGATGGCCTCGCCCATTGGCGGCATCCAACAAGGCCTCTATACGCCGCTTCCCACCTTCATGGGCACCACCCAGGATGAGCTGTCCATCATGGCCCTGCCCATCATCCGTGGCGCCTGGAACCTCGACAGTCTGATCGAGGAAGGCGTTTCCCAAGAAGATGATTCCCTCCGCGCCCGCATCCGCCGCCGTTATGCCGAAGAACACGGTGCCAGAGCGGCCCGAACGGCCCTTCTTTCCGACGTCATTTTTGGAGTGAGCAACCTTCTCTACGCCGAAGCAGCCGCCGAACACTCGCAGGTCTGGCTTTATCGCTACGATTTCCGACCGCGAACCACAGGCATTCTCGGCCTGCGCGCGTTCCATTCCAGTGACCTGCCCCTGTTTTTCGGGAATCGCTGCCGCGGCTTGGGCCGCGCCCTCTATCCGAAGCTACCCAATGATGGTGCGGTCAACAGCGTATCCACGGAAATGCAGACAGATCTGGCTCGATTCTGCCACACAGGCAGCCTGCCCTGGCGACCCGCCTTTCAACCGCCCAGCCAGGCCAATTCGCCCAGCCAGGCCAATTCGGCCTGCAAAGCCGACTCGGCCTGCAAAGCCGATTCGGCTTCCACAGCCAAACTATACGACAATCCCATCGGATATGGGCCTCCAATTCCTCCGGATATCTACGAGAGCTACAAAGAAACAAGCTATTTCTCCGGTGTGCTGCGCAGCGGAGAAATAGCTTGTTTCTTTGTAGCTCT
>PWMW01000110.1 GCA_003559095.1 Clostridiales bacterium | reverse complement strand
TCCATACTCCCGGGCTCGGGACCCTTCTTTTTCAAGAATATGTGGAAGGTTCTTCCATTTCCATTCGGCAATCCTGAGCGAGCAGGATTGCCAGTCAATACCCGGTGGCGGAACCCATTGGTCACTCATGATGACCGGACATCGCCCCAAGGCCATCGCTTCGTAAATACGGAATGTTGACGGCCCATATCCTCTCGGACATAAACAAAACCGGCTCCTGAGTATTTCCCCGGTATAAGCTTCTTCAATCCATCGTTTACCGGAACGCCCATGTGCTTTCGCTACACCTTTCACGCTCCATTGAGTATCCTCTCCGAAATAATGAATTAGTTTTTTTCGTAATAAATGGCTGTTTGGATCACCTCTAAAACTGAACAAAAGCTCTGGCTCCCATGTAAAAGGTGTGCTGTCCGCAATTCGATAAAGCGTTTTATTGTGTCGGTAGTAGTAAGCGAAACTCACACGTGTCTTTGGTCGCAGAAACGTTTTTTTTAGAGACACATAAAGTCCGGGCAAGCGTTCGTGCGCATAATCGGAAGGATCGACAACAATGATCTTATCACGGTTTTCTAAAACGAACGAATCTTTCAATATATCTTTGCTGTTCTTTTTATTCTTAACACCGATATCCTCAAAAAACACAATTATATCAGCTTCATCCGGATTTGCTTTAGGAGAATCGGGATAATGCTCTTCCAGAAATGTCGTGAAACCTTTGGGAATGCTTTGATCATCGGTCACAAATTTGGAATCCGAGGATTCTGCAACATATACAAGTAAATTGTTCACGGCATTAGGACTGACCGTTTAGAGGGATTTATTAGTTTTATTAAAGTGATTGGCACATTTGCGCCAAGAACAACCAACCTGTTTTCTAAATATATTCAGCGTTGGCTGAATATACCTCAACAGACTCCATTTAGTTTGGCTTAGGGCGATGCTAAGCGCATAGAGGCGCCTTTTAATCGTATTAACCGGACCCTCTTTCACGTACAAAGCATCGCCCCAGTGTGCCTTTGTAAAAACGGTCTCTTTACGGCGGAATTGGTGAATTGCCAGAAATCGGTCAATGTCCCATACAAGCGAATTACCATCATAAACATTTTCACGATTCACTTCGGTGTATATCCAGTGAAATTGTTCCATGAATTCACCGAACCCCCTGAGCGCAGGGAGCTCCACCCCCTGGATATCCAAATTTGCAAAGGTAAGCCCTTCAATCAATTTAGGTTGCTCCCGGAAAATCTGGTCAATCCGCCTTGTTCGAATTGGAATCCGTTCAATTACTTTAATCCGAGGATAAAAATTTCGATGAAGACCCAATGGAAGAACAGAGGATGACTGGGAATTGTTTGTGATGTTGAGTTCCATCCAGGCTCCATTCACATCATGAATGGCAGCTTCAATTACTTCTTCAAATTCAAATCGCCCTTGATCCAGCTCAACCATCTTGCGGAGCAATATCACCAGTTCAGGATTGGCCTCAATCCAAACGACTTTGCGAAACCCGCATCGTGCATAGGCTTCACGCTCCTCACCTTTGTGCGCACCTATGTGTAATACGCCCTCTCCGGAAATAGGATAACGTTGAACAATCTTATCAAGTGGAATGATCATTGATGCACGAATTTTCTGAATCCATGAAGCCTCGCATATACATCGCCAAATAAACTGTAATTTCCACGATACCTCTCAAGTTGTTTCCGAACTGCGTTCGATTTTCTAAATTTGTAAGAGACCAACCCCATTTTTTCACCGATTGCGTGATTGAAACGGTATTCCCCCAATGTTTCGAGGTGGTTCATGCATGAAAATGTCGATTCCATGAATTCGGGAGCAAATTCCAATGAGAGGGCTTTGATGGGTTGAGACAAGCCGCGAATCACAGGGAGTTCGAATCCTTCGACATCGATTTTGACAAAACTTGGAACACCATGATCCGCAATTAGTTGATCCATGGTTGTCATTGAAACCGACCTAGTCTCATCCCATTGCACCATGCGGAACCGCCCGCTGGATTTGACTGCATTCAACCATTTCTCGGAAACAGATGAAAGTGCCCGGGATTTGCTGACCAACAACTGTGCATCGCCCTCATGTTCTCCCAGCACTTTCGGCACAACCACCAGCCGTTGCCCATCGTCCATTTTCCGCAGGCGTGCAATGCATTCCGCCTGAGGCTCCACCGCGACGACTCGTGCGCCCAGTTCCAATAACACGCGTGTCCGGTTTCCATAATTTGCGCCGATGTCGAATACCAAGTCCCCGGGCGAAACAAAACGTCGGTAGAAACGCAACCGATGGAAGTGCTGCAAGCGCTTTTGTCGTTCCACTCTCTTTGCGCGGAAATATTGGAACAATCCATATAGAGGCAGTTTTTTGAGATTTTTTTTTAACAAGGACATAATCGTTCATTTGACTGCGAATGTTTTAACACGCACCGGATCATTGCCTCAGATAATACCCAACCACAAATTAAAGCCGGTATTATCCTTTATGTGTTTCATTGCCCGTCGGCGGCCCCGTTCCTCCGCATCCATCATTTTGCGGTCAAAGGATGACATCAAC
>PWMW01000412.1 GCA_003559095.1 Clostridiales bacterium | reverse complement strand
CCAGCCGTCGCGCCAGATAATAATCCGGTTTTACCGGCCGACTTGATACGGATGTTATCGTTTGACCATCCGGTTCCGTAATCATGTCATCTCTGCGAGCAAGCACATGCATATCATTCTCCACGTCAAATGTCATGGCTGACACAGTTGGCGCGTTCAGAACAAGTTCCAGAGTTTTAAACGCGTCCAGTGATACCATTGTTTCGGCCACAAGCGCATCCGCATCATCGTATTCTCGAATGACACCGGATACCGAAACAGCCCACGGGTTTGTCACAATGACCCTGGAATACAACTCTGCGTCCGTTATGGTCCCGGCTTTTATTTCCAGTGCATTGACCAGTCTGTCATCATCCATTAGCGCACTTTCCGTCCAGACCGGCTGATTGCCACCGGTCGAATAGCGCGTCATCTGTCCGGTTACACCCGGCGCGGTTTCAACTTCAATCATGCCATACCGGTATTCGGTCTGATCACCAGCAATTTCTGTCACTGTTTGAGAATGGGCTCCAAGAGTCTGCAACTGTTCACTCATCGGCATTCCGGATTCATCATAAATTGTAACCCATGCTGACGATTCGGAATTCCTGATATTGGCCAGAGACAGCCAGTTTCGCAATACGGGAGAAATTTCCCAGTCTGTTGACAAATAACGGGTGTCGCTTTCCAATGCGTCCTGTTCAGGAAAGGGAAGCGGTGTGAGGAAACTGACGACACCACCGGTTTCATCCTGAGCCTGATAAACATGGTTTACCTGGCCGATGATATGACCGGATGATAATACCGTCAAAGACCCTTCAAAAGGCGGATACACCGAGCCCAGGGATAAATGCATCGCGCCATGAGCGGGAATCATGGATTCATAGGGTGATCCGACCTGGACACCGTTGCTGTCATACGCATGAATTTCGATAAACTGGTCACCGAATTCGGGGTTGAACAGATGCACCGTTGACTGCCAGGTTCCGTCGTCGGGAAATGCAGCGTTCGTGATATCGGAGCGTATATGGGGTGATATAATCCGATTGTACAGCGGCCACAAGTTCTTTGTCGGTGTTATGATTACGGGATTTTCATCCAACGGAATTCTGATGTAACGTCCCGAAGGGGAGGGAATCGTCCATACTTCTGTCTCGGTTCCAGATATCAAATCAATGACCCAGACGGTCAGATGGTGGATAAAGGGAACATAAATATTGGTTTCTATTGGGTGATTTCCGTGGTCACGCCATACAATCAGACGATATCTGTTGTTTGACGTCTTAAACTGATAGCGGCGCAAATTGCTTGTCGAGAACACATGGTTTACCGGTGTATCCGGATAATAGTCCCACAGGTAATTGGTAAACCATCGTAATGGTTCCAGAGCATACGATGGTGTGCGGGTTCCTCTGTCATAAATATGGCATCCGTGATCATAAAGACCGGTCAATTGAAACAGACCGTCAGGATACCGTTTGTTCCATTCCGGACGTTTTCTGTTGGGCAGGGTTATGAATTCAACATCTGGTATGTTCAGGGTGTGTGTGATTGTTTTGATTGCATACCGTGCAGCATCCCAGTCAGCGCTGTATTCAAATGTGTCCCGATTCCAGACTGTTTCACACAATCCTCTGGGGAATCGGGTTGTTTCCAGCGCCCAGAACAGCATTCGGTCAAATTCCTGGTTGCCATAGTGTGTTCCAAGAACTTCCTGAAATACAGACCGAAGATTTTGATAAACACCGGACCATGCATTATATTGCGTCGTGCCTGCATGGACATCAATACCGTCAAACGGTAAATTATCATCAGGAAGATTGGGATAGTACATTTCAAAATGTTTGGCAAGCATTCCCCTCAAATAGTTTCGGTAATCAATCCAGGTACCCTCGCCTTCAGAGCCGGAAAGACTTATGACCAGCGTCGCCCCTTTCGGGCCATGTTCCTTGAACAACGGATAGAACCAATGCAGAACCTTATAGCAATCCTCAGGTGTGAAGTATTTGAAGGTGTTGACTTCGTTAAAAAAGCGAAACCGTAAAGGGTACAACCCCATGGGGTTTAAACCGTAAACCTCTATCACCCCCTGTGACAAATCCTGAAGCCACTCAATGACAGTTGATTCATACTCAGTAATATAATCCTGAATGTCATCCCAGTTATATGTGGCATCTCCCTGTCCATGTGTACTTTCTATTCCCAGTAAAAGCCTTTGATGAGGAACACGACCATGGGGTTCAAAATATCTATCAAGTAAATCCAAATATCTTTCCCGGTGATCATTATTCTCCTTCCCCGGTATGGTCAGGTTAAAAATCGCCTCAGTAGTGATCTTGTAATCCAGGCACCAGTTAAAATGCTCTTCAAAATCACGATCAGGACAAATTGATAGTAAAAAATCCCAATTGGGTGATGCGACCGCCCGGGGTCCGATCAGTATCATCATGATAATGACGACAAGGAAAACGGTTTGAAATTTCATAAATTTCATAGTACCTCCTCCAATGAAAAAAATGGTTCAACGCGGAATTTGCACACGCTATAAAAGAACAGTTTCAACCGAACATAAAAATTGTAACACAAGGCCT
>PWMW01000272.1 GCA_003559095.1 Clostridiales bacterium | reverse complement strand
TATATAAAACGGTCCCCTAAACTTACCTGGTAAAAAAAAGAGTCGTCTCGCTGTACGTACTGTACCTATTATCCTGTCTTAGCAGTTGCAAGATAATTGTCTGGAATCAGAAAGGTGTTATTCCGGAAAAATGACGACTGTGGTCGGCTTTTATTTACCGTACTGTAGTTTCTTCGTCAATCCAGGCATAGCATTCATCTAGCGAGCCGTTAACATAAATTGTATCGCCAGTCTCCCAGTTACGATAAAACTTGTCTTCGGCACTTGGTGCAACCGGTTCGTAAGTTCTGTAGAGACGATTAACGATCCTTTCTACTCCGCTGTCCCGCTGCACAGCACGATCCAGGTAATCCAGTACCAGCCAGTAAACCGACTTGTCATCTCGAGACATTTGACCTTCGACGCACTGGGAAATCGCTCGACCGTAAATCTGTGCGATTACAATATAGGGTTGCCCCCAACTTTGATCTTCTCTAGCCGCACGCAGTGCATAGCTTCTGGCATTCTGAAGTTCGCGAAGACTCAAATAGTTTTCGGCAATACGCAATGAGGTTTCTGCCCTGTCAGCTCCTTCCTGATTTTCATGCACCTCATTTAAATATCTGTTGGCAACATTATAATCCCCGTCTTCTTCAGCTATATCGGCCAAGCGAAGAATATTTTCCACAACCGGGGCTTCTTCATACATACGCGTCGCCATTTCTATGGCCGTTTCGCTATCGCCGATCGCTTGACAAATCTCATACAGCTCATGCATCGTTTCCACACACTCCGGATTCTCTTGCAGGTTTTCCGACAAAAGCTCGAAACGCTCTTGCGGATCTGTTATCATCTCGTCCCGTATTTCGGCAAAAAACTCCAAGGTGGCTTCATCGGCGTATGGCTCGGCCTGATTGATGATGGAAAAGGCAGCATCCCGGTCACCTAATTGGGCATAGTTATCAACCAAAAGCCGGATATAGAACCCGTCTCCGGATGTAACTGCACGCCGCGGATTTATATTGAACATGGTTTCATAATCATCGAGCGCTCGCTGATATGCATTGCTGATATAATCTGAGTGCTCTTGCAAAAAGCGGCCACGATTAAAATGCCACCTATATAAATTGATATCATCTTCTCCGAACAAAGCAAATACCCGATCGTACATCTGTAGACACGAATCGATATAGGCTTCCCTGAGCGAAGGATCGCTCTGCTGCTCTGCCATATGCTCATAAATATCGATCATCCGACTGAAGTTACGATCACCTCTGTAATTACCCGGATGTTCTTCCATTTCTCTTGGATGTTCTTCTACTAGCCACCTGCCATAAGGCAGAGCATATTCATATTGTTCGTTCCGATATTCCTCGTTGAACAGGGAAAGAACCTGGAGTGGCGTATAGCCAAAAGGTTGGGTAACAGCCGAGCTGGTACCTATAATTAAAATAGTCAAAAATAATGTCGTTCTTTTCATGATTTTGAAGTCGCGTTCATATCGTCGCCCTACTGATGACTACGCTGTCTGAACATATGTTCAGACAAGTTGAAGGAAACACTTATTGCAAAAACCCTTTCCGATATAAGTTCAGGTGATTCAGTGTTCCTGAATCCGTACTCGGCATTAATATCGACCGATGAATTTGTGCGGGAAGAGTTAATACCAAAACCGGTATGCAATGTAAGTGTTTCAATATTTCTGTTTTCAAGATTTAGACTGCCCGTATCATAAGATACGCCTGTTCTGTAAACAAGACGAGAGAAGAATCCCGATCCGTCTCTCGCCGCAGCAATATACTGAGTTCCAATACCAAAACGAATACGATTTTTAAAAAATTGCTCCGATGTTCCCTCGAAACTGGAGTAGCCGTCCCAGTTCTGATAAATTACATCAGAGCTGACCAAAAAATAAGGATTTATGTTGTATGAAAGCCCGATACTTCCTTCAAGAGGAAAGCTGGCATCTCCATCGCCGTAATAATCGGCCTCACGAACTGTAATATCACTTCTGCCAATTCGGGACTTCAACTCTCTTTCAGAAACAAAATTGACCGGCAGGGAAAAGGACGCACCAATTGCAACTCTGTCATTTTGTCGGAAAGCCCCCTGCCTTGAGTAATAAATTCCGAACCGATTCCCGAATCCATAGTGAGACGTTGTTTCCACCAAATTCACAGGAAGGTAGTCAAGATCGTCGAAGAAAACATCCTGTTTTCTTTCAAAAGTCCCCAATAACAGTGAAGGAGCGTATCCTGCCGAAAGGTTGTCGGTCAATCGAACACCGATTCCGGCTTCTATTCTGTTAATTCCACCATTGCCAGTGTTTTCAATTACATAGCCAAGTTCTCCACCGCTGTGATTCTGTTCCACATCGAGTTCAAACTCATTGCGAGTTGCGAATCTGGAAGATGTCAAAGGGGATATCGATAGAGATACTCCGATCCTGTCCCGGATTATTGGCATTACCATCAAAAAAGGTCCCGGCAAAAACTGAGTGGATTGGATCTTATTTCCGTCAATAGAATAGTCAAAACTATTTATTCCAAAGGTACCGCTGATGTTAGTAAAAATCGCACGTGACCAGGCTGCC
>PWMW01000058.1 GCA_003559095.1 Clostridiales bacterium | reverse complement strand
TCAGCCAGATCCAAAGAATCCAGCCGACCCACGGCAATGGTGGGCAAGCTGCTGGCTGCTTTCACGGCTTGAGCCAGCGGAACTTGGTAACCGGGGAAAGCATCGATAAGTGCCGGTACTATGCCGCCGGAACTAATGTCAATGATATCCACGCCCGCTTCCTTAAGGGCAATGACCGTTGCACTTGTGTCCTCTAGTGTTAGGCCGCCGGAGACGTAATCCACGGCGGAGAGTCGCACCGAAAGTAGGCGATCGTCCGGCCATTCTTCCTTGACAGATTGCACAACGCGCATGAGCAGACGCCGCCGGTTTTCTGGCGAGCCGCCGTACTGATCCTGCCGCTGGTTGGCGATCGGCGACAAAAACGAGTGCAGCAAATAACCGTGAGCTCCGTGCAGTTGAATCATGTCAAAGCCAGCTTCGCGGGCCCGCCCTGCAGCCTCTTTCCAGAGCATAAGCAGCTGGTCGATTCCTTCGTCAGTCAGCTCTTGGGGTACGGGATAGCGCTGGGGATCAGCGCTGATAGCAGAAGGGCCGATCAAAGAATCTCCATGCCCCTTGCGGCCACCGTGGGAAAGTTGAATCCCCATGACCGCCCCGTTCATCCTACCCCACGTTGCTATGCGTTCTAAGCCCTCGATGTGTTCGTCGTGGTAAATGCCTAAGCAGTTGCCACTGAGGCGCCCTCTGCGCTCAATGCCTGTCGCTTCGACGATAATCAGACCCACACCACCTATGGAACGACTCGTATAGTGTGTCAAGTGCCATGGTTGGACAAAGCCGTCATCATCGGCCTGGTATTGGCACATTGGTGCCATGACAATGCGATTGCGTATCGCCGTATCTTTGAGGGTAATCGGTTGGAATAGCTTCACAGTCTAACTCCTATCCAGCTCATTGCTAGTATTGATGCCGCTGTAACCAACTGCGGGAAACCAACAAACCCAGCACAGCACCGACCAGTACATTGCTGGGCCAATGTTCTTCGAGCACCAGTCGGGAAAACCCTATCAGACCGGCAGTTCCGTAAAACAGCGGCGCCAGATCAGGATGGCGCTGTGTCCAGTAAGCTGCAGCGGCAAAGGAGACCGCAGTATGAGCCGAAGGCATGGCAGCATAATCGGTGTTCCACGTCGGCCCTCGGAACACAGGGCCTTGGTTGAGATGTGGCCGAGCTTGGCCAAAGGCGATCTTTCCGACACCTGTGACCATACCGGTCAAACCAATGGACCACAACAGCTCCGGAGAACCTTGGCTATCACGCAGAGCGGCCGCTAACGCGTAACCAACGTGCAGGCGCGGATCTCCTAAGAGCGTAATCGCCGACCAAAAGCCATGGGCGTCCGTTCGCCTTCGCTGTTGGATGCCGGCCAGAACTTGCTCATCCCAGCGCCCTAACCAGGTTAAGGACATTGCCGGTTCCGCCGAGAGTCGGTCAATATCGTTAGGAACCGTTTGTGAATGCGAAAGTACAGTATCCATCCACCATGGAGAGTCAGGAGCTGCCGCGGCTGTACCGCCGTTTAGCAGCAGCAGAACTAGAACAAGCATGATCCGGGTCATGAAGGCCGTTTCCTATGAGAATTTTCGGCGGCTGTCTTGGAAATCCCTGTCTGCCAAGCGATGAATTCCGGAACTTCGCGGCTGGCCGCCTGGTTGATAACATGAACGGGAATTCCGCGGCGTTCGGCCATGCCTGGCAGGGCCGACGCAGGATTCACCGTTAAGCTGGTGCCCACTACGAGAACGCCACAGGCTTGGTTGAGGAGATTGGCTACATAGCGCCAACGCGTCACGGGTTCCTGGTACAAGACGACATTGGGCTTATAAATGCTGCCGCAGCTGCACTTCGGGATCGCTCGCTGGTGCATAAAGGCCAATTGGGACTCGTCGCCGCACTGAACACAGTGAGCATAACGCAGATCGCCGTGGAGTTCGAGAATATCGCCACTGCGTGTTCCGGCCCGCTGGTGGAGGCCATCGATGTTCTGGGTGACGACGTACCACTGCGCTTCGGATATGGCACAGTGAGCCGGATTGGGCTTCGCCATTTCTACGCTGCGAAACATGTCCCATACAATCTGCCAGACCGACGCTGGATCCTGTTCCCAGACGTCAAGGGTTAAGACCTCCCTCAGATCGGGCCGTTCTTCAAATGTTGGGATACCGGATTCTTGCGAGATACCGGCACCACTAAATACAATCCACATAATCGACCAACCTTCCTACAGCAAACGAATAGTAGATCGGGTGTTCCATAGAATCTGCCGACCACCGCATTAGGGGTGGGTTCTGTAGACCGACGCTCTGTTCGGCTGGGCTCTATAACAGCAACCGTATCCGGCATACAGAGACCATGAACGCGTGCGATCTGCGAACGCTGTCCTCCACTGCCCAGCGGTGGTTCCACGGAAGTCATCAGCCGTTCGGAATCGAGACCTTGGTTATTGGCGAACGCACGGGGTCTTGTGCTGCACGGCACTGTGGCGCCCAGGTCTTGGGCCGGCTGACAGCATCCCCAACATTCTTCGTGCGGCCGCCGGACCATAGGCCCACCACACACCCCAAGGTCCAACCCAG
>PWMW01000066.1 GCA_003559095.1 Clostridiales bacterium | reverse complement strand
TAGATGCTGATAACGCCCAGGGCGCCCCGCTCCACGCACGCCGCCTGGTGGGCGGCACCTATGGGGCCCTCGGTGACGGCTATCTTGCCCTCGACGCCGGCCTGCTCTACCTCCGCGGCCGTTCCCCTGCCTACCCACACCAGCTCGGCGGTCACGTCCGCGCTCTGGCTTCCGTTGGCCAGCATGGCTCGCAGGTCCTGATAAGAGGCCAGCTTCTGGCGCATGGGGCTGATTTCCCAGAGTTCGCCTTTCTCGGCGTTCCACGTCCGTCCGCCGGGGAAGCGCACCACCTGGGCGCCGGGAATCTCGTACTTGCGGAGCTGGTCCATCATGTAGCGGGTCTCGAAGAACTTGGTGGCGTACTCCTCCGGCGGGCGGGCCCGCACGTATCCGCCCAGTTCCACCATGGAGTTCCAGGCGGACTCACCGGAGCTTTCCCCGATGATTTCGTCCATGATGTCCGAGGGCAGGAGAGTCCACTGGTACCAGGGTGTTTGCTGGGCCTCAGCCTTGCCCACCAGGAAGAAGAGGAGGAGGGTGGTGAGTAACATCAGCCGTGTGCGCATCGTTGCCTCCGATTTGTCGGGTAAGAGAGCCCCGGAGCTGTAGAGGATCAGTGAGGCTCTGAAGGAGATGCTGGCACGGCGGAGCCCGTTGCGCAAGGGCTATAGCGGGAGCCGGTAATCAGAGGTTTATTTTTTTTAAGCATCCCGGGCTTGCCAAGCCGTTGCGCTGCGTGCGTGCATGCTTTATCCTGTAAAATAGCGTCACTGTCCGAACGCCGTCACTGTCTGAACGCCGTCACTGCCGGAGACCGCGTTCTTTGACTTAGCCAGGACGACCCATGGAGTTTGACCATGCGGATTGGCCCGGTACTCTTCAGAACTGCCATTGCCACCGTGACACGGTGCCATTGCGGACCGGAGGTTTGCCTGACCGGCACCGGTACCGGAAACCGGCTGCGTGAAGGCGCCGGCGCCGCCCGTAATCGCATGTGGCAGCCGGCCCTGACGGCGCTGCTCACCATACTGCTATCGTTCTCACCGTATACCGCCGGCAGTGCGCCGGCCGCCGTGCAACAGGAGGTACAGCCCCGGGAATACCAGGAAGCGCTGGAGAAGTTGGCCGCCGGCGACACCGCCACCGCGATCGAATTACTCCGCGTCGTGACCAAAGCCGAGCCGCGTTTCGGGCCGGCGTTCCTGCAACTGGGATCGGTGCTGACCGCGCAGGCCGGCGAGGTGGAACGGGACTTTGCCGATCGACTGGAAGCGGAGCGGATGCTCAGGCGGGCCCTCACGCTCATGGGGCCGGAGCCGGAGATCATCCTGGAGTGGGGCATGCTGATGCGCAAGCAGCACATCCGTATAGACGCGCTGCGCACGGTGGAGACGGCGGTTCGATTGGCGGCGGAGCAGGAAGAAGATATGTCGCCTGATCGGTTGGCACGGATGCACTACGGCATGGGCCGCATCTACGAGGTGTGGTGGGAGGAAATCCAGGATCGCTGCATTCCCAGCCGGGCGGAGCAGGCGTGCTGGTTTGCCGCAGCGCCTTACGCCGCAGCCTGTGCCGACGTGCCGGACGTGCACGGCTACATAGCTCACCGTGGACGCATGCTGGAGCATTATCGCAAAGCGTTGTGGCTTGATCCCGGAAACGTGGACGCGGGTATCAGGCTGCTGGGCCACCTGGCTCAGCAGGGCGACTTGGATGAGTATGCGGCTCTGGCCCGGCAGTTGAAGCTGGCAGCGCCGTTTGATTCCCGCGCCTTTCTTTTCCAGGGACTGGGATTGCACCACCGAGGCCGAAGCGATCTGGCCGAGTCCGCGTTTCAACAAGCGCTGTCGTTGATGTCCGACGATGACCTGGCCGGTTATCGTGACATAAGTGCCTTGCTGCACCCTGACAGCCGAAGAGCGTATCTGGAGCGGGACGACGCCGGCCGTGAGGATGTGGAAAGAATATTCTTCACCGCCACCGATCCCATGTACCTGACGGACGTTGAAGAGCGACGGGTAGCGCATTATGCCCGTGTCACCTGGGCCGACTTGACTTATTCATCGCCTGCATCCGGCGCCCGGGGCTGGGACACGGACCGGGGGCATATCCATCTGCGGTACGGTCATCCGGACCTGGCGATCCAGATCTTTGCAGACGACGATATCGAAAGCTGTGGCTGGCCCAGGTGGTTGACTGGTTCGCCGAGGTTCCGGCGCGATGCCCTCTCAGCCGTGTATTGGTACTACGATTTTCTGGGAGGCGAGTCCAGCGTGGAGCGGCCAGCGGATTTCGTGTTTCGACGGCATCCCATGTATCGTTACGCAGGGTTCGCTGAGAATACCCTGCTCTATTCGCAGGACCTTCAGGCGACCCGGCCGGAGCGCTATCAGCCCATTACCATCACGGAATCCGGCGGCTACGCGCACCAGGTGGTTCGATTCCGGAGCGACGACCCGGAGCTTGTGCGGTTCGAGTTCCACGGCGCGCCGCCGTTGAAGTTCCTTGGCACAGGGGCCGGCGACCGGCTCACCGCGGGCCTGTTCCTGCACGACTCGGTGTTTAATCCGGTCTGGCGGGACCGG
>PWMW01000245.1 GCA_003559095.1 Clostridiales bacterium | reverse complement strand
GGCCTGGTCCACAGAGAGGTTCCAACGCGCACACTTAACGGTCCTGCTCGGCGAAACGCCTGTTCAAGGCGTTTCGAACTCGGTTGTAAACCACGCGTTGGTCTCTATGACACAGGGCTGCTAGAATGGTTCGGAGTCATCGTCCAGATCGTCTTCGTCTTCGTCCATGTCGTCATCGATGTTATCCCATTCGCCGCCGTCGAAGACAACGCCGCCGCAGTGCGGACAGTTCACAGTAACATTGTCATCATAGACAAAGTCCTCTTCGAAGACCACCATTTCACCGCAGGAAGGACATTCCATCTCAATCATGTCATCCATTGGGTCATCGAAGTCTTCCTCTAGCTCATTGAGATCCGCATCCACAGCCTCGAGATATTCCTCCAAATCTTCGTGATCGAGGGCAAGATCATCTACTTCATCAGCTAGGGAGTCTATGATGTCCAGGAGTTTTTCCACGACAGATTTTGACAATCCAGCGTCCAACGAGTCACTGCCATCCAACAAACCTCGCAGATAGGCAATTTTTTCCTTAACTGTCTGCACATACAACACTCCCTTGTTATTGTTTACAGCCGTCACCCAGGTTTACGCGGACGAGGCTGGTCCTGCAGATGTGGTGGTCGTTCACACCCGCCAGCAAAGCCGTTCCCCTAAAGAACTACACTGTCGCTTCCCCAGCTATGGCACGTAAGGTTAGTTTGCGCGCGAGAGGTATTCGCCACTGCGGGTGTCAACCTTTAGAACTTCATCCTGCTCGATAAACAGCGGTACATAGACCGTGATCCCGGTCTCCAACTTAGCGGGCTTTGTGGCACCCTGGGCCGTATCGCCCCGGAAACCCGGTTCTGTCTCCACTACCCGCAGATTCACGGTAGTGGGCAGATCCACACCCACGGCTTCAGTCTGGAAGAACTGGATCCCGATGGTCATGTTCTCTAAGAGATATTTTGGGGCATCACCAAGATCCTCGCTTTGCAGAGAAATCTGGTCATAGGTATTGGTATCCATAAAAAAGTACTCGTCACCCGTGTTATAAAGATACTGCATCTGCTTGGTCTCAATATGTGCCCGCGCCACTTTTTCACCAGCACGAAATGTCTTTTCCTGGGTAGATCCACTGCGGATATTCTTCAGTTTCGTGCGGACGAAAGCCGCACCTTTACCCGGTTTGACGTGGAGAAAATCCACGACCGAATAAATTTCTCCATCCAACTCAATGGTTAAGCCCGTGCGGAGATCATTGACTGATATCATTGGTTGACCCTTCCTTCACATTCAAGTTCCAGACAGCAGCATAACTGCCTGCACATTCTATATCTATATGTCGCATTCGAGGGCTGTGCTGGCTCCAGTGGGGGGTGTTAACGGATCGATCCAAAAAGCCACTGGGGAGCCAACGTCAAGCGATATAGGGTACCGAAGTCCCGGCATGAAAGTTTCGCCATTGATGCGTGGTATTTCCATGCCAAACTGCCAGCGCAGTCCTATTCCGTCATATACAGCTCCTTGAAGGTTGATGACAGACACTGGCTTCCGTCTTCCGTGACCAACACCAGATCCTCAATGCGGACGCCTCCCCACCCGGGTAGGTAAACACCAGGCTCCACAGTGACGATCATACCCGGCCGCAGCACGGTCTTCCCTAGTTTGCTCAAGCGTGGCTCCTCGTGTACTTCCATTCCAACTCCATGGCCCAGACCATGACCAAAATATCGGCCGTAACCCCCATCTTCGATGATATCCCTGGCAATTTTATCCACTTCAATCCCAGTGACACCCGGCCGAACTCCAGCTAATGCAGTTTCCTGTGCCTTCAGCACCAAATCATAGATCAAAAGATGCTTTTCCGTGGGTTCGCCCACGATCACAGTACGTGTCATATCCGAGCAGTAGCCCTTGTAGAGACAGCCAAAGTCCATGACGACAAAGTCACCGTGCTGCAGCATGCGACTCCCCGGGCGGGCATGGGGCAGTGCACCACGGGGTCCGGACGCCACGATGGGAGAAAATGAGATGCCATCGGCCCCGGCTTTGCGCATGGCAAACTCAAGCTCAAGGGCGAGATCCTTTTCCTTCACGCCAGATTGAACCTGAGGTAGCAGTTGGGCAAAGGCATGATCGGCAATTTCGGCCGCTCGCCGCAGATTATCCAGTTCCCAAGGTTCCTTGACTATACGAAGTTCTTCTACCCAGCCTTTGACCGGCTGCAGTTCCATCGCAAAGGTTTCGTTCCATTCCTGCCATTGGGCAACCGTGATGTGCTCACCTTCCACAGCCACGGCTTTCACACCCCGGTCAGCAATGAGCTGTTTGAGCTGCTCGGGCAGGCCGTCATGGGTAATGACGTCCCAGTCTGGTGCCTGTTCCTGGGCCTGCTCCGTGTAGCGAAAATCTACGATCAAAGTCTGGTGGGTTGCGCTAATCCAGACTACACCGGCAGATCCCGTAAATCCGGTAACATAACGGCGGTTAACCGGCGAAGCAATCAAAAAACAGTCCACATTTTGTTCGGCCATCTTCTGCCGTAAGCTGTCCACAATCGCCAAAATCCCACACTCCTTCTGGTTTTCCGTATGTGTTTGGAAGTTCCGCACGACCTACAGATATTCCTGCTCATTTCCGGGAATCCAAAGCAAATCCCAGAGGTTCCCCGACCCCTTGCACCCAAAAACCCTTGAGCTTAGTACAGAGACTTCCTTTCACGCTCTAAGGTCACCTGCCCCACCCCAGACTTGATGAGCCGTGGGGTTCTATCGATACGCTTTGCCGCCGATGAGATGCGGCCGCACCGTAAACTTGACGTTTCTAGGTTTATGGAGGCGGAGTTTGACTGCAGCTCGGCGGATCGCCACAGAGCCCAAGCCATGGATCACCAGTTCGTGCCCGGCACCAACGTTAACGGCTACACTGTGGAAATCCAGTGCTTCGCTGCCACTGCTTTCCAGCCAAGCATCCAACTTCGCTGCATTGGCCCGTTCCCATGTGACATCGGAAGCTGTAAAACCCACGGCTACAGCATCGGTACTGCCCTCCATCGCCACCACGGCTGCGCAGCCTTTGACAGCCATGGCACTATCCTTGGGAAACGGATACACCTTTCCTTTGAGGGCTTTGGCAGGAATCAACTTAGCGGCATCCACCTGCGACAGCATGTCACAGAGGCGTCCGGGAGGCACCAGTCCAGGAGAGTCTTTGCATTCACCGATCCGCTTGTGCTGCCACGATACGGTGTTCTGGGTCGTTCCTGGAAAACGCGAAACAGTAGCATTTTGAATCTGATCAGTTTCCCCCAGCAGGGCATTAACCAAGGTGGATTTGCCGGTGTTCGACGCTCCAGCCACCAGCCACCGTTTGTGCCCCAAGCGTTCGCAGTAGTTCACAAGATCCGCCACGCCGTGTCCCGCAGCTGCACTGACGAGAGCTGTTGTCGCCGGCACACCCAGATCGCGAAACCGCTGGCGGACCCATTGTACAGCCTCCAGGTCTGACACCTGTTTGGGTAGAAGATCACGCTTGTTCACCGCAGCTATCAGAGGCTTGCCCACGCTGGACCGAATCAAATCCCAGCTCAAAGATCCTTCGAAGTCCATAAGATCCACAACCATGATAATGCCCTCAGCCCACGGAATAGCATCCAGCACTGCAGTGGAAGCCTGCTCAGCCGCGACGGGCCCCTGTTCATCCTGACCATAGTGCCGAATGCGATAGCAGCGCTGGCAGATAGCGGGGCCATCCTTCGCCAAAATGTGCGGCGGAAGATAACCCGGAGTTCCCGGCGTATCCGAGTGCATCGGCGCACCGCAGCCTTGGCATTGTTTTATCATCGTCCGTTCCGCCCCTTCCACCGATGCTCCACACTGGCTTCCGACAAAAATCCTTGGCGGATCAGCCGCCGCAGCATTCGTTTTTCGAGGCGGCGCACCACACGAGTACTGCGCAGCTCCTTCTCACTCAATGGGTTGATAAGCACCGTCAGCATCCCCATGCGATTTCCACCCAAAACGTCTGTGAACAACTGATCGCCGATCACAGCGCATTGGTCACTGGTCAATCCCAGCAATTTCAGCGCTCGCCGGAACGGAGTCTTGCGCGGCTTCACTGCCCGTCCAACAGCGGGAATACCTACGTCAGCGCTGAACTTCGCCACACGCTCAGGCATCCCGTTAGACACGAAACATACAGAAAAACCCTGCGACTGAACGCTCTGCAGCCACTGGGCCACATCAGGGCCAATACTGGCTCGATCCCATGGAACGAGGGTATTATCCAGGTCAATCAGCAGGCCGCGAATGCCCTGCCGATATAGTCGGGTCAAATCGATATCTTGAACGCGATTGACTACCAAATCCGGCAGCAATGCCCGCATGCACATCCACCCTTTCAAAACCTTGTATCATTATACCACAGTCCTCCACCCAGAAAAACCAAAACCGTGAATGCCCGCCAAAGCAGGCCAGGGAGGACTTCCCGCAGATGAATCGAAGTATGTAGACAACATTGGGCGTGCCTCTGCTGTAATCCAAGGCAGCACGGTGAGCCAAATGCCATTGTCAAATCCAGGCATTCTGGAAAGGAGTTTTCTTGTGACACACATCATCAAGGCGTGCATATTTGATCTGGATGGCGTCATTGTCGACACGGCCAAGTACCACTTCTTGGCCTGGCGCCGTCTCGCCGATGAACTGGGCTTTTCCTTTACTGAGCAGGACAACGAGCGACTGAAGGGTGTAAGCCGAGTCCGCTCCTTGGAGATCCTTCTGGAGATCGGGGACTTAACGCTATCTCCAGAGGAACAGGAGGCAGCAGCGGCCCGTAAGAATCGTTGGTATGTAGAGTATATTGACCAAATGGATCGAAGCGAGATTCTTCCAGGGGCCGAAGAGTTCCTGAACGAACTGAACGATCATGGCATCCCCTTCGCCTTAGGTTCGGCCAGTAAGAATGCACCGCGCATTCTGCGGCGCATCGGTCTGGAGAATGCCTTTGCCGCTGTGATCGATGGAACGAAGGTGTCTAAGGCCAAACCCGACCCAGAAGTGTTTCTTCTCGGTGCTGCCGAGATGGGAATCCCAGCAGAAAACTGCGCAGTGTTTGAAGACGCCGAAGCCGGTGTCGAAGCAGGATTGCGCGCCGGCATGTACACAGTGGGTGTTGGCGAACCGGAGGTATTGGGGAAGGCTCATCGCGTGATTCCGGGCTTGGCTGCCGTCACCTGGGAAGATCTGGTGCAGAAGGCCCAGCAATGATCCTCGTTCTTTTATGGCCTTGACGGCGTTCCTAGAGAGGCGTTCCTATAAACCAATCTGGTAATTTTAGACGGGAGGAATTCATGTGAAACGTGTCTGCAGCGTGGACCCCTGGCTGGTCCAAGAAGATGGACTGCATCCGCACGATAATCGTCTGGCGGAGAGCTTGATGAGCCTGGGCAACGGTCATATGGGTATGCGCGGCAATTTTGAGGAAGATTTCAGCGGTGATACCCTGCAGGGAACCTATATTGCTGGCATTTACTACCCCGACAAGACACGAGTGGGTTGGTGGAAGATCGGCTACCCCGAGTACTTCGCCAAAGTGCTCAATGCCCCGAACTTCATTGGCATTGGCGTCAAAATCAACGGTCGCAGTGTGGATTTGGCCAAATGGCAGGTGGAGTCGTTTCAGAGAACCTTGGACATGCAGCGCAGCCTGCTGCAGCGCTCCTTCATCCTTGTGGACGAGGACGACCAGCGGTATGAAGTGTTCACCACTCGCTTCCTTAGTCGCACGCGCCGCGAAGTGGCTGCCATTCAGTACTCCATCAAACCTCTCCAACAACCTGCCCAGATCGAGATGACCCCTTATCTGGATGGTGATGTCGTCAATGAAGATGCCAATTATGGCGAGAAGTTCTGGGAGCTGATGGATCAATCCTGCACCACGGATGTCAGCACTTTAACGATGAAGACCAAGAAAACAGGCTTTGTTGTCACCGCAGCCATGCGCTGGTCACTGCAGGGCGACGAAGACTCCACGGTGGCAGCCAACGAAGGTGACAAATACGTCGGAAATACCCTAACGTGCCAGGCAGAAGCGGGACAGACAATCACGTTGACGAAATATATCGCCGTGACGACCAATCGCGACTGGTCTGCTGACGACATTGGTCCCATGGCGGTCCAAGGGGTGTCCGAGGCTCACGAGGTTGGTTGGGAATCGCTTTTGGCAGAACATGTGGCTGCCTGGAAACAAATCTGGGCCGATGGCGATGTAACCATTGCCGGCGATGACGAAGCGCAGCAGGGTGTCCGTTTCAACGTATTTCAGCTGCACCAAACCTATACTGGAGACGATCCGCGGTTGAACATCGGACCCAAAGGGTTCACGGGTGAGAAGTACGGGGGCAGCACGTACTGGGATACAGAGGCGTATTGTCTTCCATTTTATCTCAGCACCATGGACTCCAGTATTGCCCGCAACCTGCTGATCTATCGGCATAACCACCTGGAAAAAGCCGTCGAGAATGCTGCCAAGTTGGGCTGCCGCGGTGCGTTGTATCCCATGGTAACCATGAATGGCGAAGAGTGCCATAATGAATGGGAGATCACATTTGAAGAGATTCACCGCAATGCCGCAATCACCTATGCCATTTTCAATTACGTGCGCTACACCGGTGATTGGCAGTATTTGGCAGACTACGGATATGATGTTCTTTTGGAGACCAGCCGCTACTGGGCGGACCGTGCCCAATACCAGCCACAAAAGGATGTCTACATGATCCTCGGCGTCACCGGCCCCAATGAATATGAGAACAACATCAACAACAATTGGTACACCAATACCATGGCTGCCTGGAACCTCCGCTATACGCTGGAAGTACGCAGTTACCTGGAGACTCATCATGCCCAGCGGCTGCACGAGATCGAGCAAGACCGGGGGCTTACTGCAGAGGAACGACAGTTGTGGACGGTCATCAAAGACAAGATGTATTTTCCTTTCATCGACGAACACAACGTCTTTGCCCAACAGGATGGCTTTATGGACAAAGAGCAGCTGACCGTGGAGGAGCTGGATCCTAAAGAGCGGCCCCTAAACCAAAACTGGTCTTGGGATCGCATATTGCGGTCGGTGTTTATCAAACAGGCCGATGTGCTTCAGGGATTGTTCTTCCTTAACCACGAATTCGATGAGGACACCAAGCGCCGCAATTTTTTGTTCTACGAACCCCGCACGGTGCACGAGTCCAGCTTATCTCCCTGCGTGCATTCCATCCTCGCGGGTGAACTGGGTATGGAGAGCAAGGCCTACGAACTTTACCTGCGCACTGCCCGCCTTGATCTGGACAACTACAATAATGATACGGAAGACGGCCTCCACATCACAAGCATGGCTGGCTCATGGATGTCCATCGTCTACGGTTTCGGCGGCCTGCGCGTTCACGATGATACGGTGCATCTTAAGCCCTTTGTTCCAAAGGCTTGGGATGGTTACTCTTTCAAGTTGATGTTTCGCGGCCGACGTTTCCTCGTCGCCGTTAACCAAGATGGATGTGAACTTCGACAGGAACAGGGAGAACCGTTGACCGTGTATGTGCATGGGGAACCAGTATCTCTGCAGAACAAGGAAGGGGTTACTATTCCCCATTCCCAGCCATAAGAAGATGCAGGCAAAACGGGAACGTCTGCGGCCGCTGTTGCGGCCGCAGACGTTCCCGTTCTTTGTGGACTTATCTGGGACTGACATAACCCCGCAAAGCTCTGTAGAGGAGCAGAGCTACGATGACACTGACTCCTCCCTGCAGCCCGTCACCGGGAATAGCAGCAGCAGCCACCGGCCAGCCATACATGAACCCGGCCGCAACAAAGTAGCCAAAAACCATCCAGACGGCGGCCAAAACTCCCGCCACCACGGGCTGTGCTCGCATGTGACCCGCGATAAGACCTTCTAGACCTTTAATGATAAATGTCCACAATGCCCAATGTGGGTAGCCCAAAAGGACATCGGCCAAACCGGATCCAATGGCACCAGCGAAAAAACCGACAGCTGGCCCAAACAAAAGCGCAGCCAAGATGATGACACTATCACCAAAATTCACAAATCCCTGCACTCCAGGGACAGGAAAGTGGATGATCATGGTGGCCACGGCTGTCAGGGCGGCCAATAATCCAATGCGCGTCGCTGTACGAGTATCCATGTGCGATGAAACCTCCCCTAATGATCGTGAGGAGTTGTATTCGCCACCGGAGTTCGTTTTCCTCCCTGAAGGTGACAAGCACCCTGGGTTCTACCCCATCACGGAATGCCCTCGGGGAGAGAACTGCGACTACATTTCCTGCGTTTTCCCCTGAGTCCGAGCTTCCGACATCCTGCGTTGGCGCTGTAATATGTGTTCATCATAATACCTCCTATAAGCTAAGTTTCCGAACGCGTTGAGTGATTGCGGCTCTCAGCGAATCCGCCCCTGAACGGTCAATGCAACGATCGCTGCTTTGAAACCACTACGTATTGACGCACTCCAATGCTTTGGTCGTCGTCCCTCGACTGCATGGACCTGCTGCAGAGTCCGCATCTGCTCCCGTTCTGTCAGCAGATCCCTTTGGTGCAGCTGCGCCAATTGCATATCCATGTCAAAGTTCATCATGTACTTTCACCTCCCCGTTTGGCCTGGCTTCCAGACACGCAGTCGTCAAGCAGGCCCAATTCATAATCATGATCGGCAAAGAGCGTTTTTAAGGGGCGCTTGAACTCTGGGTTTATGCGCCGCTGAATTGCTGCAGCCGAGGCGGCAATCCATGATCGGATGTTGAACCCAGCAGTGCGCTGCTCTGCCCACCACCGCGCGGCTCCGGTTTTGGTTCGCTGACACCGCTGACCATCCCGCAGCAGCTGCCCTTGATGATAGCGGGCCAGCATTTCTACCTCGGCTTCTAAAACGTGCATGTTCATCCCTCCTTGTACACTATGAACGACAGCCAAACGTGCAGTCTAGGCATCAGTTAAGCCCAGCGCTGCAGCAGTTTTTGGGCCAGCGTCGGCCAACGCCACCGGCGCTGGCTGCGGCGCTCGGGGACGCACTGCATTTCCCTGCGATAGCCATCGCCTTCGGCCCGCAGTTGCTGGTAGCGTTGCTCAGCTAACAGCTGCGTGACAAGATCCATGAGCATTCACCTCCTTTGCATGATTATGAATCTTTGACTTGTTTTGATTTGCTCTACATTTCGTTGCATAACAAAAGAGAGCGGACACCAAGGTCAGCTCTCTTTAACAATCCTTACCAAGACGCGGCTGCGGTCTCGATATGCATCGTTCCACGGGCTTAGAAAGGCTCAAAGCGCGCGCAAAAAGCTGCGGGAATTCCGCAGCTTTTAATGGCTCAAGCCCAGCCTGCCTCAGGCAGGTCATGGTTAGTCCACGTTAAAGGCGATCGGATCCCTGGTGACGTACATGAAGTATGAAATTGCCGGTTGCGTTTACCAATGTAAGATTGCGGATCACCAGGAACACCTCGCTTTCTTGGGAGCTTGTGAAGACTGTGTCGAAACCTACAATATCAGTTTAACCTCGGCTGCTGGCCATGTCAACCCAATTGTTAACATTTCTGTGTAAAACTTAATTCCACTTTGGAATCATCTCTGCGAAATTCCACGGACAACGCCGAAAACACCTATATGTTGTATGCATAACTAGGCCTATACGCTATATATGAGTTTTGACAGACTGGCCAACGCTTCGTATAGTTAAAGAGCATTCATGACTTCTGCGCAATTTTACCAATGGGAGGACTTCAATGTGAAATCTAACACCGCACGCCAGACCAATGCACCAACGCCGCAGGCTATCATCAAACGTGATGGCCGTACGGTACCATACAGTGCTGCCAAAATACGCCAAGCCGTGGAAAAGGCTGCACTGCAAATTAACGCCGAGCCCGACGTCAGTGATACCGTTCTCCAGTATGTTGAACTCGAACTCAGCCGCAGGTTTACAGACATGAATCCCCATGTGGAAAACATCCAAGACCTAGTGGTGCAGGCGCTGCAGCATTTGGGGCACCATACATTGGCCGATACATACATTCAGTACCGGGCTGAACGCAGCCGCGTCCGGCGGGCCACATCAGGCTTACACAAGAAGTTGGAAGAAATTGTTCACAGCCATGCGCGGGGTGTGGAAGCCAACGCCAACGTCGGTGGAAACTTCTCAGCCAAGCTGCTGATGGGTGCCAGCGAAGCATTCAAGGAATACTATCTCGATGCTGTCATCCCTGACCATCTGGCCGAAGGGCATCGTCAAGGCAGGTACCATATTCATGACCTGGATAGCTACGGCACCACAGTGAATTGCCTGCAGATTCCCTTTGGCCAACTCTGGGAGCGGCCAGGCATCAATACGGGCTACGGCTGGCTGC
>PWMW01000388.1 GCA_003559095.1 Clostridiales bacterium | reverse complement strand
TATCTTGCATGATCCTGTTCCAATAGTCTGAGAGTGCTTTGTGGCAGAGGAATATGAGGAGGCGGATTGATTCGCATCGTCGGGTTATAGCGATAATTGCGCGGGTTACCGTTTCGAAAGTCATCAGGTGGCGGCAGTGGAGGATTCTGTTGTGCCGGATAATACCCCCGCATCGAAAAGTGCCCCGGACCCCCGCTGTAACGATCGACCCAGGACCCAACAAGCATGAAATACCAGACATAATCTTCCACACGAATCTGCTTCTCATTCCATTCACCCAATTCAAGACGCGGAAGTTCACCAGGCGCATAATCCCGGCCATCCGAAAGACGACCATCATCATTCAGGTCAAAACTGGACGGGGGTATATCGGAGTAAATCCAGTTAAACCATTCATTATCCGGATCCCATTCAACCGTGGCAAACTGGTGTGAATTGTCATGATCAATACCGTCTGCAAATCCTGTAGGTGACGAAAAATCATTATCTTCAGTCACAAGAGTTCCGGCAAACGGCATCAGAGCGGCTTCCACTTTCAAAATTCGGGGGCAGTATTCACTTAGAATGATCTCGCCATCATACCCCCCAAACCCGTCGTGACGGAACGGAATCAATGCCAAATTCACCGGAAGACCCTGGTCGGTTGATACCGCGCCTGAGGGCGAATCCGCATTCAATTCAGTCGTTCCCATAAGGATTTCACGTTCAATATAGATATCCCCACGCGCCACTATCGTCAACGAACGACCATGAAGTTTGCCCCAGACATGCGCATGACCGTTGACAATAATCAAACCATTAAAATCTTCAGGTAATGTTGTGGTCGGTGGACCAAGATTACCGGGAACCCAGCCAGCCCGATACGAATAGGCATCCGAAAACAGCATGTTGGCAGTCGGTCTGCGATACACAGGCGAATCACCTGAAAAATCAAACCCCCAGAATTCACCGGACCCCTGCGTTTTTACATATTCATAATTCCCAAGAAAAATATCGTAATGCTGATTGGAATGCGTAGTGCCTATAATCCATGCATTGGCTGAATTCTGATGGAAATGCTGGGCGATACGCTGATTCTGAGGAACTTCAATCAGCGGCACATTCTGATATAGTTTCCCGCTGAGTGGAAATATGGCGTTTTCCCGGTTCATTATAGTACTGCTGGATATGAGGTCATCATAAAACCAGGCATTGCCCGAAGGGGGCAGATTGATTCGATACTGACTGTACACTTTTCCACCAAACATGGCCCCCGGGCCAATTGTCAGAACGCTTTGAGCAAAACGGGTATAATCCAGGAAACTGACCGGTGTGGCCAGAAGTCGGCGGGTTTCCATTGCGTTACCAACATTGCCGGTTGATGTAATGGTATATAACTCATGTACCCTTGATTGATTGATATGCTCCAGTTGCATCAGTTCCGATCGGATATCCTTTGAAACATGTGGATGTTCTTCTGCTGCTGTTGTCATCGGCAATGTCATGACATGATGATAAGCAGCAGAACCAGTGCAGTCCGGATAGTCCGGAAACCAGCAATCCTCAGGCATGGATTCCGTTCGCGCACGCATTCCGACATCAATGATCTCAGACCGGCCACGAGATACCGTTACATGAACACCGTCCGGCTCAATACTTCCTGAAAGCTCAAATATAATGGAGTTGTCATTTAATCCCGGCACGCCGTCTGTGTGCAAATCATGTGTGTTGTCCCGTTGCCAGTTTGACTGCGGCTCGCCGGGTGAAAAATCCAGCAACGCATATGCCGATGTTTTGGTGCCATCCCATGCATCGGGTGCGATCAGAGTTAATTCAGACGGTATACCAAACAAGCTGTAAAAAACTTTAAGCTGGACATCATTTTGAGAGGGTGGATTCGAAAGATGCAGGTGAATCAGATAAACCGCATTCAGATTGCCGGTCTCCGGATTAAAAAACTTGGCGTTATTATCCGATATCGATTCCGGTATATGACTGGATTCATTTCGGACATTTTCGTCATTGGGAAACAGCACCAGCGGATTCCCCCAGGCATCCAAGTCATCAGTCGGTGATGCTACGTAATGACCGGGCAGAATATCCGTTCGGTTTAATTCCAGAGTCAAGGGATGTCCCATAAACGGATTAATATAGTTGGACATTCGAATCTGATGAGTCATGGTTCCGGGAATAATATCATCCAGAAAATTTTCCTGAAGATAATGATACTTGAAGGAATTGATCACCTCTGTTCCCTGACGTAGCTGAAGCTGAAGCGCTTTGCCGGGAAGAATCTTGTTGAGTTTGGCAGAGTCACCGAAGCGCAGGTCATTCAGGTCAAATCCGGGATTTCGCTCCATTTGAATGTCCAGATCCAGCAATCCGGTAAATGCGCCGTCAATTCTGACTGAATAATGTCCGATACCCTGTCTGCCGTCTGAGATAAATTCACCGGCCTCATTCCGGCTTTTCTGGCCGAAAGGCGGCGATAACGGAAGAATAACGGGATAATCCTCGCGAGTGACCATATTGTCTTGCGGTTTTTGACCATAGGTATTCAACAAATCGCTGCGAGTTCCGACCAGGAATTTTCCGTATTCCAGACC
>PWMW01000008.1 GCA_003559095.1 Clostridiales bacterium | reverse complement strand
CAGGATATCATGGAGTACCTCGCTGATTGTGGTAACCATGGCGGCCTGGGTACAGGGAGCTGCCAAGTACGAGCCACCTGGAACATGCCAGAGACTCCAACCAGCGGGCGCTTCTGTGTCAGGAGCCACACGAACGCCTGCTAAGTACTGTCCCTTGGTATCCCAGGGGCGAAACGAGCCGTCCTCACCGCGCATCGCTCCCCACAGCTGCAGTTGGCCCCGTTCATCCCGGTAGGCCAGGCCGGCGATCTCGCCGAAACGATCATTGGCCTCTTGCCACAGCAGCGGCACCCACTGGGCGCCCTCAGCAGCCGGACCCTGCCCGGCAATTCCCAAGACACAAAAGTCTTCCAACTGCACCAAACGCCAATTCACGTCAGCATTCCTCCCTGCTGCATTTATCCGTGTTTTCCTCATCCATTTGGCGCTGCTCTGTCATGGAATGTTTCCAATCCGACGGCAGCAAAAGATACACCGGATGCTGCAATCCCGTGGGTTCATACAGAGCATCATGCGTATACTCAAAGCCTAACTTTTCCAAAATCCGTTGTGAAAGATGGTTGGCTGGATGATGGCCGGCCAGAATGGAGCGCACATTCAGGGTTTTAAAGCCATAATTCACCACGGCCACCGCCGCTTCTGTAGCCAGACCCTGGTTCCAGAATGCCGGCAGCAGGTGATAACCCAGTTCGTAGGCGCCTCGCTCCGGCTGGAAGGGATGCAGGCCGCAGCAGCCCACAAAGTTCCTTGAAGATCGCAGAATCATGGGCCAATACTGCACCTGCCACTGATCTTGGCAGTGCATTTCATAATCGAGGCGGTCGGCTATGGCCACCGCTGACAAAGGCCCGCCAAGAAAGCGAGTCGTCTGGGCACAACTGTACAGCTGCTGTGCCCAAGGCAGCCATTGACGGCGCCAGGTGTGAAACGACAAGCGCCGACTGGACAGAAAACCACGGGCATCAGTCTTCATGGCGATACTCCAGCAAAAACTGCTCCACTCGCCATTTGGCCAGCTCAATGGCACTTCGATACGGCGGCTCCCAGATGGCCTCTAGGTAGTCCACTGTCCAGCAGAAAAGATGCAGACCAGCCCAAACCCGATCCTTCAGCGTGTAAGCATCGTAGAGCCCAAAGGCGCGCTGACTCCAGTGGACGAAACCGTCGTCCTTCTGGAAATGGCGTCTCAGATCTGCCAGAAAGCTGTTATCACTGGGCAGAAGAACCCCCTGCTGCACGGTGAGAACATCCACCAACCCGAATGTTAGACCGTGCAGACCCTGCAGCATCCGGCCGATATCACGTTCGGTAAGCCCCTGCAAACTTTTGTAGACTTCTTCCAACCAGCCCATGAGCTGTTGATTGGCATACTGATCGGCACGAGACTGCATCGCTTCATCCCAAACAAAATCGTGGGCTCGCCGCTGGAGGGAGGCGAACGCCTGCTGGGGATCCCAATAAGCCCGACCGTCCCGAAGGCCCTGAATGATGCTCACCGCAGCGCGGGGATCACTAAACCACTGCTCAACATCGCTGGGCGCGGCCCGGCTGACAGTGACGTAGACACCCTGGCAATCCAAGACGCTGGCACCTTCCAGCGATGAACTGGCACCGAGCAAACAGAGAATATCCACATCGCTGAAGCGGCGCTGTGACCCCCGGGCATAACTGCCAAGAATGGCCACGGCCAAGAGGTCATCACGGCCAAGCTGGTCAAGATACTGGCATACTGGATAAGGTAGATTCACCCTGGACACCCCCGTATCTATCAGCCTTGACGCAGCCAGACCAGCATTTCGCCGGGCTGACGGTTGCCCCAAAGGAAATAAGGAACGGCCTTCACAGGCACTGCTTCCAGCTCCAACTGGCCCATGGCATAAAGGGCATTGGCAGGAAACCGGGTCCGAAACCCGTCGAAGGTCAGGGCAATGGCCTGGGGCCAGTCTCCGATCCCAGTTTCTTCAGCAATAGCGGCGTCCAACGGGCATTGCACATCCCGAAGCTGGGAGCCATTGTCCACTTCCTCGAGACAGTACACCACCGGGCCGCGCATAAGAGCTGTCCTGCCCGCGTTTTCGCTCACTGCTGGATGGGCATACACCCGCTCTGGCTGCATAGGAAGCTGCAGTTCGACCGTGTCACCATCACTCCAACTCCGACGCAAGCAGGCATAGCCTTTTTCGGTGACCTTCGGCAGCTCAACCAACTCACCGTTGATTGCCAGTTCAGGCCGCCGGCACCAAGAGGGAATGCGCACCGCCAGCTGAAACGCCAGCGGCTCATCCAACTGCAGCTGGAGGCGCACAGTACCGTCCCAAGGATATTGGGTTTCCTGCCGCAGCTGGACCACCTCGTTCTGTACGGTAAAACGAGCTTCGCTGCCCACAAAAAGATCAACACTGACTTCTTCGTCATTCTGGGTATAGATATATTGTCCCAGTGATGCCAGCAGCCGAGCCACGTTGGGCGGGCAGCAAGCACAGCCGAACCAACCCTGCCGTTCCGTCTCCACATGCCGGTGGTCCTGACGATAGGCGGCCACATCAGGTCGAACCTCCAGAGGATTCACGTAGAAGAAACGCCGTCCATCCCAACTGATCCCGCTGAGTACATTGTTGAACAATGCCCGTTCCATGACATCGCCATAACTGCCATGCAAATCCACCTGCAGCATACGCTTGGCCCAAAACACAAGGCCAATGGCAGCGCATGTTTCGGTATACGCCGTATCATTAGGCAGATCATAATCGACGGTGAAGGCCTCTCCATAACCTTGGGAACCAATACCGCCGGTGATAAACATCCGCTGTTTGGTCACATTTTGCCACAATGTCCGGCACGTTTCCAGCAAATCATCACTAGCGGTCTCCATGGCCACATCCACCATACCCGAATACAGATACACGGCGCGCACTGCGTGTCCTTCCGCCGTTGTTTGCTCCAGCACAGGCAAGTGACTCTGTGTATAGGAATGATCCCAAAGTCCATGGGTCAAGGTTATGTCCTTCTCGCCACGCTGACGGGCCTCTTCTTCGAAGTAATGGGGCTGTTGGCCGCGCTGGCGGACGAAGTAATCGGCCAACTGGAGATACCGCTTCTCTCCGGTAACCCGATACAGTTTGACCAGAGCCAGCTCGATCTCCTCGTGACCCGGATATCCCTGCCGCTTGTCCTCTTCCGGCCCAAATTGGGAATCAATATGATCAGCCATGCGGCACATCACATCCAGCAGCTGGCGTTTGCCCACAGCTTCGTAATAGGCTACAGCTGCCTCGATCATATGCCCAGCGCAGTAAAGCTCATGGTGCTCCCGGAGATTCGTCCACCGCTTACCGGGTTCCTTCACCGTGTAGTAGGTGTTCAAGTAGCCATCGGACTGCTGCGCCTTGGCTATCACCGCAATAACCTCGTCCACCCGTGCCTCCAAATCAGGGTCCGGATATACGGCCAAACTGTACGCTGCTGCTTCCAGCCACTTGGCCACATCGCTGTCCTGAAACACCATTCCGTAGTATTCCCCATCTTCCAGACCAGCAGCGATGCGGAAGTTACGGATGGCGTGGGATGGCTCCTGCCCTTCCACGCGATCATTGAGGATCTCTTCTTGGTACGGGATTACTACCTCCCGCACCAGTTCCATGCGGTCACGCCAAAAGGCGTCTGTGACGTTGACATCTTTAACGGGGATCATCTTTCGCAACCAAATCGTCCTCCCATCTCTGGTTCCCAAAAAAGCGGATCTTGGGTCTATGCTGCGGGTATCAAAGCTGGTCCGGCTTCCGTCGGCGGTCGCACATCCGGCAGAGATTCCGCTAACACGTCGTTTCAGCAATAGGTTCGCCATATGCTTGTCAAACACCTGTCGTTATCCACAGCGATGGCCTGCACGTCTCACGGTCGTGATGAGCAAATTGGTAATTTTGCCCATCTACCTGGTACGTGGAAGTTTTTGCCAGCTACCTGGTACATGGAAAAGATTTCCACATACCAGGTAATTGGCAGTTGTTTCCATCTACCTGGTACATGGAAGAAATTTCCACGTCAACACCATCACCAAGCCCTGGCACTAGCTTCCCAGGAGCTGTTCCAGAAAATTGGGCAGCACAAAACAGCGCTGGCTGATAGCCTCTGTCACATATTGTGTATCGCTAGGCAGATCCCGAGCCGCCTCCCATGTATGTAAGGGCTGCTTACTCCCTAAGGTGAAACTCCAAAATCCGCCGGGATAACTGGGGACAACAGCCGTGTACAGGGCAGCAGTGGCAAACAGCTGTGAAACATGCCCATACGTTGTCCGCAGAACAGATTGGTGGAACAGGGGTGATTGACTTTGACAGACCATGATGCCATCGCCCTTAAGTGCCTTCCCAATGCTGGCATAAAAGTCACGGGAGAACAACTGCTGGGCAGGGCCCACGGGATCTGAAGAATCAACCAAAATTACGTCATAGCTTCGCTCAGCCTGCCTAACAAACTCCACTCCATCGCGATAGTGACAGTGCAGACGCGCATCATCCACAGGACCTGACACTTCCGGCAGGTACTGACGGCAGGCTCGAACCACCAGCTCATCGATTTCCACAAGATCTACCCGTTCGACGCTGGCATACTTGCAAACCTCTCTAGCAGCGCCCAAATCACCGCCCCCGATGATCAGAACACGGCGGGGGGCGCTGTGCAAACGCAGGGGGATGTGACTGATCATCTCGTTGTAGATGAAGCCATCAAAGGCTGTGGTCTGCACCACGCCGTCCAAGACCAACATCGCCCCAAAGTCCAGCGAGTGCACCACCATCACGTGCTGCAGCGGCGACCGCTGATCAAAGAGGATCGCGTCCACGGCGTAGCTTACCTTCATGGTCGAACCTTCGTCTTCCGTTAACCACCACAGCCCGTTGTCCCGGACCAAGTACGGGTATTCCACCATTGGCTGACCACCTCCAGAAGTATCTTACGGGCCAAAGCGCCAGACCTTGCAGCGCCAAAGAAGCCCAAAGCTGCCAGCAGCAGTTTTGGGCTTCACAGATATCTGCATCCATCAAAGCGGACGTGGCAACTACATGTTCAGCGCCGCACCCCCTGTGCCCCAACGTGCTGCTGGCTGCCGGGTACCATTCCTAGAGTTGGGCATCCTTCAAAACGCCCAACAAATCCAAATGCTTGCCGATATGCAGCTGCAGCCGATCCTCATAGGCAGCTTCATGTGTCCGCAGACATTGGAAGAATCGGTCGGCAAAGACAAAACGGCCTGCGGCATCCTTTTCCTGGAGGATAAACCCATAGGTAATGTGCAGCGCTTGCCGGGCATCATCTTGATCCATCAAGTCAGGCAGATCCACATCGTCCAGCTTCTGGATATCGGGGATCTTCGCAGTATCCAGACCAACATGGTAAAACGCCCGCGCTTCATCTAACTTCTCCAGGGCAAAGGCATGGATGTCACGATATAGCTGGGGATCCTTATCAGCCACAACTCGCAGCGCCTCCAACCAATTGGTACCGGCCGTCTTAACATGACAGTTCCCTTGGGTATGGCGCCCGATAATCGGGTACACGGAGAATTTGTCGCTGCCGGAGTGGATACTCAGCTTATAACCGAACTTGCGGGCAATGGCTGCGTGGATGGCAAACTCATCCTCAAACTGTTGTTTGTCTCCAATATAGTCGATGGCCTTTTGGAACTCGCCGCAAAAGCGCGGCGCCAAACTATTCACTTTTACACCGCGCCGCGCCAGTTCGGCGGCGACAAAATAATGATCCTGGGGGGTTGTAGGCGTGGCGACTTCATCAATACTTACCTCAAAATCCACAGCCTGCGGCGCTTTGGCAAGAATTTCGTGGTAGATCCGTTCAGCGAAGGCCAGAGCGCGACCATACACCAACACCATCGCTCGGAACTGGTCAACGGCAAACTCCACCGTCTGCTCCTCTTCCAACGGAAACTCCGTCCCCAGATAGAGCGATTCCCACAGCTCCCGTTCGTCCGGGGGCCACGCTTCGTAGGCAGCATTAATTTCCGCCGTGGACATGGCACTGACGTTGTCATCGATGTGCTCGCTGCAATCCAGGGTAATCATGCTGAAGCCCAAGTTCACAGCGGCCGTGACATCTTTGGCACGTTTGAGATGATCGCCGTCGGCTCCAAATCCATCCTTATAGCCTTCCTGAAAGACACCCCAGGTGGCGGCATCCAAAACATCAATGTATGTGCGACCGGTGAGGTCCAGCTCCCGAATGGATTGCTGCGCCAACACGGGCTTCACATTCCGGTCACGCACCGTCTTGATGTGTCCCGAGGCTGCCAGACCCAAGCGATCTCCTAGACCCATGGATACACCTTGTGTTCCACACGCCGATGGTGCCGTCCAAGAAAACACACCTCGTAGTGCCTTGGCGTTTTCCGGTGAAAGCTGACAAAGGAGCGCCGGGAACGCCGCTTCTTCAATCTCTGCTCCTCGAAAACCGCTGGGAACAGCAGACTCCGCTGCCACCACCAGTCTCACAGTGCCATCGGCTTCTTTGACCATGAAATACAGGCACCCATCTTGATACTGTACCGAACGGGGGAAAACACGGGTATCGTCCATAGTCCGGAGCTTCTCGGCTTTAGCAGCAAAGCTGCTGGATTCCTCCAAAATCTTCAACCACTTCAAACTCGACACCTCCTGGTTCAAATGCATCATGCTTGCTTCCTGCAACAAACGCACTGCGGTACTACTTCTGGATCTAAGGGTTTTTCCCCTGCCAAACTCTGATAATGGCCCCAACTTTCCAATTACGTCAAATGGCGGCGGCCATTAATCAAACATGCTGCTGCAGTCCTGCCAGGTCAAAAAAACTCCCCTCCGCCACCACCTTTTGCGTCTGGGTGGTTACCGAAGGGGAGTTTTGTCCGTCAGAGGTTCACCGTGTCATTGACACAACACAGCGCCGGACTGCCAAACAGACACCATCGGGTTGAAACTCCGCATTACTGCCGCAGTCCAAAGTCCTGCAGCAGCTTCTCGGCTACCTCATAGTACTCCATGCCATCCACGTCCACCAGCTGGTTATAATAAGCGATGGTAGAATCATCGATGGTTCCCAGCAATGGCCCTAGAATGTCATGGATGTTGGGAATGGACTCCACGAAAGCATTACTGGCCACGAGGGAGCCGTCATACGGTGGGAAGAACTGCATGTCGTCTTCAAGAATGACCAGATCCAATGCGGGCACACGACCATCGGTGGAGTACACAAAGGCAGCGTCCACATCTGCCGAGGCCACAGAGCGGTACATAAGACCGTAGTCCATGGTCACCGCTCGTCCGAAACGGTCGATACCGTATAATCCGAGAAAGTCATAGTAGCCATCGCCGGCTCGCTCCCGGAACGTATTGTCCATACCGATGGTCATGTCTGCGGCCAATGGGATTAGGTCCGTTACAGTCTGCAGATCGTGTTCTTCAGCAAACTCGCTGCGTACTGCCACTGCATAGGTGTTGTTGAAACCAAAGGGTTCAAACCAGTGAGCATCATAGCGCGCATCGAACTCCGTCTGGACAAAGTCCAACACACGATCACGATCTTTCCACTCATCCGTCACATCCATGCGTAAAATTCCCGTGAACTGGGTTCCTGTGTACGAGATGTACATCTGAACATCTTCGGCCATCAAAGCCGAGTGCAGCAGTGTCGAGCCAGCGAAATTGCGCACGTGACTGATGGTGTAATCAGTCTCTTGCTCCAAGAGTATCCTAACAGCCTCTGCCATAATCTGCGGTTCGGAGAAGTTTCCTGAGGCGATGGTTGCGGTTCGAGCCGCAGTCGTTCCAACCAGACTGAGAGCCAACAAGCCGATGAGTACCAGCATCCAGAGTTTCTTCATGCCAATCTCTCCCTTGGAATTGTATTGACCGGTTGGACCAAGCTCGGCAGGCAACTGTAAGGCATCCTCGTCGACTGTTGGCAGCCACATACCCAACAGCTCTGCGCCTACCTGGTGCTCCGGCCCTTTCTGACACTTGCAGGATGTGCTCTGCCAGAAAAATGTAGATCTGGCCGGAACAACCCCACTAGCAACTCATTATGGATCTTTGCCGTGCCAGGTTCAAATGGCATGAGCTGCTCTCTCATGGGGAGAGGGCCTAACAGAAACCCTATGCTGGAGTATCATCGTAGGTTCGTTCCTTTTGGCAGAATAGCTATGGCCCCTCCACAACCAGACTGCCCGCGGGAAAAAACCAACAGGGGACGCAGCAGGCGCCGCACATTCCGCGGCGCCTGCTGTTACCATCTTCATCAACGTTTAAATTCATCAACCTTCAAACGTTCTTCCGCTAACCTTATGACCTTACCAGATCGTGTAGCCCCCGTCGAGCATCAGCACGTGGCCGGTCATAAAACTCGACGCGTCCGAGGCCAAATACACCGCCGTCGGACCAATCTCTTCCGGTCGGCCAAAACGCCCCATGGGAGTCTGCTTGAGAGCCTCCTCACCTTGTTCGGTATGAATCCAGGCATCGTTGAGAGGCGTGGTGAAATAACCGGGGGCAATGGCGTTCACGCGAATGCCAGCGGACGCCCATTCCGCCGCAAAGGCCCGTGTCAGGCCATTGACACCAGCCTTGGACGAGCAATACACTCCCACAGGCCGTCGTTGGTTGACGATCATCGACGAAATGGATGAAATGTTGATAATCGACCCTGGCGTTTCCCGCTCCAGCATAATTCGGCCCGCGGCTTGGCAGACGTTGAAGGTCCCCTTCAGATTTACGTCCATGATGGTGGCATAATCCACGGCTGTCATGTCCTTCATCAGATGCCGTCGGTTCAATCCTGCACTGTTCACAACCACATCAAGACGGCCAAAGTCCTGCAAAACGGCGGCAAACATGGCATCCACGGTCTCCCGGTCACTGACATCTACCTCATATGCTTTGGACTGCCAACCACGTTCAGCAAACGCGGCAGCGGTAGCCTCTGCCTGCGCCAAGTTAATATCTCCCACTGCCAAGCGAGCTCCAGCCTCGCCCATGGCAGCCGCCATGGCCTCGCCCAATCCTTGAGCACCGCCGGTGACAACGGCAACTTTGTCTTTCAGTGAAAAAGCGTTCAGCATTGCTTCGCCTACCTTCCTATGTGGCAGCAGCGGGTGCGATGTCCAACGGACCGCCCCGAAAGAGGTTTCGCCGCTGGCACGCGCCAACCTGCCCTATGCTTCCTAACTGTTCCTGCAATCATCCCTGGGCTGCTTCAACGACCAGCCACTTCCCGCGCTTTGGCGGCAATATCTGCGCTGGTCAGGCCATAGTGGGTCAAGAGTTCTTCATGACTGGAGGCCGATTGGCCGAACTGGTCTGCCACGCCCACCATGCGTAAGGGCAATGGCTGGCCCGCAAAGGCCTCGAGAACGGCCGAACCCAATCCGCCAACGATGCTGTGTTCTTCGGCGGTAACGATACCCTGACAGCCCTGCACCAGTTGCATCAGTTCGCTGCTATGGAAAGGTTTCAGCGATGGTACATTGATCACCCGCAGCGAAAGACCTTCCCCTTGCAGCATTTCCCTGGCCTGCAGAGCCGCTTCGACCATGAGACCATTGGCAATCACCGCAACATCCGTACCATCGGCGACGAGCACAGGTGCCAAGCCGGTGGCTGCACTGCTGCTGTCGGGCAGAAAGGGCATTTCACTGCGACTGATGCGGATATACACCGGTCCTTCAACGGCTAAGGCCAAAGCTACCGCTTCCTCTACTTCTTTCGGGTCTCCAGGAATCAGGACCGTCATGTTGGGGATGGCGCGCATGATGGCCGCATCCTCGAGGGATTGGTGCGTGGCACCATCGCCGAAATCCGAAAACCCATAACTAGAACCCACGAGCTTGACGTTGGCCTTGGGCAGCGCCACACTCTGACGAACCTGCTCAAACGCCCGTCCCGACACGAACATGGAAAAAGAGTGGACGAATGGTATTTTGCCCGTAAGACTAAGACCCGCTCCCACAGCCACCATGTTCTGTTCGGCAATGCCCATCTCGAAAAACCGTTCTGGAAAGGACTGCCGCACTAGGCAGGACATGGTGGATGCGCTGAGATCGGCGTCCAGGGCTACAACCCGCTGGTCTCTTTCGGCCGCAGCCAGCAGCGCCCGGCCATACGTTTCACGGGGACATGCTTTTTGCTTGGTCAACGTCATCTTATTCACCCCGCCTTTCCGCGATTTCCTGGAGCGCACCGTCGTATTGTTCCTGGGTCATGGCCCCATTGTGGAAGGCCGGCACGCCTTCGGCAAAGGACACACCCTTGCCCTTGATTGTATGGGCAACGATGGCCACGGGCTGGCCCGTATCATCATCGGCTGCGTCCAAAGCAGCAACCACTTCTTCCATATTGTGCCCGTCGAT
>PWMW01000256.1 GCA_003559095.1 Clostridiales bacterium | reverse complement strand
CGGGTGAACCCGGAGTGTCCATTGACGAGCAAAACAAAGATATTGCGCAGGTTGTGGGCCAGAGCGACGGTCGACTCACGGGGTTCTTCAGCATTGATCCCAGACGCCCGCGAGCCACAGAACTCTTTGCCGAGGCCGTTGAGGATTGGGGAATGCGCGGCCTGAAGCTGCACCCGGCTTCCGGCTGGCTGCCCCACGATGAGAGTGTCTATCCTCTATATCAACTATGTGCCCAGTACGAACTGCCGCTTCTGATTCACACTGGTGGGCAGCCAGGGCCGATGAAATCTCGCTTTGGGCGTCCGGTCTATGTTGACGATGTGGCAGCGGATTTTCCAGAGTTAGATATCATCATGGCTCACTGCGGATATCAATGGTGGGAAGAAGCTCTCATGGTGTGCGGCATGAAGCCAAATTGCCATGTGGATATTTCCGGTTGGCAGCAATTGTTGATGGCGGATCCAGGTCGATTCTACCGACGGCTCCGCACAGTGGTGGATACCGTGTCACCGTGGAGAGTGCTGTTCGGCTCCGATGGACCGTATCTCAATGTCCTGTGTCCACTGACCGATTGGGTTGCTGCGTTCAGTCCGGCGGCCAGTGAGCAGTACGGTGTCGAGTTCGCTGAGGAAGAATTTGCCATTCTCAAAGGTCGGGCCGCAGCCAGACTCCTAGGCCTCGGGACAGGGCGGGCCAAAACCCATCTGTGAACGCTGAAAGGGCAGTGACTTCTCCGGTCACTGCCCTAAGCCATACCTCGAATGTTGAACGTCTCTGCAGCCTGTGCCCCTATTGGACCGACGGTGTTCAGCTGTTGATGTGGGCTGCTGCCAAGGTGAGGGTGAAAAGAATGGGTTGGTGAACCAAGTACACCGCCAACGAGTGGCGGCCGAGAAAGCGCAGCCAAGCCAAGGGCCTGCAGCCGAACCTAGATGCCCATCGCTGCAGCGCCGTCCGCTGACGACCACTAGGGTACAGAACACTGGCTAAGGCCAACCCGATGAGGACAGGGGAGAGCCAGGGAATCAGGGGATAGTAATCCACCATATAGAAAGCATCGGCTCCGATCCCCCATGGCAGGAGCCAAGGTGATTCCAGCGCAATGCTGCCGACGCCTAAGCCGGCGAAGGCCACTGCGACACCAACAGCCAGGGAAACAGCGGGCCTACCCAAGAAAAGGGGACTGAGGATAACAGCACTACCAATCAAGTGCAGGACACCGAAGAGAATGTGGCCGTCAAGGACAAACCAAGTAACCGTGGACACAAGCAGAGCCCAACCCCAAATTTTCAGTCCGCGCCCGCCGAATTTGCGCCAAGCCGATGTGCTGGGCTGCAAAGCCTGCCACCGGCACCAACTGATGTGCAGGGACATGCCTACCAGCAGCAGAAAACTGGAGCCAATGGTCCTGGCGATCCCCTGGGCTGCGGGTGACGTTATGTCGAAACTAAGGAAACCGAAGTAGTGCAGGTTCCAAACACCATGATAGACCACCATGGCCGTGATGGCCAGGCCGCGGAACAGGTCTATCTCGGGATACCGTGCTTTCGTTTCCCTCTTGGAGAGCTTGATCCTGTTCATGGACGGCCACCTCGCAGCGATTTTTGGAGTTTTGCATCAGCTTCTGTTTCAGTATAGCCCTTGGACCTGCTTCCCGTCAAAGGCCGCATCCAATGGTTCAAGCGTGACTGGGCAGTGATTTTGGTTTGAGAGCTCGCTGTCGCAACTGGGCAGTGGAGGAATCGTCTAGCAGAGGCTTTACCGTCCGGCTAGCGGGGAATCGCGCATCCAACCATTGGCAGCTGTTGTCCATTGCTGTATCATGGTTATAGGACCAGCCTCAAAGCAATGGGGTACGGTCTGTCATTTACATGGAACGTGGAAGTGATGAAGATGCCATTGCATGAAGAGATGCCCACATTCGCAAACTACCGCTCCCTCGTGTTGGACCAGCGGCCGCTGATTGATGTGCGCGCGCCCGTGGAGTTTGCCAAGGGAGCGTTCCCCTACGCTGTCAACCTACCGTTAATGGATGATGGCGAGCGGCATCGTGTGGGCAAGTGCTACAAGGAACAGGGGCGCGATGAGGCTGTCAAACTGGGGTATGCTTTGGTCAGTGGTGCCAAAAAGGAACAGCGAATCCAAGCGTGGCTCAGTCATCTGCAGTGTCAGCCCACCAGCCTGTTGTACTGCTTTCGGGGCGGCATGCGCTCTCAGATAGCACAGCGTTGGATTTACGAAGCCAGCGGGCATTGGGTGCCGAGGCTGGCCGGTGGATATAAGGACTATCGTAATTTTCTTCGCCGGATATTGGAACCCACGAATCTAACTATGAAACCAGTTCTGATCGGGGGTTATACCGGTTCTGGGAAAACGGTGCTTCTGCAACGGTATCCCAACACCGTGGACCTTGAAGGCTTGGCCAATCATCGGGGCAGTGCCTTTGGCCGCCACCTCACGGAACAACCTGTTCAGATCGACTTTGAGCACAGCCTGGCCTATCGCCTTTACCATCTAGAACAGCGATCCTTCGGGCATATGCTGCTGGAGGACGAAGGCAATCACATTGGCCGCTGTTATCTGCCGCAGCCTCTGGTGAGATATTTCGCCAGCGGGAACTTCCTGCTGCTGCACGTACCCTTCGCCCAGCGGGTTCAGCAGACAGTGGCCGAATATGTCCACCAGGCACAAGACGAGTACAGTGCTGTTTACGGAGCTGATGAGGGACTCTTGCAGTGGGCGGAGTACGTCCGCACCAGCATAGGCAAACTACGCAAACGTCTCGGGGAGGATCGTTACAACCGTCTCTTGGATGTGTTCACAAGCTCCCTTAACGAGCAGCAGCGCTCCGGCAGTTTGGAACAGCACAGCGCTTGGGTGGAGGCGCTGCTGCTTGAATACTACGACCCCATGTACCGCTACCAGCTGGAGAACAAGCAGGGACGTATCGCTTTCACGGGGACAGCCGCAGAAATGGCTGCCTATATTGTTGAAAACTATCAAGGCAAACTCCAGGTCTGTTCTGGTTGATGCTCCTCAGAGACTGTAGATTCCCGCCGCTTGGTGGGTCTATCTCACATCATGAGAGCAGTGGCACAAACTTGACGATGCCGTGGGAGCTCTTCTCGAAACCATCAGGCCGGCGAATCCAGCGTTCCAGCGCTTGTTCTGTGGAAGGATTTCCGATGGGTGCGATTAGGCGTCCTCCGTCCTGCAGTTGATCCGCAAGGGCCTTGGGCACTGTGGTGGTGGCTGCGGTGACGATGATCCCATCGTACGGAGCGTATTCGTCCCAACCTGTGCGCCCGTCGCCGACGCGATAGTGAACGTTGGTAAATCCCAATCCATCCAACCGCTGGCGGGCCTGTGCGGCCAAGGAACTGTGATACTCCACCGTGCAAACAAAATTCGCCAACTTGGCCAGAACTGCGGTTTGGTAACCAGAGCCGGTACCGATCTCGAGCACAGTATCCTCTGGGGAGATCTGCAGCAGCGACGTCATAAGTGCCACGATATAAATCTGCGAAATGGTTTGGCCGCAATCGATGGGAAGGGGACGATCTTCATAGGCAAAGTCCGCAAACTCGCGCTGGACGAATTCGTGGCGCGGAACATCGGCTAAGGCCTGCAGAACCTTGCTGTTGGTGATGCCTTTGGCGCGTAACTCCTGCAAGAGCTCGGCGGGTGCATACATAGCAATGCCTCCAGATGCTGTAGTTGCGTGATCCTCAAGGGTGCGTGCGGGACTCTTTCACTGTTTCTAGTTCAATGGTAACAGTTTTTCGTTTTTTCTGCCATTCCTGCTGCCCCGTAACGGAAATCTCAGCAATCCATTCTTCACAATAGCGCGGATGAAGGCTTCCGGACCCGGAGATCTGCTGCAAAACGAGGTGAACACCCATGTCTCGTGATCTGGTTCGCAGAGAGACTGCGCCCTGGTTGTTTTTGGTGAGTACAGTGATTTGGACGTGGTTTTGGTTCGCCGTTGTTATTGGCAGCGGCCAACCATGGCTGCAGCTCCCTTGGGCTGCGTTCTCACTGTTGGCCGGGCTGGGTCCCCTGGTCGTAGGCATCGGCTTGATTCGACGGGGGCATTGGTGGCGTGACGCCAACTGGATTTTGTTTCTGCGCCGTGTGTTGGATCCCAGGTCTCTGTCCAAACGCGGCTGGGCCTTAACTCTGGGCTGCGCAGGGCTGTTGGTTGTGCTGCCAGTGGTGTTCCAACGGCTTTGGATGCCGGACAGTCCTATTTGGCAGCTGGGACCCTCAGCTTTTCTTATCATTGGCTTCGCCTTTGGGGCTCTGGAAGAGGTAGGGTGGCGTGGCTATGCACAGGAGCTTCTGCAGCGGCAGATGCCCATCTGGTGGGCCGGTCTACTCATTGGGGTTTTCTGGTCTCTGTGGCACCTTCCGCTCTTTTTTGTGGAGGGAAGCTATCAGTGGCAGTTGGGGTTCGGCAGCTTGCGTTTCTGGACCTTTATGCTGGGGCCTGTGGTGGCGTCACCGTTTTACGCATGGTTATACAATGTTACCGGAAGAACGGCGTTCGCAGCTGTGCTCTTTCACGGGCTCGGCAATGTGGGGCGTGAACTGGTGGCGGATCCCCATCCCCTCTTGATGTTGGGCTGCGAGACGGCATTAACCTTAGTGGTAGTAGTCGGCAGCTGGTCTTGGATGCGGCAGCGAAGGTAAACACGTCCGATCACCGGAGGATGACGTCCTGGGGCCCTTCCACCGAAGACATGCACGGATCTACCGACGAGTTCATGATCACCGCAGCCGAATCAATATAACACGTATTCGCAGACGCTGTGTACTGTACCCCAGGAATCGCAGCCTGTGAACAATGGGGAGGATGATGTTGGTGAAACGTCTAGGTATTCTGATCATCGCATTCTTTTTGGTTTCGGGCCATGTGGCTGGCTATGAAGCGTTCAGCCGTGATGATTTTGGCCGTCATGACAGCGCGGCAGTGGCTTGGCTGGAAGGCGATGAGATCTTTATCGCAGTGGCCAATCCCAGCTCAACCCGGCAGCGCATCACCATTGAACCCATGCGAGACAGCCGTCGGGGATCTGACGCGTTCTCGTCATTTACCATCAATGTTCCTGGGCGCACCGTCGTTTTGGAATCGGTGCGCGTTTCTACCTCAGGGCGATCTTGGCGCGACGACCATCCTGTGCATGATGCCCATCCGCGCTGGGGCACGCAGCCTGGCGATGTCGAGGAAGTGACGTATGTTGGTATTGATGGCGGACGGCTTGGACGCTACCTGGTCCCGGTCCAGATCATGGACCCAGCGCTGCCGGTTCAGCGTTACGTGGTGTTCAGTGACGATTTGATTGAGTTCGAACTGGATTTGGACGGAGTTATGGCAGGGGAGCCGCTGCATCGCTTAGTCGTGGGTGATTATCGTGTTTTGGGTACAAGGCTGACTGGAGCCGTGCGTGTGGTATCCGTGGAAGGGGGTTTTCGCCTCAATGAGTCCCGTCTTGAGGTGACCCTTGGCAAACCCTTGGCCTCGCTGCGGTTTTGGGCGCCGGAGATTCGCGAAAGCCGTGTCTTGACCTTTGACCTCACGCATGTGGATGCCCGCGATCGGCGTCAGACGTATGCAGGGCCGATGATCTTGATCGTGGGATCGTCCCACAGTTTTCAAGATGCTACCCGGGGTGGATCGTCTCGAACCGTGCGCTGATTTTTGGTTCTGATCTTGATGAACCGCAGCCCCAACCGGCAGATCGTTCTGATCGGTTGGGGTTTTGCGCGTTGTTTTGCTTTCGCTGGTAGCAAGACATAGGAATTCTTCCGGCAAGGGCGAATCAATAAGGAAAACCTGCTGCCGCCAGCCATCGATGCCTCATCGTGGTCGCTACATGGACGCCCCTTCCTAGCAGGAATGTTTCACAGACGTGTTTCTACGCGCAGCATTTACGGGCCTCCTCGGAGAAGCTCCTTGAACTGGCGTTTCTCCGAGCGGGGCAGTTGGCTGGGCGCGTTGGAGCCTGTCTGTGCAGCAGAGCTTCTAGACCAGGGATCCGCATCATTCCGATGGGAGGTACCTTCACACATGCAGATCACCAATCAGGTTACTGTCTGGAATGATATCAAAGGCAGTGTTCGCACGCATCTTGCCAATTTATCTTCGCCGGTGGACTCGTTTTATGAAGACCACCTTTTGACAGCGGAGTTCCTGTGTATCGCTGTAAATGGACGGCCGGCTGCTGTGGCAGCCATTCACAAACAGGAACTTTTGGTCTACTTCGCTGTGAACCCAGGCTTTCGTCGCTGGGGTCAAAGACTGTTTCAGGATGTCAAACAGCTTCGGACCGTCACGAGTGCTTTCGTGCCCACTTGCGATGAATTTTACCTGTCTCACGCCTATGAGGCTGCTCGAAGGGTGGAACTGCAAGCGTACTTTTTCCAACAAGACACAGGCACAAGGCCGGATCGTTCGGCTAATTTCGTGTTGCGGCCGGCAGCATTGGACGACAAAGCCACGATTCAAGGGGACACAGGGGACTTCTTCCATGATTTGGATGAACACTTGGCGGCGGGGCGCATCTTCGTGGGACTGGATGCCGGCACAATCGTGTCCTACGGTATTGTTGAGCCCAGCCGCATCTTGGGTTCCTTGGCCAGTATCGGCATGACTGTAAAAGAAGCTGTCCGCAGGCAGGGATACGGCTGTCAGACTCTACTGGCATTGCAGGAGCACTGCGCTGGGCAGGGTATTCGTCCTATTGCCGGCTGTTGGTACTACAATCATCAAAGCAAGAAGACCCTGGAAAGCGCCGGGTTTTACAGCGCCACACGTCTGTTGAAACTGCACTTCTAGTCTTCACGAATCCCCGGGAAAGAAGGTATGCTCTATGAAACATCTCCGGTTCAAACTATGGCAGGACAGTGATGAACGGCCGTATCTTGACACCTACATATTGGACGGCCAACGCCAACGCCCGTTGGTACTGGTGCTTCCGGGCGGGGGTTATGGATTCACATCAGAGCGCGAAGCAGAACCCATCGCACTCCAGTTCACGGCTGCAGGATTCCACGCGGCAGTGCTTCACTACAGTGTTCATCCTGTGCGCCATCCCATGCCTCTGCGGGATGCCGCTAAGGCCATGTGTGTCCTACGGCTGCAGGCAGCGGAATGGCAGATTGCACCGGACCAGATCGCCGTCTGCGGTTTTTCCGCCGGTGGGCACCTAGCTGCCAGCCTCGGCGTTCACTGCAGTCAGTCGTATGTCACAGCGGCTCCGGGCGTTTCCTACCCTGCTAATCGGCCCAATGCTTTGATCCTTGGCTATCCTGTGATCTCCAGTGGACCCCACGGACACCAAGGATCCTTTGATCATCTGCTGGGACCGGAAGCCACAGCCGAAATGCGCCACGAGATGTCCTTGGAACACCAAGTCTCCCCGGATACGCCGCCCACATTCCTTTGGCATACCGGGGACGACAGTGCGGTGCCCGTGGAGAATAGCCTGTTGTTCGCAGCTAGTCTGCGCCGCGCTGGCGTTTCTTTTGAACTGCATGTGTACCCCCACGGGCCCCATGGCTTTTCCCTGGCCACGCCGGAGACGGACAATGGGGAGATGGGCAGTAACTCGCACGTGGCAACGTGGATGCAGCTGTGCGTACAGTGGCTTCAGCAGCAATTTGCATCACAGATCTAGAATGGAGAGATGGTATGCGTAGAAGCGATCGGCAACGGGATGAGGCATTTGCCAAACAGATCATCGACCAAGCAGACTATGCCGTGTTGGCCCTAACGGAGCCGGATGGCCAACCTTATGGTGTTCCTGTATCCACCGTGCGCCACGGTAACTGCATCTACGTGCATGGCTCATACGAAGGACGAAAAATGGTGGCACTGCGAACCAACCCCAACGTGTGTTTGACCTTTGTCGGCGACGTCACGGTCCCTCCACCCATTGATCCTGTAGAGCTGCAGCGCGTCAAACAGGCCGGTGAGTCGGTTGGCCGTTATGTGAGCCAGCAGTTCACCACCGCCTATGCCTCGGCCATCGCCTTTGGGAAGGCCGTAATTGTAGAGGATGAAGCAGAGAAGGTCCTGGGCCTGCGGCTTTTATCGGAGAAATATACACCGGGAAACATGGAATATTTCCATTTGGCCATTGCTGCCAGTCTCGATGTGACTTGTGTCATCCGCATTGACCTGCAGCAGCTCACCGGTAAGGAAAAGCCATAATGTACCAATAAAGCCACGTCCTGGGCTCTGGCCAGGCCGTGGTTTTTTCGCGCCGTCATTTGGTATAATTATGCATTAATGCCCCGTTAATTCCTGGTAAAATCGCAAAATTGCTTGATAATAAACCACAAAGTATGTATAATTATGAGAAACCTCCACCGGAAGGATCCACTGCAGACGTGGATGACGGTGGCAGGGGTTCATGCCATAGGGAGCGGGATCCGATGATAACCACGAGCGTAATTGGTGCCACGGGCTATGCTGGTCAGGAACTGGTGCGATTGTTACATAAACATCCAGAAACAGAAATTGTTGGGCTGACATCGGTGAATCAAACCGGGGTCTCGCTGGCTGACGTGTATGGTGCGTACCGGGATCAATTGAACATGATCTTGGAACCTCAAGACATTCCCGCCATGGCGGAGCGATCGGATGTTGTGTTCTTGGCTCTTCCCCACGGAGTGGCATCGGGGTTGGTGACCGAGGACATCCTTGCCAAGACGAAGGTAGTGGATCTGGGCGCCGATTTTCGTCTGCATGATGCCGCCAGCTACCAGCAGTGGTATGGGACGGAGCATCAGAATCCGGAGCTGCTTTCGGAAAGTGTCTACGGGTTGTGTGAACTTCATGGTGAACGCATTGCCCAGGCGCGACTGGTGGCGAATCCCGGGTGCTACACCACCTGCAGCATTTTGGCTCTGGCCCCGTTGATGCGCCATCCTCAACTGCAGTTGCAGAGTATCGTGGTTGATGCCAAATCCGGGCTGACTGGAGCGGGTCGCGGCTTAAGTTTGGGAACGCATTTTGCGGAGATGAATGAATCGGTGAAGGCCTACAAGGTGGCGGCCCATCGCCATACACCAGAGATGGAAGAACAGCTGAGCGCCCAAGCCGGCCAACCGATCCGGTTGCTGTTCACGCCCCATTTGGTACCGATGAATCGAGGCATTTTGGCAGCATGCTACGGAAAATACGCAGGAAGCCTGACAGCACAGTCCATTGTGGATATGTACAGGGAGTTTTATGCAGCCCATCCATTTGTGCGCATTCTTGATCTGGGTGTGGTTCCTGATACTGCCTGGGTCAAGGGCACCAACTTCTGTGATCTGGGCATTGCCGTGGACGAACGGACCCAGACGCTGATCGTCATCGGAGCCATTGATAATCTGATGAAAGGTGCGGCCGGTCAGGCAGTACAGAACATGAATCTGCTATGTGGACTGCCTGAAACTACCGGACTGACGGATATTGCAGCATTTCCCATCTAGGAGGAGAGCGACATGCGCGTAATTGATGGGGCTATCAACAGCCCGCAGGGTTTCAAGGCAGGGGGGATGTTCTGCGGTATCAAGCGGAAGCGTAAGGATTTGGCATTGGTGTACAGCGATACACCGGCGGCTTTCGCGGCTATGTTCACCACCAATCGGGTCAAGGCGGCCTGCGTGGTGCGGAACATGGATCTGCACGGGCAGGCCGGACCGGTGCGGGCCATTGTAGTCAATAGCGGCAAGGCCAATGCCTGTACCGGGGCCCAGGGTGTCCTGGACAACGCAAGGATGGCGGAGCTGGCTGCAGGTCAGCTGGGTATCCAGGCGGAGCATGTGGTGACGGCGTCTACGGGAGTGATCGGCGAATGCCTGCCCATGGATGTACTGGCCGCCGGGGTTCAGCAGCTGGCACCGCTCATCGATGATGAGCTTCTTTCGGGGCTTCATGCTGCGGAGGCGATCATGACCACGGATACAGCCATCAAGAATATCGCTGTCAGTACGGTGATCGGTGGTGTCGAAGTGACCGTTGCCGGCATGGCCAAAGGATCGGGTATGATACACCCCAACATGGCCACGATGCTTTCCTTCGTGACCACCGATGCTGCTGTGGACCAGGAACTACTGCGCCGAGCTCTGCGGGACATCGGCAAGAACACCTATAACATGATCTCCGTCGACGGCGATACGAGCACCAATGATATGGTGATGGTGTTGGCCAACGGCAGGGCAGGCAACCCGCGGATTACTGCAGAGACTGAGGAGTATTGGGCATTGTATGAGGCTCTGTACTATGTCCATGAATATCTGGCCAAGGCCATTGTTAAGGACGGAGAAGGGGCCAGCAAGTTCTTGGAGGTCAGCGTTCAAGGGGCTCGTACTTCCGATGATGCCCGGAAGCTGGTG
>PWMW01000119.1 GCA_003559095.1 Clostridiales bacterium | reverse complement strand
CCCTCATCTATTGCAGTGAATATGATAGTTTCGCTGTCGGACAACCATGTAAAGGTTGTTCCCATTGCTTCATTAACAATTGCAGGCGTAAGCTGTTTAGCTTCTGCTTCTGCTACATCAACAACCCACAATTCAATACCGTCAGTTACAGTTTGAGTAAATGCAACCTTTTTACCATCGGGCGACCAGCTAACATTCCTTATACGCGGATCAACAGGCAAGCCGGCAACATCCACATAATTGCCTCCATCAATATCGGACAAGCGCAACCCAATGCCATAACCGGCACGGCTCAGGCCATTGGTCATAGGATCAATCCTGATCCCTCCCAGACGAAGCTCTTCCCTGGCCAAATCTTCCAATGCAGGAAGACCCGTATTCTCTATAAAAAGAATTTTGTCGTTGCCCGGACTTATCCTCAAAGAAGGAGTAACAGGCGCATCAACAAGTTCCACAATTTCAGCTGGCGGGGTTTGGTAAACCAAATTCCCCTGGCCGATTATTTGAATATTAAAAAAACTGATTACTATTAACGTAAGTGATAATTTATTTAATGACTTTTTTAACATAGCTATTAAGATTGGTTTTTAAAAGTGCCAAATTAAATAAAAATAACTCCCTAAAAAAAGATTTTACGATTTTTTAGAAAATATCCAATGAATTTATTAAATTGTGCCACAGAATTTTGAAGATAATGTGCCAATGAGATGATGGGCATGGGGCGTAGGGCATGGGGCAGGCATAGAGTAATCGGTAATCGGTATTCGGTAATCGGTAATCGGTATTCGGTAATCGGTATTCGGTATTCGGTAATCGGTAATCGGTAATCGGTAATCGGTATTCGGTAATCGGTAATCAGCTGCCAGTAACCAGTTACCCAGGATTAAATTTTTCAAAGAAGCAAACAATTAAACCAATATATCAACACAAAAAAATTAAATATCATGAGAAAAGATACACCTATCCCTTACGATGTAGTTACCAAACATATCGAATTAATGAAGCTTGACAATGTTGGCAAGGCTTCCATACGTGAGATCAGAAGGCTTATTGATAATGTTGAACAGGAAACCGGGCAAAAATACATTAGAATGGAAATGGGTATTCCGGGCTTATCTCCTTCAGAAATAGCTATAAAAGCCGAAACAGAAGCTTTAAAACAGGGTGTTGCTGCACTATATCCCGATATTGACGGTATAAAACCGCTGAAGCAGGAAATTTCCCGTTTTATAAAACTCTTTGCCGATACAGATATCGACCCTCAGGGATGCATCCCTACCGTTGGCTCAATGCAAGGCAGCTTTGCGGCTTTTATGACCTGCACCCGCATGTATAAAGAAAAAGATACTGTTTTATTCATTGACCCGGGCTTCCCGGTCCATAAACAACAATGCAATGTGTTGGGAATACCTTTCGAATCTTTTGATGTTTATAACTACCGGGGTGAAAAACTTCGCGAAAAGCTTGAGTCTATGCTTTCAAGGGGAAACATATCCACTATTCTTTATTCTAACCCCAACAATCCTGCCTGGATATGTTTTACGGAAAAAGAGCTCAAAATAATTGGTGAGCTGGCAAATAAATATAATATCGTGGTACTTGAAGACCTTGCATATTTTGCAATGGACTTTCGCAAAGATATCTCAAAGCCAGGTCAGCCCCCATACCAGGCAACTGTAGCAAAATACACAGATAACTACATAATGCTTATATCAAGTTCGAAAGCTTTCAGTTATGCAGGGCAGCGGGTTGGAATGATGGCAGTTTCAGATAAGTTGTTCAATGCAAAAGCCCCTGACTTAAAAAGATATTACGCTTTTGACTCCTTTGGAAAAGCAATGGTATTTGGAACAATATATGCACTCAGTGCAGGAACTTCTCACTCACCACAATACGCCCTGGCAGCACTGCTAAAAGAAACCAACGATGGCAACTACAATTTTATTGAAGAGGTAAAGGAATATGGTGAAAAAGCTAAAATAATGAAGAAGGTATTTACAGATAACGGCTTTAAAATTGTATATGATATGGATGAAGATCAGCCACTTGCCGATGGTTTCTACTTCACAATTTCGTACCCGGGATTTACCGGTGAAGAATTGATTGAAAGGCTGATATATTACGGCATTAGTGCAATATCGCTTGCAATAACGGGCAGTGAAAGGCTTGAAGGACTTCGTGCATGCGTATCGTTGGTGAGCCGCGACCAGTTCCCCGACCTGAAGTGCAGGGTGGAGAAGTTTAATGAACACCATCCGGTGGGTTAGAATTATTAGATATATGCCTTCATGGGTTACGGAAAGGACAGTGTTAATGAAGTGAAAATCCAAAACCCCAAATACCAAGTTCAAAATAAATCTAAAACCCCAAATTCAAAAATCTGTTTGATCATATTTGGGACTTTGAACCTGGAACTTATTTTGAACTTGGGGTTTTGATCTTGGGATTTTAAAATTTGGAATTTATTTTGAACTTTGGATTTTGAACTTGGGGTTTTGATCTTGGGATTTTAAAATTTGGAATTTATTTTGAACTTTGGATTTTGAACTTGGGGTTTTGATCTTGGGATTTTAAAATTTGGGATTTATTT
>PWMW01000059.1 GCA_003559095.1 Clostridiales bacterium | reverse complement strand
CGATTCCAGAACAGCTCCCACCAATTGTCATAGCCAGCTTCGGCTACCATTTCGGCCAGAATATCGACATCCTGGTAATCCGGGTGGAACTGCTGCATATAATGCTTGGGGAACCAGTCCCAAAAGTGGACCAAGAACTCACGGAAATAGGGCTTGGCGTGGGCAAAGCGGAATTCCACGGTAAAGTCATCGACCTTGACCACCTGCACCACTTCACCTTTGGCCCGCCAGTTCACACCCACCACCGGAGTGAGATCTTCGTTGAGCAGCACCGATTCGTACCAGAACATAATGTCATCGGCGTCAAAAAGTTCGCCATCTGACCACCTCATGCCCGGCCGCATGTGCATGGTATACACCATTCTGTCTTCGCAAGCTTCCATGGCCACCGGCACCTGCGGGATGATAGCAAAGGTTTCGGGGTCCGGTTTCATGAAACCCGGGACACCCATGATTCGGGTATCGTCACCATTGCCCTCGGCATTGACGCTGGCCGTCCGGATCGTTCCGCCGTACCGGCCAATGCCATCGACGGGGTCAACCACGTAAGGTATTTCTGGAAGCCGTTGTTCAACCGGGGGCAGCTGACCCGCGGCCACCAGTGCACTGAACTCCGGTGCTTCGCCGAAGTCCTGCGCTGCTGCCGAGAACGTCATAATCAAGAAAATACCCACCAACGAAACCCAAAAACATTTACGCTGAGATCGCATGCAAATACCTCCCATTTGGAATTACAGATTTCTTTCCTGTCTCGCACTGCTTCAATCTGCGGCCCGCAGTCTCCACCACCTCCTAAGCAAAGGCCGCCGCTTTGTTTATCCCGCTTCTTCCTTGTCATACATGGCGATAATGTACGGATGATCTGGATCATAGGTTGTAAGTGGCTTCGGATCGGGCACCCGCCCCGCTGGCCGGCAGTGAGCCCCGCTTTCGCCGGTCAGGCCATCACCGAGATCGGCGCGCATACGCTGCAGTTCAGCCTGCAGCCGGGCAACCACCTCGGGGTAGTGTTCCCACACATTCTGGGTTTCGCCGGGATCTGTATCCAGGTTGTACAGCTCCGCCATGGGTTGATCCCACTTGTGCACGTGCAGTTTCCAGGGACCCTGGCGCACAGCCTCCAGATTGCTGGACTGATAGTAGAAGAATGTTCGCGGCTGGTCCCACTGGGGATCCTCAGTGAACCAAAGCCGCTGCACATCCTGGCCATCGATGACGGGTTCCTGGGGTACCGAAGCGCCGCCGATGGCTGCTAGGGTGGGCAGCAGATCCATGCCCGTGGTGATCTCACGGCAGCGACTGCCTGCCGGAATGTGCTCGGGCCACGATACAATGAACGGCACCCGCAGTCCGCCTTCCCAAGTGGTTCCCTTGCATCCCCTGAGGGGCTGGTTGCTGCCGCCTTCGCGACCCCGGGAACCATTGTCTGAGGTGAAAATGATAAGGGTGTTCTCCGTCAACCCCAAAGCAGCCAACTCTGCGCGAATGGCGCCTAGTGCCCAGTCAATGCAGGCCACTGCAGCTCCGTAATCTCCGTTCTTGGACTGCTTGACGAAGGTTTCCGGAACATAATGGGGCAGATGAACATGCATGTGTGCTAAGTAGAGAAAGAATGGATGATCCTGATTGGCGCGGAGAAAGCGAATGCTTTCTTCCACGTAGCGTTCGGTCAGCGATGCTTGATCCGGCTGTTCTTGGATGACGGAGTCATCGGCCAAGAGTGGCAGCGGTGGGTAGTGTTCACGGCCCACCTGACGACCCATGTCATTGCTGTAAGGCAGACCATAATAATGGTTAAACCCATGATTTGTGGGCAAGAACGGCTGTTGATCACCGCAGTGCCATTTGCCAACTAACATCGTGCGATACCCCTGCTGCCGCAGGAGGTCGGCTATGGTGATCTCGTCCGGATGCAGGCCCACGCCTTGACCGGGGAACAGCACCCAGCGGCCATCGAAGCTATCGAAACCGATCCGCTTGGGATAACAACCGGTCATCAAGGCGCCTCTGGCCGGCGAGCAGACGGGACTGGCAGTGTAGAAATCTGTGAATAGGCGTCCTTCGGCAGCGAGAGCATCAATGTGCGGTGTTTTGTTGATGGTGGATCCGTAACAACCGAGATCGCCATATCCCAGGTCGTCGCAGTTCACCAGTACTATGTTGGGTTGTTTCATATCATCCGTCCTTTCTGGCCTTGAGGAAGCGCTTCCACAAGGCCATAGAGTTGATAGGGAGCGGCTGCAGAACCAGCGGCCACCGGGAAGCGCTTCCATACTACGATAAAAACACTAATGGCGTTCCTAGCATAGTGAGATCCACACATAGAAGCGCTTCCACAAAGCATTAATAACATATTCGTGTTCATTCCTAGAATTCCTTGTTAATATTTCGATTTCTTCGTATTTTTTTCTTTGGCTCTGTGAAATTCGTTTGGGCAGGGCTTTGCTTCTTGCTGTCTAATACCTAAAGATGAACTGTCGGTGTTTCAGGGCCAGCGGATCAGGGTCACCATGGCATGGCCGCTGAGCGCGAAGGGGGAATAGCGGAAGATGCGAGTTACTCTAAGTGATGTGGCCAAACGAGCCGGTGTT
>PWMW01000005.1 GCA_003559095.1 Clostridiales bacterium | reverse complement strand
AGTCTGGTCACGGCGAGGACCCACCGAGACCAACTGTACCGGACAGCCGATGGCTTCAGCGACCATTCGCAGGTAATCCTGGGCCGGAGCGGGCAGTTCGTCCCAGCGCTGGACGGCAGTGATGTCATCCTCCCATCCGGGCACTTCGGCATAAATCGGTGTACATTCTTGGAGCACCTGGAGATTCGTGGGAAACTCGTCGATACGGGCCCCTCGATACTGATAGCCAGTACAAATCTTGAGAGTGTCGAAGGCATCAAGCACGTCGAGCAGCGCCAAGGCAATGCCCGTTAAACCGTTAATGCGTACTGCGTAGCGAGTCATGACTGCATCAAACCAACCGCACCGCCGGGCTCGCCCAGTGGTGGTGCCATATTCTCGACCCCGTTCGCGGATCATATCCCCTAACCCACCATGAAGCTCGGTAGGAAAGGGCCCTTCGCCCACTCGCGTCGTGTACGCTTTGACGACTCCAATGACCTGGTCGATACGGTTAGGCCCGAACCCCAATCCCGGTGCGGCTCCACCGGCAGTGGGTGACGATGAGGTCACAAATGGGTAGGTGCCATGATCAATGTCCAATAGTGTGCCTTGGGCACCTTCACACAGGATCTTTTTCCCAGCATGCCGGGCCTGCTCAAGCAGGAGTGAAGTGTCTTTGAGAAGTGGTCGAATCACGGGCAGCAGCGGTTGAAACTGCGCCACGATATCCTCGACGGTGAAGCCTGGGTGTCCGTACAACTTCTGTAGAAGGCGGTTCTTGAGAGGCAACGTCTTCAGCAGAGCTGCCCGCAGCGACGCTTCGTCGGCCAAATCCGCCATGCGAATACCGGCCCGGGAAAACTTGTCGGCATACGCCGGCCCAACCCCGCGGCCTGTGGTCCCGATTTTCTCAATCCGCTCCGCTTCCTCGAAATCATCAATGACTCTATGATACGGCATGATCACGTGGGCAGCATGGCTGATCGCCAGGGATTCTGTGCTGATCCCAAGACCATGGAGATAGTCCATTTCGCCGCACAGCACTATGGGGTCAATGACCACACCATTGCCGATCACACATTGCGTGTTGGGATACAAAATCCCAGAAGGGATCAAATGCAGCTTATACGACGTCCCATCGACCACCACGGTGTGACCGGCATTGTTTCCGCCCTGATACCTGGCCACCACATCGGCCTGTGCTGCCAAAAAGTCCGTTATTTTGCCCTTGCCTTCATCGCCCCATTGGGCCCCAACCACCACTGCAATGGACACCGTCCAGTCCCCCTCTGTCTCACTGAATCCCAAAAAACGTCTTTGTATTGGCTGTAGTCTGCCGGATAACTTCGTCCAATGAAACGTTATGCAGTTCCGCCAACTGTTCGGCAACCTTCAAGACATAACTTGGCTCATTACGTTTACCGCGGTAAGGAACTGGCGCCAGATAAGGGCAGTCTGTTTCGATCAGCGTTCGTTCCAGTGGTACCCCCGCAGCAACTTTGCGTACTCGGGAAGCGTTCTTGAAGGTGATGGGTCCAGCAAAGGAAATCACATGCCCTAGGGCCAGATACTGTTCGGCCATCTCGAGGCTCCCAGAATAGCAGTGCAGAACACAGGCTACGTCAGCATTGTCTTGAATTACGGCCATGGTATCGGCAGCAGCGTCCCGAGAATGGATGACCAACGGTTTACCCAGTTCCCTGGCCAATTGAAAGTGTTCCCGAAACACTGCCGCCTGTGTATCCCGAGGTGAATGATCGTAGTAGTAGTCAAGACCTGTTTCGCCCAGGGCCACAACCTTGGGATGCGCCGCCATTGTCTCCAGCTGCCGGCAAACGTCAGCGTCCATGGTAACGGCATCGTGCGGATGGACCCCAACAACCGCATAAAGTTTAGCATGTTCCTCTGCCAGAGCTACAGCGCGCTGCGATGAAGCCAGATCAAAGCCGATGTTGATAATCCCTTCAATCCCAACTTCATCCGCTCGGCGCAATACGTCCGGAAGATCCATCGCGAACTGCTCATCGTTGAGATGAGCATGGCTGTCAAACATAATCGCCCTCCTACTTAACACCACTGCCAGGGGCAATGGCATCAGATACGGTAACCAGTTCCAATGTACCATCGCTGGACGTGGCTGCCAGCAGCATACCCTGGGACAGCTCACCACGCAGCTTCACAGGCTTCAAGTTTTTCACAATGACGATGCGGCGGCCCAGCAATTGGTCCGGCGTGTAATGCTGGGCAATACCCGCCACGATCTGGCGCTGCTCGTCACCGATATCCACCTGCAGTTTGAGCAACTTGTCAGCTTTCTTCACCGATTCTGCTGCAATGACCTCGGCCACTACCAAGTTCAACTTGGCGAAGTCCTCAATGCCCACAATGCCAGCATCCTCTTCTTCCTTGGGTGCCACAGCAGCGGACTCCTTGGCCGCAGCCTTAGGTGCTTTGTCCGGTTCGGGGGCCGCATCCGGCTCCTCTTCTGCCCACTCGATTCTCGGGAAAATAGGGTCGCCCTTCTGCGTCTGCGTTCCCGGCCGCAATCCACCCCAAGCCGTATCGCTAAACTGTGTGTTGGCCAATGTCTGCTCAATACCTAACTGTTCCCAAATCCGTTCTCCCGTCCTGGGTATAAAGGATTTGACCAACAGTGCGGTGATTCGCTGTACTTCGAACAAATTGTACATTACCGTATTCAACCGCTCTTGAGTGGATTCCTCTTTGGCCAGCGACCAAGGAGCGCACTCATCGACATACTTATTGGCCCGCCCCACAAGGCGCCAAATCTGCGCCAGAGCATCGTTGATCTTCAGATCATCGATAAGTTCCACGGTCCGCTGGCAGGTTTCCTCGGCTAGGGTTTTCAGTTCGCGATCAATAGTTTCTTCAGCGCCCGGGGCCGGGATAGCGCCGCCGTGGTATTTGCCGAGCATGGAAAGGGTGCGGTGGAGAAGATTGCCTAAGTCATTGGCCAGATCCGAGTTGGTCCGTTCCACCAATGCCTTTTTGGTGAAATTACCATCCTGCCCGAAGGAAATTTCACGCAGCAGAAAATAGCGAATGGGATCTTCACCCAACTCAGCGATTAGAGCGTGGGGATCCACCACATTCCCTTTGGACTTGGACATCTTGTCGCTGTCAAACAACAACCAGCCGTGACCAAATACGGTTTTCGGCAGCTTTTCACCCAAAGCCATCAAGATAATAGGCCAAATGATGGTGTGAAAACGCATGATCTCTTTGCCAACCAGGTGGACGTCAGCAGGCCACCATTTGTCCAAGCGCTGGCGATCATCGGGAAAGCCTGCGGCAGTCAAGTAGTTCGTGAGGGCGTCAAACCAGACGTAAATCACGTGGTTCTCTGCAATGGGTACGGGAATACCCCAATCAAAGGTGGTACGGGTGACGCACAGATCGTCCAAGCCGCCTTTGATAAAGTTAACCATCTCCTTGCGGCGCGTCTCGGGCTGGATGAATTCTGGATGATCCTCAATATGCTGCAGCAGACGATCGGCGTATTTCCCCATACGGAAAAAGTAACTTTCCTCTTGCACCAGTTCCACTGGACGCCCGCAGTCAGGGCAGTTACCTTCTACCAACTTGCTTTCCACCCAAAAGGTTTCGCAAGGGACGCAGTACAATCCTTCATATTGACTTTTGTAAATGTCACCGTTATCGTAGATGCGTTGAAATACTTCCTGTACGGCCCTGTGGTGCCGCTCGTCACTGGTGCGGATAAAATCGTCATACTGCACGTTCAGCGCCTGCCATAGCTCTTTGAAGGAAGCCACAACATCGTCCACATAGGCCTTGGGGGTCAGACCCCGTTCGGCCGCTGTGCGCTGAATCTTCTGGCCGTGCTCGTCAGAACCCGTCAAGAAGAACACGTCCTTGCCCAGAAACTTGTGCCAGCGGGCTAATGAATCTGCCACCGTTGTGGTATAAGCGTGGCCAATATGCAGGCGGTCACTGGGGTAATAAATCGGCGTAGTTACGTAAAACCTTTCTCCCATGGTTTTCTCTCCTTTATGTTTATTCCAAACAAAAAGAGCCTCATCCCATTGGGACGAGAGGCTCACTCGCGGTACCACCCAAAATTCACTGCCCCTTCACAGACGGCAGTCTCCAAAGGTGCTCCCGGCTTGCCAGTGCACACCTTGATGCTGTAACGGGCATTCCCGCTGCCGCCTACTGTGGTTCAGCGGCAGAGCTCAAGGGCCATGTTCAACGGCAACTGCACCTGCCAGCTTTCACCTAACCTGGCTCTCTGTGAGGTCGTCTCACCGTCTACTCTTCCCCATCAACGCTGATGGATCCTATTCACTTTGCGAACTGCTACTGTAATCCTATCGAGTCTCCACAGGTTTGTCAAGGGTCAACCGGTCCATGCTCGCCACATGTTGGGCATTACTACTACCATAGGATCAGGAAAAATTTTCTCTAAACCAACATTTGTCAAATATGTGTCAATCCTCCACGTTCCCGTTCAGACGCACAGCCTCCTTCCTGAGCTGGACAAACATACCATCTTACGCTCATACGAGCAGCCGTGACGCCGACCGCCTCACAATTGACTTTTCTTGGAAGCCTGCGTATAATGAGGATAAGGTTATGTCGAAGTATGTCGAAAATTGTACCGAGGGAGGGTTGAGTATGAAGTCAACAGGTATTGTCCGCAAAGTCGACGACTTGGGCCGGGTAGTCATTCCTATTGAACTTCGTCGAACACTGGATATTGAAGAAAAAGATCCGCTGGAGATCCACGTGGATGGCGAACAAATCGTTTTGCGTAAGTACACGTCGTCCTGCGTGTTTTGCGGCAGCGAACAGGAATTGGCTCAGTTCCACCAAAAGAACGTCTGCGCAACGTGTCGAAGTGAGTTGAAGGAATCATAATTGGGTGGGAAGATCCAATACCCTTTGGTACACTTCGTTTTTTGACAGACCGCTGCGTCGGGCCACGTTTTTGATGGCTTCTTTCTTCGATGCCCCCGCATCCATTTCGTCAAGAACGGCTCGACGTATGTCTGTGTTAGCCGCCATCGGTTCTTCAGAAAGATCTGCGCCCTCGACAACGATGACGAGTTCGCCTCGTGGCGGCGTCTGGCCAAAATGGTCCAGTAGCCCAGTGAGCGGCCCGCGCAGGGTTTCTTCATACCATTTGGTCAATTCTCTGGCCACGGCCGCTTGCCGGTCACCCAATACCGCAGTCATGTCCGTTAAGGTCTTGAGCAAGCGATGCGGCGCTTCATAGTACACCAAACTAGCCTGGAGCGAACGGACGGCCTCCAAGGCTTTTTTACGTTCCGACGACCTGCGGGGCAGAAAGCCGCCAAAATAAAAGGTTTCACAGGGAAGCCCGCTGAGAACCAAACCGGTCAAGGCTGCATTGGCTCCCGGCAAAACGGTAATGTCAGCGCCAGCGGCGGCAGCAGCTCTCGTCAAGCGCCCCCCCGGATCGGATATCCCCGGCATCCCGGCATCAGAGACCACCGCCACATCCTTGCCTTCTGCAGCCCATGCAAGGATCTCCTCGGTACGCTGCGCTTCGTTATGCTGGTGTAGGCTGATCACCGGCACCCGTATGTCATAGTGCGTGAGCAGCTTCTTTGCCTGGCGTGTGTCTTCGGCTGCCACCAAATCCACTTCCTTAAGGATTCGCAGCACCCGCAGGGTAATGTCCTCCAGATTCCCAATGGGGGTTGCACACAAGTAGATCATAGGGCATCTCCTCATCTTGAGAAACCCCCTGCCATACAGGCAGGGGGTTTTTTGATGTTGAACTGGCTTGGCCAACCAAGCTAGTTATGCTTTGTCACCGCCGCCGCTGTTCGACGGACCTTGGTTGGAATCGCCATCACCTGAGCGTTTGTTGGGCCGACGGCGCTTAGGCCGACGACGCTTGGGCTTTTGTTCTTTCTCTTGGCCTTCGGTGCCGGCAGTTTCTGCTGCAGGCCGCTGTTTTTTGTCCTTGTTGGGGCCAGAACCACCGCGCTTATCCCTGCTTTGATCTCTGCCCTTATCTGGGCCCTTTTCCTTCTTGGCTTTTTTTGGTTTCTTACTCTGGTCATCAGCGGCTGGACTTCTCTCGGGTCGATCCCCCTGGGCACGGGGTTTCTTGGGTCTCCGTTTCGATGTTTGCTGAATTTCTTCCACGTCGTCGGCGTCCACTGTGACCAACTTGGGCGAGTCATCCAGCTTCACCTTTAGTGTACCTTTGAGGGGCTCTACATCCTTGACCTGGGCTTCGCCATGCTCAGGAGTGATCACCCGGCTGCCGCGATCTGGCATTTCCCGGCGCTGCTCACGATATACCTCTGACTCGTAGCGCAGGCAGCACATCAAGCGACCGCAGATCCCAGAAATTTTTCCTGGGTTCAGCGACAGGTTCTGTTCCTTGGCCATGCGGATCGAAACGGGATCGAAGTCGCCCAAAAATGTGGCGCAGCAGAGGGAACGCCCGCACGGACCGATTCCTCCGATCATCTTGGCTTCGTCGCGCACTCCGATCTGGCGCAGTTCAATCCGCGTCTTGAACACCGCTGCCAAATCCTTGACTAAGTCACGAAAATCCACGCGATTATCTGCCGTGAAGTAAAAGATCAGCTTGCCATGGTCAAACGTGTACTCCACATCCACAAGTTTCATGGGCAGCTTGTGATGGGCTACTTTTTCGGTTCCCGTGGCGAACGCTCGGGCAGCCAATGCCTGGTTATCCTGGACGGTCTCATAGTCCTGCGGCTCGGCCAGCCGCTGCACTTCCTTGAGGGGCTGTACCACATCCTCCTCGCGCACAGTTTTCGGGCCTACGACCACCTCGCCGAACTCCACTCCGCGAGCGGTTTCCACAATTACGTGCTGCCCAACGGCTACCTGCAGCTGTCCAGGTCCAAAGTAATAGATTTTGCCGGCCTTCTTAAACCGGACTCCCACAACATTAATCATCTATATAAGCGCTCCTTTTTTAATCAAGAGAAGGATATACCCCAACACGAATCGAGGACGCGCATTTCCCTTCAATGTTGGGATCATTTCATTCAATAAATCCAAAATTTCATGAATGACTGGCTTAGGAAACCTTGGCTGCAGGCGCTGCAGCTCTTTGGAATAGTCAGGATTATACAAACGTACGTGCTTGCCATACTGGACACACAGCAAATCCCGGAACCACTGCACCATCAGCTCGAGATCTGAGATAACCGCGTCGCGGGACTCATCCCATTTGAGACTAAAGCCCATAACCTCAGCATAGCTGGCATCGGGAATGCGGATGAGTGTCTTCAAGGTGGCCTGCCGACGCTCGAGAAACGCAGCATCGCTCAATGCCACTGCTCGGCCCAAAGAACCGCGGGACAAGCGTGCAATCAATTCTGCCTTTTCCCCGTGTCCGGCCTCGTTCTCGACTTCACGCAGACCTTGAACAATCTGGGCCTCGGTCAGTTTGTGAAAGCCCACCAGCTGGCAGCGGGAAATCACCGTGGGCAGCAGCCGGTGCAGGTAGTTCGTAGTTAACACGAAAAACGTATTTGGCGTTGGCTCTTCCAACGCCTTGAGGAAACTGTTGGCTGCAGGAATGGTCATGCGGTCCACATCCACCATCAACCATACCCGAGGTCCATCGGCGGCACGGGACATTTCGCTTTTCAACTGCCGAACTTCATCGATCTTAATGCTGCCCGAACCGCTCCACAACTGGAAATCCGGATGATTGCCGCCTGCCAGAAGCCGGCAGGCCCGGCACTGCCCGCAGGCTGTGCCCTGTTCACAGAGGATATGCGCCGCCAAAGCCTGCCCCGTGGTGCGTTTGCCCACACCATCTTCACCGTGGAACAAATAGGCGTGAGATAGTTTGTCCGATTCCAATGCTCGCACAAGGGCAGCCACTGCCTGAGGCTGCCCTAAAACGTCTCTAAGGTTCACGGGGGTTCCTCCATCACGTAAAAAGATCTAAGACCAAGCCGCGGATTTCGTCAAGCCGCCGTGCCAACCCCAAACTGGAAACCTGTCGCTGCAGAAAGAGGCTGGTCAGTGCTTCTAGCTTTTGATCAACAGCAGCAACCATTACATAGAGATGCCGCCTTCCCTGCCGATCATAACTAACCTTTTCGTCCACACCATAGGTTTCTGTAATGAGACGGCGCAGAACGTCGCGCACCAGATGCTTATAGCGATAAAGATGCTCAAATGTGGGCTGCCGCCGCAGTTTCTGTGCTGCCTTGTCCACTGCTTCGAGAACCACGTCTAAGGGAAGCGGCGGCGTCTGCTGGTTGTCGAGAATATCGACAAAGGCATCCTTACGACTCCCTACGGGGTGCCGTCCTCGGTCCACCGCTGTTGATCGCTGTTTTGTTTTACCAAATCGGGAAATTCTCACGAAGTCCCACTCCAAACTCCGCTAGATCTTCTCAAAGCGCTCCACAGCAACCATAAATACCGTCGCACCACCCACGGCGATCTTCGTTGGTCGGGGCAGGACACCACCGCGACCGAAAGGAGACACGGGCGAGGCATGGTATTGATCACGCTTCTGGCATGTGTTCTTGATAATATCCAAGACCGACTTTACTTTGTCATCGTCTACACCGATGAACAGAGTTGTATTGCCCACACGCAAAAAACCACCTGTACTAGCCAATTTCGTCGCTGAGAAGCCATGTTCAGTCAGCTCTTCCAAAAGGTTCTGCACATCTTGGTCTTGAACGATGGTGATCAATAACTTCATACGGTCAGCCTCCTTTGGACTGTATCCAATACCCGTTTTGATACTTCCGCAATGCTTGCCCCAGCCTTGATCACGCTGTAGCGAGCAGGCTGTTCTTGGGCCATCTGCAGAAATCCAGAGCGCACCTTCTGGTAATACTCTACTGTCCGCTGTTCAATACGGTCACGGCCAGCTCGTTTCAGCGCTTGTTCCGGTTCTTGGTCCAGATATATGGTCAAACTCGGTGTAAGCCCGTCCACGGCCCAGCCATTAATGCTGGCTATGGCAGTTCGATCCCAACCCAAGCCATACCCCTGATAGGCGAGGGACGAGTCGATAAAACGTTCACAAATCACGATCTGACCAGCAACTAGGGCCGGCCGGATGATCTGGGCTGCGTGCTGCGCACGGTCAGCGGCATAAAGCAGAATCTCGGTTTGGGGCTGTAGCTCATCGAGTTCGGGGTCCAGTAATATTCTGCGGATGGCAGCACCGATCCTAGTTCCGCCGGGTTCACGCGTGTGAATCACGGCATGGCCTTTGGCTTCCAGCGCGCTGCGCAGTTGTCCAGCTTGGGTGGATTTGCCGACGCCATCAATGCCTTCAAATGTTATGAATATGCCCTCTGCCATTGTTCTGCTCCTTTTATGGATATTTCGTCAAAAATCTTGGGAGTCCTCTACGATCCATACCATTTCTTCGGTGACACCTCGCACATACCACTGCTGCTTGCGAATCTCCTGCACATATTCCACAAGTTGTTGATTCCAAAGTTCTCCGGGAACCAACAGCGGTACGCCTGGAGGATAGGGTGTGATGAAATCGGCACTCAGTTTCCCGACCGCATGGGACAACGCCACCGGGCGGCCGGGAGCAAAGGAGGCCTTACCCATGGACAGCTGCGCTGTGGGCAGATCCGGCCACGAGATACACCCATGACTCCTGGGAATCGTGCCGGCGCGGCCTTGACACAACTGCCGCACAGCTTGGGCCAATGCGCACACCGATGTCTCGCTGTCACCCAAGGTAATCAGGGCTAAGACCCAGCGGGTATCACTCATTTCCATTTGGATGTTAAAGCGCTCACGCAGGGCACGCTCCACCTCTTGCCCTGTCATGCCGATGCGTTCCAGGCTGAAGAGAATTTTCGTAGGATCAGAACCTTCCGGAGCCACGAGTACTTGGGGGATGGCCGCCAACTGATCGCGCAGCAGTGCAACCAGGCGCAGTACGTATTCACATATGGCCTTCCCCTGGCTCTGCCAAACCCGCCGGACTTCATCCAGCACTGCCAGAGCCACCAAAGAGGGACTGGTGGTCTGCAAGAACTGCAATGCCTGCTGACAGCGGCGATAGCCAACGCTAGTTCGGCAGTGCAGCATGGAACTGCCAGTCAAGGCACCCATGGTCTTGTGAGTACTCTGAATCGAGATGTCAGCCCCGCAGTGCATAGCTGCAGGCGGGAGCAGCGGATGGTAGCCAAAATGAGCACCATGGGCCTCGTCGACGATAACTTCGCAGTTGTGCTGCCTGCCAAGGGCCACCAACGCCGGCAGATCCGGCGTCATTCCGTAATACGTTGGGTAGGTGACAACGATGGCCCTGGGAGCATATTGGTCCAGAAAGCGCTGCCACTGCTCAAGGCCTGGCTGCAGCGGCCAATGCCAACGGGCATCCATTTCTGCTGGCAGATACACCGGTCGGGCATCACTGAGCGCCAGGGCGCT
>PWMW01000296.1 GCA_003559095.1 Clostridiales bacterium | reverse complement strand
GCTCGACGTCCGCCGTATCTGGTCGAGTTCCGTTCATCAGGAAGGCATGTCGGACTACCCTCATGCCGCTTTTACTCATCTGATACTTTTTCGCGGAGATTGGTACTGTATTTTCAGGGAAGCAGCAAATCATTTTGACTACGGGACAATGCGTGTCATCCGATCCGGCGACGGCAAAACATGGGAAACGGTATTCAATTACTACCCGCAACCCCCTTTCAACGATTTGCGCGACTCAAAGCTGGTGGCAGTCGGCGACCAGAAACTTGTGATCGTCGGGCATGAAAGAATAAGGGAGGAGAGCGAGCGTCGTTCAATGACCTGGATTTCAGAAGACGGGGTGAACTGGGAAGGGCCTTTTTCATCTGAGCAGCTTAACGATACGTGGATTTGGTGGGCAGAATGGGATGAAAAGCAGGAAAAAGGGTACGGCGTGGCCTACGCTGGAAAACATGGCAGTCATGGGGCCATTTATCAGACGGCTGACTTCAAAAACTGGGAACTCATTGCAGAAGATATTTTCCCGGAGGGAAGAGGTTCTGAAGCGGCTTTTTATATCGACGACGATGGAAGCATTGTGATGTTGCTGCGTGGCGCCGGTGAAGAAAGATTCGTCGGCTTTTCACAGCCGCCGTATGAAGAGTGGAATTGGGAAAAGCCTTCTCCCGCGATAAATTTTCAGGGGCCGGGTATCATCAGACTTTCCGACGGACGAGTTATCGTCGGCGGCAGAACGCCGGCACCGATTGGCGGCAGTTTGCGTGAAGACAGAATTTTTCGATTGTATGAATGGGACCTGGATAATAACAACTTTAATTTCCTGGCAAACATGCCGTCGGCAATGGATTGTGGTTATCCGGGGTTTGTGGAATATAATGGTGAGTTGTGGGTTAGCTACTATTCCTCACACGAAGATCCGGAACCCACAGCACATTATCATGATTCACGGCCCTCGATTTATCTTGCGCGTATAAAAATCGGCGGTGCGAGAGAGACAAGGTAAACCGGCTTTTTTACGGACTTTTGGAGGAAGAAAAACGCGTTCATAAGAATGGGAAAGACGGTAGTTAATTTACGTAAACAAAACCCGTTCTTCCGGAAGATATGGTTGGTAAATAAGAACTGTTATTGCGGAATCAAAGAGAATCAGGACGTATGGTCATAACCAAAAGGCAGTTGACTTGCCGTTATAACCAAAGCGCAGTTGACCCTGCTATAATAATCAACGGGCAGGTACAGGTGATTTACTGTAAACCGCAAAAATAATTTTTTTTTACTTCCAAACGAAGTGTGGAAGTAACACCTGCCGCTTTGACTCTCCATGCGCCCGGCTCTTTCCACATGATCAGATCATTTCCGACACGCAGCGCCAGGCCTCCTTCGGCGTCCAGCAACTCAGCCTGTTGCAGGGCCAGCTCTTGTACGGCCGGATCAGCGATGCCCTTGTTATTCAGAATCCGGATTCCTGATCCGTTTTTCCCGGGATCACGGGAAGAAACGATGGGTTGGTCGTCGCCGGGACGGTCGACCCACATTACGGTGACAAATCGTTGTGAGGGGGAGGCATCACGTGTTGTCACGGTCAGATGGAATTGATCGGTGGCGACTTCGGGATCCTCGGTGGGCGGGTCAAAGCCTGTGCGCTGGGTAAAGCCCAGGTTGTGCGGCCAAATCAGCCGGGTGGTCAGCCGGGAATCACCGGATGTGCTTACGAAAGTCCTGGCTTTCGCATCCACCTGAAGCTCGTTGCCGGCATGAAACAGCCACTGCCAGGTGGAAGCCTGGCCCGGCGTTTTCAGATCATCGATCATGACAAAATAGTCGGGACGCACAAAGGCTATATGCCGGTGAAAGCGTTCCAGACGCTCACCGTAAGCCGCGGTGGCGTCGCCGGTGGCATAGACGTAGTCGCTATACTCCTGATAATCGATTATCTCGCCATTGTAGGTGCGTGTTCGCGGAATTTGTCCTTCGCCGTCGACGAGAATACTGTTATGCGCTTTGGTCTGCCAGATCCACTCCCTGTGATGGGGAATGCCGTGCGTGGTCCGGTAACCGCTGCTGATGGCCAGCGGTTCACCATAAGCTTCGATGACAAAAGCGTTTTGACTGGCATGGTTGTGGCTCAAGGACCCGAAAGGATTGCTTTTGAAGAACATCATGACATTGGTTTCGGGTTCGGCCATGTTACTGTGCATGGCCACCAGGCCGACGTCTTCAAAGACACGGGATTGAGGCAGTTCGTCAGGCGACCGGGCTTCCAGGTCGGGATCATGGATTCGTGCCGCTTTGCGACCGGAGGGACCGGCTCCCGAGGCCTCGGCATGCCAGCGCAGGTAGGGATCATTGTACAGGGAGGACAGCATATAGGTAACAGCTCCGGCTCCGGAACCTACCGGTCGATGATGACCATCACCGAAAGCCCGGGTGGGCCGGTTGGGATAGCCGGCATAGAGGCCGAAATATCCGGTTTTTTGGAAAAACGGCTTGTTCTTCAAGGGAATATCATAGAGGGCCAACTCATTTACCACCCGCACCATCCGGCGCATATACGAGCTCCAGTAACTGACACCTTCGTGCCAGCCTCCTTCGTCACCGCCCCAGGCCG
>PWMW01000383.1 GCA_003559095.1 Clostridiales bacterium | reverse complement strand
TGGCAGAAGGCAAAAATATTACAAAATTTTAGATGGTAACAGCTGGGTTAGGACCCGGCCTGACTGAAACTTTGTCAAACAGAAAGAAAAACCCATGAATATTGCCATAGTAGCTCCCTCCCCAGTACCGTTCCAGCTGGGCGGAGCTGAAAGACTTTTCAGAGGACTGCAAAACTCCATTATCTCTCATACTTCGCACAATGCAGAACTGATCAAGCAACCCTGCCTGGACAGACAGTTCTGGCCCTTGATCAGGGGGTACAAAAGCTTTGCTGAGCTGGACCTGTCCCATTTTGATATGGTAATCAGCACCAAATATCCTGCCTGGGCCGTGCGCCACCCTAATCACCATCTCTATCTTCAACACACCTGCAGAGGGATATATGACCTTTATCAGCAGGAAAAATTCCCCCAGGGTTATAATCTTGCTGATGCTCAGTTTAAAAGTCTGAAGCGCTTTCTGGAAACAAAACCCGATCCTTCCCTGCTACATCCCATGCTGGACTCACTTCTCAAACTTGAAAAACAGGATTCTCCGCAGGGTACCTGGACTTTTCCCGGACCTTTGACCAGGGCCGTAATCCACTGGCTGGACCGGGCAACACTTCATCCAAAAATGATCCAAAGCTACAATGCAATCTCCGCCAATGTGGCCCAAAGGCAGGATTACTTTCCCCCGGGAGCTGAAGTCAGCGTGATTCACCATCCCTCGGACCTGAAAGGTTTTTTCTCTAAACCGGGAGAATATATCTTTACGGCCAGCCGTCTGTATCACACAAAGCGCGTCCACCTGCTCCTCAAGGCATTCGCTCGGGTTGAGACCAGAACCAATCTATTTATCGCAGGCACAGGAAAGGAGGAGGAAAAACTCATAGACCTGTCAAAAAATGATCCCAGGGTCCGGTTTCTGGGACATGTCCCTGATAAGGAACTTCTTGAACACTATGCCAGAGCCCTTTTCGTACCATTTGTCCCCTATGACGAAGACTACGGTTTGATCACTGTAGAGGCCATGGCTTCAGGCAAACCTTTGCTCACTACCACTGATTCCGGAGGAGTGCTTGAGCTGGTGCGCCACGGAGAAAACGGCCTGGTGGCGGAACCTGAGCCAGATTCCATGGCCAGGGCCATGCAGGAGCTCATCTCCAAACCGGAAAAAACCAGACAGATGGGAGAAAATGCCAGAGAATCTGTCTCCGGCATCACCTGGAAAAACACTATTCAGGCCCTGCTGGGCCAGAAAAAACCCTGGACCACGGTTTCCGTTCCTGGGAAAATACAGCCTGATCAAGAAAAACTCTCTCAGGCCGGACCACAAAAAGCTCGGCAGACAAACCCTGAGCCTGACCCGGGAACATCTTCCAAAAAACAGGCTATGCAGCAGGATAAAGCTGACTCAGGAAAAGTCACGGATATGCAGACCAAAATAAAAGATCTGCAAAAGCTCCAGAAACAGCTGTCTGACCAGAAGCGCGGCCTTCTGGACCTGGAAAAGCGTTTACAGCTTCTGCTCCAGGAGGCCGGGAAAAGAATACCTGCCCCTCTCGATTCTGGGCAGCCGCAGGAATTTGCAGCTCAAGAAAAGCATCAATGGGATGCCATGTATGTTGCTTTTGAAGATCGCTTCCGGGGCAGCAGAGAGGATATCAGGGAGCGCCAGAGGGTCTATCTGCCCGATATCCAGAAGGTCTACAGACCAGATGTGGAACATCCACTGCTGGATCTGGGTTGTGGCCGCGGGGAATGGCTGCAGCTGCTGCGCGAAAATGGCTACCAGGCCCTGGGAGTTGATCTGAACCGGGTTATGGTCCAAGAGTGTCATGATCTTGGATTACAAGTACAGGAAATGGACGCGCTCAGCTTTCTGCGCCAATGTTCTTCCGGCAGTGTATCCGCAGTCACCGGCTTCCATATTATTGAACACTTGCCCCAGGATCAGATAGTATATCTTCTGGATGAGGCCCTTCGGGTACTTTGTCCTGGAGGGCTGCTGCTGTTTGAGACTCCTAACCCGGAAAACATACTGGTCGGAGCCTGTTATTTTTATACTGATCTTTCCCATAAAAAGCCCATTGTCCCTGCGACACTGGCCTTTCTGGCTGAATATCGAGGTTTTCGCAATATCAAGATCAAAAGACTGCACAAATACAGTGAAAAAAGGCCAGTTCCTGATGCAGACCCTTTTAAGGAAAAGTGGTTTTACGGGGCCATGGATTATGCCCTGCTGGGTTACAAGTAAGCTCTTGCCCTGCCAGGACATATTTTTGACATTGACTGGTAATTAAGGCAAAAGATTTGATTGTTCACCATAACTGATCTTCATTCCAGCCCTTGGTCATTCGCTGGACTGGCTTGCCAAACTTTTTTGTCATTCCCCTCCGAGGTGGTCCTGGTCTGGCAATAACGACGGGGCTATATATTTCAGTGGAGAACCTTTTTCATTGCCCCGGCTCAGGGCAATGAAAATGACTTCTCTCTTCTCCAGAGCTCTGTGCCTCTACCGAGTCTTCGAGGGGGCGAGAGGCAAAGAAAATAAGGTTATCTCACGCCCGGCCTGAAGCAGGCCTAGAGTCACGGAGCAAGAGTGGAAGAAGAAAATCTAATATTTAT
>PWMW01000252.1 GCA_003559095.1 Clostridiales bacterium | reverse complement strand
TCCGGACTGCCCGTTATGTCCAACGCTTCCTGAATCAGAACCATCAACTCCAGCGCACTGCGAAACCGACGCGTCCGTTTCGCCTCTAACCACTGCACCTCACCCTGCCAGCTGTTGTGCTGCCGATAAAGAATCCGAATAAAGAAAGAAGGCCGCTCGCTGCTGGCAATGGTTGTCTCAAATCTGGCATGATTCACGTAAGCGCACCTCCCTGCGGGCAGGCCCGACATATTCTGTTCGACGAATTTCGAGTAATTACAACTCTGTTACTTTGACGATACTGCTGTAAGGTCATTTAAATGTCTCAAGAATATCAAAAAAAGTACAAGCGGCACGAGACCACGCTTGAAAACGTCCTCCAGGAAGTGGTTTTGCAGATCATCCACTCGGCCATTGCTGATTGGCTGACAGCGGACACGGCTGAGGGTTCGACCGACCCTGCAAGAATCATGCCTGCTAGCTAATGCCATGTATCCCATAGAAATTCTACCCAGTGTAAGGTCTACAGCCAGCCTTGGGAAACAACCGCCTTTTCCGCTGCCGACGTACCTTTTAGCGCTGAACGGCACTCTGCACAGCCTCGGTTGCACAGGCCAATGGCTTTGCGCTACAGCCTTGGCGGGCGCGCGAAAACCCCCGCTCGGCAGCGGGGGTTGTTGGGTTTCACTATCGATTCATCATCCTATGTCCCATCCCGTTCAGTTACCGACCAAATCCCATCAGAATTGGCCGTCTCAGTTAAACCAACGCCATCGCTAAGACGTGCTGGATTGCCCTTTGCGGCGGGGATGTTCATCATCATCGTGCCAGTGACGAAGATCCTGCACCAGCTCCTCGCGATCCAGCTGGTCCATGGCCTCCTGCATCAGGGCGACCAGCTCCAAAGCAGAACGGAAGCGCTGCGTGGACTGGCCTTCCATCCATTGGATCTCCCCCTGCCAGCTGGCGTTACGTCGGTACAAAATCCGCACCAAGAACGACGCTCGTTGATCTTTGCTGCGGTCAAATCTGCGCTGTCCTGAATCCATGGATACGGCCTCCTCGCTTCAACACAAGGTCGATTCCTTGGTGTCATCCCTTCCGAAACACTGAGCGACACAGAGACGTCCACTGCACATTCAGATGGTCTTGCGGTCCATGCCAAATGGAGGCATTGACGGTGGAATCAAACGCTCTCGGCAGCGGATGGCCACCGGCACCGATGTGCGCTTTTGGTATTCATCACTGATCCGCTGACGAGCTCGCTGCAGCCCTTCACCGTTGAGTCCTGACAAGAGCAGTAGAAACTGGGAATCGCTCCACCGGCAGACGACGTCTTGGGCCCGCAGGACGCTCTTCAGGACAGTACCCAAGCATTTGGCTGCCGACTCCAGCTCGGCCGTTGACACAATGCGCAGATCCGGTTTGACCAGATCCACTTTCACCAAATAGGCAGATGTTCCGTTACGGCTGATCCGCTTGCGCTCTAACTGGTAAAGTTCCTGGAACGCCTCGCCGTCACAGAGATGGGCACCAACGGAGTCGTCTTGGCGCTCCAGCAGTTCTTGAATGGCTTCCAGATCCGTAGCCGAACTGCCACCCATCTTCTCCTGGATTCTCTGGAACAGATCACGCATGCGCTTCGAGGGCAGAACGCCACTTTCCCGGAAAATGGCATCGGCATATTTTTCGTAGTGATGCTTGGCTTCCCGAACATTGCCTTCTTTAATGTACGCCCGCATCAGGACCAACTGCAGATCTTCATCCAACGGTTCAATGTCCAGAGCCTGCTCGCAGACTTCCCGTGCTTCATCATAGCGCTCATATTCGGTCAGCAGATTGGCATACTGAACAGCAGCCCGCCGATAGAGACTGCGGTACCGCTGCTGAGCACCTTTGACCCAATCATCGTAGAAGTTTTCGGACAGAAAATCTCCTTGATACAGTTCCACAGCTTCTCCCAGAACCTGCAGAGCCTCTTCCGCCTCGTTGGGTCCCAGTTTTTGAGCCTGGTGACAGAGCTGATCAAAGACCTCCGAATCCATCCAATATTTGGAATTGCGGTTGAAGCTGTACATGCCATCCCGAATCACCAAAAGGTTGGGCTCCAAACCATGGGCTTCCAGCGTATTTCGCACCTTATACACGGCGTTATACAGCGAATGCCTGGCTTTGCGCCAGGGGGCATCAGGCCAGAACACTTCACAGATCACTTCGCCCGGAACACGCAGGTCGCGGTTGGCCAATAGGTATTTGAACACATTCCAAACCTTGCTCATACCTTCGGTAGCATCAAGAATATCGACACCGCCCAACCGCAGCCGAAAACCACCCAATGCATAAATACACAGTGTATCGGAACCACGTTCATTCATGGGGCTTTCCTCCCAGCTAAAGCAAAAAAACCTCGGCACCGCACCTGGGGGACACACCACCAAGCTCGGATCGCATCGGGGCTCCTACCACCATGGATCCATGTGCCCGCCGTTCTGTCCTCGACAGGGGATACAACGCCCTCGTATCTGGTAATAGTATACGCTATCGATCTCACGTTTAGCTTACACTAACAGTTCTCACGCCGTTTGCGCGCCTTGATTTCCATTTAACAGGAAAACTGCAAAACAGCGTCAAATACGCCTCTGGAAGTAGTCTTTGCAGCATCGGGGCGCGTCAATATGACTATGAGAGAAACTGCAATTTGTCAAGTCCCTCTGCGACTAAACTGCCATGATCATGCAAAGTTTTCTCTCCAGAGCAAAGGTATACTTCCATATGCTTAAAGATACTCCACGTTATCCATAATGCTTCCTACTGCCAGCTAGCAGGTCATTCGTCCCGGCTGAAGTCAGCGGCGGGCAATGCCAACCCCATGTAAGAAGAAGGCCTGCTCAAGGCCCAGGGAAAAACAAGGGAAAATGTGCGGCATGAGAGGCCTCTGTTCTGGTGGTTCACGAACCCAACAATTGATCCAGCTTGGGTCGCCAGGTGCTGTAGTCCTCCACGTAGTTCTGACCACAGACCGTTGCAATCTTCCTTCCTTCCAGAAGATCGCGCATGCGGTAACCCCCAGCCTTGGTCTCTGCCTGCGGTCCGAAGGGATTGAACTTAACGGGCTCGGCATCGGCGAAAATGTAGTCGCAGGCGAACAAGACGTCTTCGAAGATGTAGATGGTAAAGCCGGGCGTGTGCCCGCCGATGTGATGCGCTTCAACCACGTCATCCAGGATGAAGTTCTCCTGGAACGTGGTGCCCAGGTTGAAGGGCTCCACCATTTGGCGATTGTTGCGGTAGTCCAGTTCATGGATCTGCACCGTGGCGCCGAAGTGGTCGCGATACATGTTGGAGGCCCCCATAAAATGATGGTGCGTGAAGGTAATGCAGGTGGCCGGCCGCAGCTGCTCGTTGAATGACGACGGGCAATCCACCCAAATCTCTCGCTTCCCCGTATGGATCCGATACGCCGAATGCTCTAATCCCAGAGCCGGCTCTGAGCGCAGACAGCTGACCCCGCTGCGCACCTCGGTCTCCCGCACCGTGAAGCGGCGCGAGCATTCCTCGGCGGTCAGGAAGTGTTCCCGCTTCGCACCGCAGAAGGGACACCGCTCCGGATAATGACCCACCATGTTAAAGCCACACACGAGACAAACATATTGTTCCTGCTGCACAACACTCACTCCTCAGCGTAAAGCTGCATTCGGCTTGGAGCTGGTCCGTTGGTTGGCTTGGAATCGTGCATCCAAGATTGCCTCAGCCGCAGCTGCCCGACACCAGACAAGCCGTACCTATGCCTTAGCTGTGGCGACTGAGAATTCCTGCTTTCAACTTCAACAGGCGCCAGGCACAGGAAGTGCCTGCTGACCGATCCGCCGCAGCGGAGCCGCTCCCGACGCTGGCTCGCGGCTCCACCGTTTTGTTCGTCGCTGTCCTGGTCGCTCAAGCACTCTTGCCAGTGCCAAGTTCGAGACTGGAAACCGCTCTGACAACGGCTCCGCAGTGATGATCGGCGTGCGTTGGGCAGCAGTTGTGGAAAACTAACACCGTCTCAAACTCGCAGCAGTCCTGGAAAGAGTCCCTGGGGATCATAGGTCTGCTTAACCTTCTGTAGGCGCTCCAAGTTATCTCCAAAGACGGCGCGCTGCATAGCTTCATGCTGATCCACCTGACCCGGGAAGTTCAGATACCGTCCCCCAGCCGCCAGCGGTTCCAGTTCCTTCTGCAGCTCCTTCACCCAGGCAATATTGGCCGCCGAATCCGCATCATTGGTCCAGTTGGCTTCAATGCCGATCATGAAAGGATGCTGCCGCTGAAAAAAGGCCGTGGCATGGCTGGGTACAGCGGCCATGGCACCACCCAAGAACCAAATATCAATGGTCGTATCCAGCGAAGGCCGACTGCGAGTGTACTTCTCGAGAACCCGAATCACATCGGCGTTTAGTTCATCAAGGAACATGGATGTCCAGTAATACAGCTTGCCGTCAGGATAATCTTCATCCAGCATCTGCTGCACCTGAACCCAGGGGGCCTTTGTACTGAGATCCACCACTGGCTCCGCTGCTTGGCGCAGCATTTGGGCCGTGGCAGTACTGGTCTGCTGATCGCCAGAATCGCAGCCCAGCATGATAAGGACGGGCATGCCGTGGAGCATTGGATCCACCTCTGGCAGCGGCGGAACGCTACCGAAGATGGCCACGGCCATAAAGTCCTCGTGTCCTGCGGCCATGTACTGCTGCACGGCCGTGACGACGGCACTGGCATCGGTGAGCTCATACATGGGCATGGTCCAGAGCACGTTCGGCGGTACGGGATGCAGTCGGTACTCCAAAGCGGTCACTACACCGAAGTTGCCGCCGCCTCCCCGCAGGGCCCAGAACAGATCTTGCTCGGAGTCTGCGGAGGCTCGCCGCAGTTGCCCATCGGCCGTAACCACATGCACCGCCAGCAGGTTGTCAATGGTCATGCCGTGTTTGCGCAGCAGCCAGCCCATGCCGCCGTGCAGGGTGAGGCCGGTGACACCCGTGGCCGAGACGACGCCCACCGGTACCGCCAAACCCAAGGGCGCGGTCTGGTGATCCAAATCTCCCAGCAGCGCCCCTGCTTCTGCGAACACAGTGCGTTGTTCCGGGTTCACATGGACACTGCGCATCCGAGACACGTCAATGACCAATCCTTGATCCGCGATAGAAGCTCCGGACACGTTATGGCCACCGGAGCGGATCGATACGGCTAACTGGTGCTCCCGCCCGAAGTTTACGGCAGCCATCACATCGGCATCGCCTTGACAGCGGACGATCAGCGCTGGCTGGCGCTGGATCGCTCCATTCCAAATTTGACGCGCCTCTTCATACTCACCATCCGCTGCCGTCAAGACACGGCCTTTCACCTGCCGACGCAGCTGGACCAGAGCCTCCTGCGCTACGTTGGTCTTCGTTCCAGACAGTGTTTTCATGGTCACACTGGCCACAATACATTCTCCTCTCAGGGGTGATTAACGCTGGCAGACACGCTGCGGATCACCATCGTGATCCAGTGAGCCGCCGAAACTAGCTGCTCAGCCAGGGTCATTGCACAGTTGGTCCCTGGAACACTGCTGCGAATCTGAGAGAAAGAAAACCGTGGTTATTGCAGGCAACGGGAAGTGAATCTGCAGACCCGGAGCTGCGCCGACCCGTGTCGACCGCAGACCTTGAGGCATCCTGCCAGTCCCAATGCATACCTGGCTCGAACCAGCGTTCAGACAACGCTGAACCGCCGGCAAGCGGTGATCCAGAACTGTGCATCCGCCAAGTACAGCCAAATCCTAAATTATTTATCAACTTTGTAATTATCATACATCTAGGACAGCCCCTTGTCAAGGAACTGGCTCGGCACAGCAAAAGCATCCTCTGGGAGGAGCTTTGAGCAGAGGATGCTTCTGACAATTGGAACGTCTTTGATCAAACAAGGCCCCAGCGAAATTCCTGAATCAGCGGCATGTTCAGCCAGCATAATCCCAACCCATGGCACGATGACGTCGGCCTTACAGCCCTATTCCATAGACCACCATGCGTGGTTTACGACGGACCGCGAAACGCCGTTTACCCGGCGCTTCTCCGAGGATACCCCCAAATGTTCAGCGTGGAAACACGTCTGTGAAACAGACGCCCCTGTCAGTGACCTGACACCATGAAATCTGAAAATGGGAACGACCGCCCATTTTCGAGACAAGCCTGTTTGGCCGCTGCCGGATCCTTTGGCTCACTGGGGATGGACCAACTCACCCTCCGGCGTGAGCACCGCAGCCCCCGTGATCCGCAGATGATAGGCGCCCACCTCTCCGGGGTACACGGTGTTGACCAAGACAAGGTAGCGGTGGCCCGCCAGTGCCGTGAAGCGCACAGTCGCCACGTTGGCCTGGCCGTGTGCTGGACCCTGCTCAGCGACGATGGCGTCGGCTTCATCCATAACGAAAAGATACGGCTGAAAGTCTTCTGACTCGAGAACCAAGGTGGTTGGACCTCCGGGTACGGATACGATGTCATAGGTGTGGTAGTACGTGTCATCGTTCAACTGCCTGTCGTCGGACGTCAGCTGGGATACAACTGTCAGGGATGACTGCGGCGCGCGACTGCCGATGTCTGCCGCCGGCGGGGTACTTATCGGCGGTGCGTCGGGGTCCACCAGCATGGTTAACGTTTGTGCCAAGAACGTGGCGTTCCAGTACAGCTGCAGGGCGGCCATTCGATCCTCAAGATCCTGTTCGCGCATATACTGGGCAGCCTCAACCGCCATAATGCTTATGGTTGGCTCAATGCCAGCCTGGCGCGCCTCTGTAATGGCCTGCAGCGCCTTCTGCCGCCCCAGATCCAGCATATTCATCAGAGCCCGCTCATGGCGGATAGCCACAATGCTGCCGTACTCATCCGTTTCGGCCTGCAGACCGTAATACTTGGCAATGATGTAGCTGGTATCGTGGAATAGTGACGCTGCCGAACCCAACAGGGCATAGGGGGACAGTTGACCCAATGTGCGGCTGGCAACATGGTTGGCATACGTCAAGGCATAGGCATAATCCCTACCCATGAATTGGGCTCGAAAGTGATCCGGATGCACGCCAAAGTCCTTGGCCGCCTGACTCAGGATGGTTGCATCAAAATACTCCAAACCTGTGATACCTCCGGCTCGCAGCAGCATCCCCAAGGTTTCGATAGCCTGCAGATCCGGTGCAGCCACCACGGAATGATCGCTGCCAATCCTCCGATAGTCCTCCGCCAACATGAGCAGAAGATCCGCCAACTCCAAAAAGACACGAGCTTCTGCCAGGCGCTGGGCCGCCAACTCGACATATTCTTCCAGTTCATCCGTGGAGAGGTCCACAAGCAGCCATTCTTGGTAGACATATTCCGGACCTCTGACCACAAGCAGATATACTTCAGCCGGCCCTTCGGCCCGCAGGAGGTTGAGCAGATGATCAGCGTTGACTACCATTTGCTGGTTTACCTGCAGAATGACATCACCCCGACGGAGACCGCTGGCCGAGGCAGCACCTGCCGGTTCCACGTTGGTCACTAAGGCTCCCTGCCATTGAAACGCTGGGTCCAGCTGGATGCCCAGGGAGGGCGTCCCTGACGTCTGCGCCAACGGCAGCCAATGCCGGTATTGGGATATATAGTCTTCCGCTAAGAAACAGCACCCCAAAGCCTGCGACGCGTAGGCATAGCCTGCCAGGAGTCCCGGCACATGTCCCATGTGAAGCACAGGCTGGCTCTGCAGAGCCGACAGCAGTGCATCAAGGCGCTGCAGGGTAGCAGCAGAAGTCGCTGCCAGACTCTCCGCAGTTGGCCAACCAACTTGGGCCAGCTGAAGCATCAACTCCACGGTGGTATACTCGATCCGTGCCGAGAAGTATGCAGAAACCATCCGCTCATAGGCCAGCGCTACCAATCCCTGCCGGAAGGCATTGTCAGCAGCCTGGGCTTCGCGACGAACACTTTCGGGAACCGGCTGCTGCAGCCTGCCGAAAGCCTCCTCCGTTCGTTGGTAGCGGATGCGCCACTGCTCGAAAAACCCCCGCACCACAGCAAAGTCATCTGGCAGCAGTTCCGGAAAACCAGGATCAGCCGCCGTCTCGGACAGTGTATGGCCCGTCAGCAGACGATAAGCCTGGGCAATATCGCCCACTTCTCGCACCTCCACGCCAAGTCCTTGACCATGGCCCACCAGATCCACCAGCGCCCCGCGCTCATCAGGCTCGAATCGTTGGCCGATGGGAATCAGCACCAGCGTCTTGCCGGCTGCCGCTGCGCCAGATATCTTATGACGGATCCCTCCCACCGGTCCGACAGTTCCGTCCGGGTTCACGGTTCCCGTCATGGTGGCATGGCTATAGATGGTATGACCTTGAGCACCCGCCAGAAATGCCACCGTCATCAAGGCACCGGCGCTGGGACCATCGATCAGGCCGCCCACATCAAAGAAGACCGTGAAATCAGCCAGGTCCTGGTGCAGTGTGTACGCTCCAACCACAGCGGCCATCCAACCGGCCGTGCGCCACATGGAGCCCGTCCCCATGGCGATTTCTTCGAAAAAGCCCACGCGAATTCGCCCGGCCGGATTGGGACCGATACCGACAATGGTCGGGATAACGCCCCCCGCAGGCCCTGTTGGGCCATGGTAAAAGACCAAGACATCAATGGGTACCTCGGTGGGCTCCAAAGCACCAACACCGAATGCCACCAGCAAGACAACGACCGCCCAGATTGTCCATTTTAAACATCCCCAGCCTTGTTTCACGAAAACCTCCCCCTTCGGGCCATCGCTCAGATGGACTCCAGACCGTCACGGCTGCGACGATGTTCCTGCCTCCATGATCTGCCGCCGCGACACCCAGAACCTTGGCGGCTGCAAAGAAGATGCCCACTATTCCGATAATTCTTTTTTCCACGTCTCCCAGCGTTTTCCCTGCGCGGCCCGTGATTTGCATCCTCGTTCGTCGGACAACTATCGAGCAGCCAAAGAACCGCCAGCACAATGTCGTTCGCATACCAATGATATCCACTTACAGATACCTTACACGCATGCGGCCCGGACGTCTCACGGCCACAAGCCAGTCGTTCTTGCCCCAAATACCGCAAAGCGGGGAAAGGACACAGAGGGCAACAGGACACTGCACCTGCAAAAACACTCTAGCATCTCCAGGGCGGCGCGCCAAGACACCACCAGCGTCATGCCGGCCGGCGGTGTCCAGGGACGTGTTGAGCTTCCAGGAGTTGCGAGCAAAAACAGACCGAAGCCCTCTGTAAAACCGCATTGGAATGGACTTCGAATTCCGCCTTGCTGCTCGTAGACGTACCGCAGCGAAGCGTTCCCAGCAGCCCTGCCTCGACAATGGGCGGTCGTGCCCATTTTCATACTTCATGGTGTCAGGTCACCGACATGGACGTCTGCTGCATAGAGAGCAATCCGTGGTTTACAACCGAGTGCGAAACGGCGTTTATCAGGCGTTTCTCCGAGGAGGCCCATAAATGTTGGGCGTGGAAACACGGCTCAGCAACAGGCCTGCTAGCGCGGTATCACAAAGGCTTCCACAGCCTCTACGATAGCGTCCTTGGCAGGATGAACCCAACCGCCGCCCACTTCCAGGGCAGCCACCACCAGCTCGCCGTGGACCATCACCAGCAGCTCCATGTCCATGTCAGGAACCACCAACACGCCTGTGTGGCGGGCCTCATCCAAACGAAGCTGGACATCCGGCGAGACACTGCGAGGATCAAAATAGTACACTTCAAAGAACCCATCGGCCAGGCCGACGGCCACGCCGTCCGTGGCCCCCAGAAGCCGATAATCCTTGTCCACCAGATCCTCGATCACCAACCCCCAGGACTCCAGATGGTCCAAAAGTCGATCGATGACGTTCACAGCCACCTCGTAGGTCTCTGGGCCCGCCGCGGGCGCGTACAGCATATCCAACACTGCATCCAGATCGTCAGGCGGCGGTGCATCGGAACGATACGCTGTCAACTCCACTGTCATTTGGGCGCCGGCCAGCGACATCGTTTCAGGAATTTCCGGATGAGCCACATAGAGGGGCAGGGCTAACGCTGGATCCACCATCATGTGCAAGGTGGCAAACAACTCCTCGTCGCGGAAGAAATGGATCTCCAAGGCATAGCCACTGCGACCGGCCTGCTCGGCCCGTCCAACAACCTCGCCGACCAACCCGGTCTCGACATCCTCCCACGGCGGCATGCCTTCTTCCAAAACGATCCCGTTGAGCGAGGATTCGAACCAGGGCATCCAGAGCATCATGACGAAGGCCGCTGCCAGTTGATCCGGTGCTGCCTGCATAACCGCCATGTGTAGATCATCAAAGAAGTACATGAGGTTGCCAGCATCCAGGATAGCCGCGGCTTCATAGCGCTGATCGTCTTCCCGCAGTTCCACCCAGACCAACCGCTCCCGGGGGCCCAGATCCCATGCACCGAAGGTAAACGCACCTTGGACGGCTGTGCCATCGGGATGGAGCATGTGCAGATCGTATTC
>PWMW01000418.1 GCA_003559095.1 Clostridiales bacterium | reverse complement strand
CTAGCCCACATCTTCCGCTCCAGCGGTTCTGTGGATGTTGGAATCATAACCCTCTCCGGAAGTCTGCAGCACACCAATACCAGCACGGAACGCTTCAGCGAAGGTGAGCTCATTAACAGTTCCCAGACCAAACTGACCCGCTGGAACGCATCCGCCTCCACGTATATCGAACCGTGGTCGCCGGAAGTGGGCATTGCCGGTACGCACCGCACAACCATCCGCGACGGCGTCGAAACCATTACCCACGATTACACCCCTTGGGTCGGCGTGGGCTGGAACGATGCCGAAGGACTGTGGGACATCTTCGTCGATCTCGGCCGACCCTTCAGCGTCGAAGACGGCAGCGTTGTGGAAAGCTGGGTCGATTGGAGCGCCACCGTCACGCGGCAGGTCCGTGCCAACGATCGTGTGGAACTGAACTACTCCGGAGAACTGTACGAAGGCGAACTTTTCCACTCACTGACCATAGCCTATCGCTTTACATTCTAGGAGTCCACTTAAAGAGTGGCAGTGGAATGCGCAACAGGAACGGCGAAATCCCGTCAGCTTGGCTTTTCGCACCCCCGCAGTCGCGACACTGCTCTTTCATCGGAGTTTTGCCGTGAAAGCCCAGTAGCACTGCCATCAATGGCGGAACCCTGCGATGCTCACAGGGCACCGGCTGGGATCGTCCTGCAAGACGCATCTCGCCATTGCCGATGCAGATTGCTCTCGGTAGCGGTGTCGCCTCTTGTGGATCCTGGACTGCGTAGAGCATTCTGGATCAGGAACCATCTCCAATACGCAAAAAAGCAACCGTGCCAGCTTTGGATGCTGCACGGTTGCTTCCTCTTTATCTGTGTAGTCTTGCCCGAACTTCCGTGATCTTGCTCCGTTCCACTAGCTACTCCTTCGGCGGCACCACGGCCGGCCGAATGGCCTTCAGCCGCACCAAGAGTTTGGTCGGTCCCGAACCTTTATGCTCAACGAACCGCTTGTGAACCCGGCGCATGATCTTCTGAGCTGTTTCACTGGTAGTGCCGGGGAAGAGCAGTAGAAAGAGAGACTCATTCCACTGACTGACCACGTCACCTTGGCGCAGCGTTTTCCGAAACACATCCAAGAGCGCCTGCGACGCCTTGGGCTCCTTCGACGTTACTAGAATGCTGGCCATCTCGGCCGGTTCGCTGCTGCGGCTTAACTTGCGCTGCTCTAAGCGGCAGATGACCATGTACTCATCGGGGGTGCAGAAGAACGCGCCATGGCTTTGGTTCAACTGGCTGATGGTTTCCTGGAGCATTTCCAGGTTCATCTCCGACGGGCCCGGAGGCTGCTGTTCCTTCAATTTATTGAAGACATTCTGCAGCTTTGGGGAGGGGTGAATACCATACTCATGGTAGAGCAGGGAGTGAGTCCGATGATAGTGCTTGGCCGCATCGGTGTAGGAACCGCTGTCCCAGAGCACATTGAGCAGCCGCACGTGAAACTCTTCTTCGAAGGGCTCCAGCGTCACCGCTTCTTCCAGCAGTGTCCGCGCTTCAATAAGACGATCATCATGGACCAAAAGATCGGCATAAGCTACAATGGCCTGGCGGTAGAGGGAGCGGTAGTGAATCTGCGCGGGTTTGGCCCAATCATCGTAGATATGTTCGGGCAGAAAATCACCTTTGTATAGACCCAGCGCCTTCTTTAACCGCCGCTCGCCTTCGTCCTTCGGCAGGGCCAAGGCATCCTTCACCGTCTCTTCAAACATCTCCGCATCCAAGACCACAATCTTGTCCGGGTTCAGGCCATAAAACCCACCATCGGTTACGATAAGGTCGTCCAGGCCGCTGGAGGTCAGCGCAGCCCGAAGGCGATGAATGCAGGTGTATAAGGCCTGCCGCCCCATCTCCGGGGATGACTCAGGCCAGAAGGTATCCACCAAAACATCGGTGGCCACCATCCGTTGGTTGCGGGTAAGCAGAAACTTCAGAATCAGCCACGTCTTATTGGCGCGCGACGCAGATGTATTGAGGTACTGCGACTGATACCGCAGTTGAAAACGGCCCAAACAATACACTTCCAGAGCAAGGGGTTGCGACTCCGGTAAACTCATAAGAACGCCCCTTTCCACAGCTGTACCTATTGCGCCGGCACCACCGGTGCAGTAATCGGTACAATTCTCACCTTACAGTCCTACGGTATCTTAAGATTACCATAATTCTACAATCTCTGCAATACGTGGAAAGAACCGCAGAATCCTGGCCGTGGGGAAAAGGGAATCCCCATCCCTTGCAGAATTCACTTAGTAGGTGCCCTGGCACCTAAAGCAGGATCTGCATGCTCCGCAAGAATACCACATCACCGCCTAGGACAAACTGTTTGGCCTGCCCATCCGTGCCCCCGGACTAAGGCACAGCCTGCGTAACTTTGGGGAACTGTTGATCCAGCGAAGCGGTCGGTGGTGGTCCCAGGTCTTGGGAATGTTGGCCAGACAACCTTGGGGTAACTGGGGCGCAAAGGCACTGCGGTCCTATGCACAGATCCCGGGCAGCACTGGCTGCCCGCATATTGTCACATTGATGGAGAGGGAGCTGATGGTATGACCATGGTATGTGGACCAAAACCCGTTCTATCGCAGGAGGCTGTCTATCCTTGGCT
>PWMW01000282.1 GCA_003559095.1 Clostridiales bacterium | reverse complement strand
TTCATTTTGTTGTCCTTCTTGCGACCGATATTTTCTCAGTCCGTTAGAAGCGAAGCAGCTTTTTCAGGAGCGATTCTTTCTGAGCCTGTGCCTGAAGTTCCTGTGTGTGTTGTTGGGCCAGTGCCTGTTCAAAACCGAAGTTTGTCATGGTTGCAACCCCCTGTGGTCATTTGTTGTCTTTATTGTAACCTGCTCCCCGATTTCCCATAACGGCCTTGAGGTTCATTTTGCTCTCGTCCTCGGGGCGGATTTGTACTCCTGCTGTCGTCGGTGACAGCCCTAGAGACGAACCGTGGGCGCGCCAATCAGGCCCCGCCGTATGCAGGGCCTGATTGCTGGTGGATGTTGTTTTCGTCCTCTAAACGTGCTTAGTCATCGTCTGTGGATTGCAGTCGCTGACGGCGTTAACTGGTGTTCCTGGGAGCTGGACCGCTAATTGGGCGGGTTGGAAGATGTCCGTGCACCAGGCCTAGTCGGCGTCAGCGGCTATGTCGAGGCACCGCCCCGGGCGAACTATGTGAATACCTCCGCAAAGACTTGGCTTAGTACAAGAGGACGCCCATAAGGATTAGAATCACAGAAGCAGCGCTGACTCCAATGTTTAGGGCAGCAAACTTGCGTGGACTGTGCAGTACGGTCTTGGCAAAAACCCGAAAGTCATCGTAGCGCAGCAGCAGGGCCCTCAGCTTGACCAACGTCAATGAGATAGCAGCCCCCATGATCCATCCATAGGGTGTGTGACCCAACCACACCTGGTACCATGTCCAGCCGGCCAGGGCAGCCCCTCCCAGAATGACTGCCATCACCCAAGGCGGCCGTTCTGCGCTGTAAGCCTGCTCCATCTCCCATGCCTTCCACCGAGGCCCCAAGACCCACATGGCCCCTCGGGATACCAAGCCCAAAATGCCCCAGGTGAAACAGAGCAGCTGAAAATAGTTGAGTGAGAACACCATATTCAACCCCCTCAGTAAAGAAACCAGGACAACAGCACCAAGGCCGCTCCAAAGACGCCTACGGCGATGTCTACCTTAACAATCTCCCGCCCCCGGCTGCGCTGCAGCATGCCCGCCACCCACTGTTGAAAGCGCTGGTAGTCCAAGAGCAAGACCAGACCCTTAATGGCAGTTAACGAAAACAGCACCGTGATGACAATGGAGTACGGCACCTCTGTCGTCAAATGCATATACCAAGTGAAGACCACCAAACCAAGGCCCAGCACCACTACGAAGACAACCCAGGCGGGACGCTTCGCGCTGTACGCTTTGGCAATGAACTTGTTTTCATCCCAAGGAATAACATGCATATAGATAGGTTTCAACAACGCTGCCAATCCGAACACGATGCCCAACACTTGAAAGTAATTCATTCTCCTACCCCTTTCGCTGCACCCACCGGCTCACAGCATTTTCCATCTCCGCCGCCAAGAAACGGTAAAACTCTTCCATGCTAGTAAGCCGCCCTTGTACTTCCTGATGGTCCGCTTCCACCACTGCCTGCCCTTCGGCGGCCAGGTCTGCCAAATATGTGAATGTCTGGATTTTTTGCCGGAACATCTCAGGCCACATATCCCCCGCCATGGTGTAGTGGATGCGGCGTTGGCCCCGCACCGTCACTCGCCGCACAATGGCTGCGGATTCCAATAGGCGTGTCCCCGTGGAGGCTGATGTTTTGCTGATCTCCAATCGCTCAGCGATGTCATCCAGCGTCAGAGGCTCCTCAGTAACCATCAGCAGGCCAATGACGCGCCCTGCTGATAAGGGCAGCCCTTGAGCTTCAAAATACGTTCCGTACTTTTCAATGTATTGTTGTTTGTCCACAACCATCACCTCGATCTCAATATAAAAGATTCCGTTCATACAGTCAAAACTGTACGAACGGAATCTACCGTGATTTATGTCGGTTTCGGTGTATTTTCCGCAACTAGAGGGCGTTAATCGCACGCCGGTGAAACAGCATGATCCGGCACGCCCAAGATCGATGTCGAGTTCTGTGCCGCCACGGACGCAGAAGCAGACGCCCACCGCGCACGGATCACCCTACAGAGCCTTTACCATGCCTCCGTCCACCAACAGTGTCTGTCCAGTGATGTAGGAATTGGCCGGCGAACCCAAAAACACCACCAGCCGCGCAAACTCTTCAGGATCACCGAATCGACCCAGTGGAATGCCAGAGAGGGCTGCCTGCTCGACCTCAGCGTAAGAAAGCCCCGTACGCTCCGCCTTAGCCCGGTGAAGCTCTGTGATCCGATCCGTTTGGATCACCCCAGGACCCACCGTATTGATCAGTATCCCATGGGTTGCCAACTCTTGGGAAAGGCTCTTGGCCAAACCAACAATTCCGGCCCGGAAGGTATTGGATAGTGTCAGGCCTGGAATGGGTGCCTTGACGGATGACGACGCGAAATTGACGATGCGTCCAGCCCCCTGCTCTTTCATGTAGGGCAGGACCGCACGAATCGCCCGAACATAGCTGAGCAGGTTCAGTTCGAAAGCGTGCTGCCATGCATCGTCATCCAGCTGTTCAAAGTCGCCAGGCGGAGGCCCACCTGCATTGTTTACCAAGATATCCACCGACCCAAAGGCATCAACCGTCGCCGCGGCCAGTTCTTGGACCTGGGCAGCATCT
>PWMW01000243.1 GCA_003559095.1 Clostridiales bacterium | reverse complement strand
CTTACGCAACAGGCGATGCCATGGATGGCAGCTGGGCGCAAACCAACCTGATGCTCTACGGCTCCTCCCACGTGGGGTACCTCGCCGCCATCATCAACAAAACAAACATTGAAGGCATTTTACAGCTGGACCTGCTTAAAACCGACTTTTACAAACAAGAAGCATTCCCAACCTTCCTGTATTTAAACCCTTTCGATAGCCAAAAAAATGTCCAGCTAGCCCTGCCCGCGGGGACACACAAGATCTACGATGTAATTTCCAAACAGGTGATCTCGGAAAACCAGCACGGCACATCCACCATTGCCATCGATGCGAAAGGGGTGGTGATGCCGGTGATCATCCCGCAGGCTGCCGCAATCAGCATTGAGGGCAATAGAACATTTGCCGATGGCATCGTCATCGACTTCAATAACGGGCAGGACACCGGTGCTTTGCCCCCGCGCATCAAGTCGCTGGCAGCTGCAGATACCGTGATGGTGACCGGTGGTGCAACTGCCCTGTTTTGTACGGCAACGGATCCGGCTGGGTCAACACTTTACTATCGGTGGTTCTTTCCGGATGAAGATTTTATGGATGGTGACCAGGTCACATTCAATGCCCCTTCAGAAAGCGGTTTCTACACCATTGCCTGCAAGGTTACGAACGCTCATAATTTATCAGACTCTACGGCTATAGTGATCGAGGTGCTTGAAAAAATCCCCTACCCACCCGTTATACACAGCCTCACTGCCACCCCAAGAAAAATCAAACCGCAAGCCCAGTCTGACATCATTGCAGACGCCTCTGATTATTATGATGAACCCCTCGACTATTCCTGGCACACATCGGGCGGCGAGATATCGGGAGATAATGCAGCAGTTGTTTATACCGCACCTTCGGCGGAAGGCGATTACTACATCACCCTCACGGTTCAAAACCCTGACGGGCTGACTGCTGCCGACAGCATCAGGGTGATGGTGCGTGATTACGACAGCGAGCCGCCAGGAAGCCGTGTGGCATATTATCCGCTAAGGGGCAACACCAGTGATTACGGCGGCAACAACCTGCATGCCACCGCCGGGGGCGGCCTGACTTACACAGAGGACATGAACGGCAATGCGCAATATGCAGCAAATTTCAACGGACACTCAGCCTTCGTGCTGATGCCCGAATCGGAGCTGCTTGATTTCTCCGAACAGCTCAGCGTCAGCACGTTTCTAAAGATGAGCACCCAAACTCCGCACGAACAACACCCGGTATCGCACGGCAGCTGGCAGCACCGTTACAAGATATCGATTGGCGACAACCGCATCCGGTTTACCCTAAATACTGATGACGGGATTAAGGATCTTGATTCGGAATCCATTATAGAGGCCGGCAGGTGGTATCATGTAGCCGCTGTGTTCGACGGAAACGACATGGAGCTTTGGTTAAATGGCGCACTCGATGCATTTGCTTCCCATACCGGGAACATTGGTCACTCGCCATATCCACTTGTGCTAGGACAAAACATCCCCGGCAACAACGACTACAATTTTAACGGTGCCATGGCCAGGCTGATGATCTTCGACTTCGCACTGCCGCCATCGATCATAACAGACAGCCTGAGCCTGGACATCCCCGACCTGAATGACCTGGTAAAACAGGAGATGATGCTGTTTCCAAACCCCGTTACTGACCAATACATCAACATTAAAATTAGCATTACAGAACCCGGGAAAATCATTGCAACCATTTATAACATGCAGGGTCAGGTTCGGTTGCAGCAAACATTCAACAGCAAGCCTGGTGTGCAAACGATCCCTGTCCGGATTCCTGATCACTTGCCTGACGGACCATATCTGATAAGAGTCAACACAGGTGAAACCTCACAAACTGCGATCTTTTTATTGCAACGGAGGTAAATTTGTTCAATATGAGCGTTTTTTGAGAACAGGATGTACACTTTTGACAAAATAGTAAACAACAGACTACCGATCTGGCCGTAATTTTACATAAAAATTCAGTCTCAGAAAAAAATGGATCATGGACATTGCAAAACGATTTAATGAAAACCCCTTATTGCGCCCAAAAGACATCAGGCCGAGCATTGACGGAATGCATGTTGAATGCCTGCTTAACCCGGGTGTTTTTCGTTACGACAACAAGACCTGGCTTCTTTGCCGTGTGGCTGAAAGGACAAAGCAAGATGACAAGACCATCAAGGTTCCTGTTTTTAACGACAAGGCTGAGATTGAAATACTTAGCTTTTCCAAGGAGGACCCGCTGCTTGACGATTCCGACCCCCGTGTGATTGCCTATGATGGCAAGAACTATCTCACAACCCTCTCCCATTTGCGACTGGTTTGCAGCGAAGACGGAAAGCTTTTCAGGGAAGACCCGTCTTATCCTCCCATCAACGGGGAAGGGGCGCTGGAGGCCTTTGGCATTGAAGACTGCCGTGTTACGGAAATGGAGGATGGCTTTCACCTGACCTATACGAAGGTTTCGGAAGTGGCGGTTGGCGTGGGGTATATCTTCACCCGCGACTGGAAATCATTTGAACGGCGCGGAATGATCTTCCCGCCACACAATAAAGACTGTGCAATTTTTGAGCGGAAAATCAGCGACAGGTATTATGCCTTGCACCGCCCCAGCAGTCCGGAGCTGGGTGG
>PWMW01000396.1 GCA_003559095.1 Clostridiales bacterium | reverse complement strand
GCGGAGCGTTGTTCCTGCTAACGCCGCACTGGTTCAGCCAAGCTCGGACGTACCAGGTGTCCGGCGCCGCGGCTGCTGAGCAGCTGATTGCCATGTGGCGTCCCCACTGGAATCCCAGGGAGGAGTCGCTGCCGCCTTGGTTGGAGCAGGCCATCGCCGGCATCGCTCCCCAGGCCGAGGTCATGCTGCTGCAGTTTGACGCCAGTATGGACACCTTCCTGCGCAGTCCGGAACACCTGCGCTTTCTAGGAATGCTGGATCTGGAAAAGAAGTCGGTGTCCGGGATTTACCACGGTGAGATTGAAGGCACCCGAGATATCTTTGGGATCTGGACGGCCCAAGGGCCTTAAGAACACCCTGGTCCCCATTCTCACAGCAAACAGATTAACGTTGAAGATCCTGTCTACAGCCCATCGGAGGTGGAAGCGTGAGCCCCAACATGCATTCGAACCTAAGCTTACGAGCGAAGACCATCAGTGACGAGCCCCTGATCCAACAGTTCATGGCGGAGCACTGGGGCGGTGAACCCATTATCGTGAACTGTCAGGGGTACTACCCCAGTCGTCTGCCCGGATTCTTGGCCTTTGACCAGTCTGCGTTCTTAGGATGTCTGATCTACGAAGAACAGGAGCCTGACTGGGAGATCATTGCCTTTGATGTCTTGGAGAAATACCAAGGAATTGGCACAAGACTGCTGCAGGCGTTCCTGGATCAAGCAGCTCGCAACGGCTGCCACCGCGTGCATCTTATGACCACCAATGATAACATCGACGCCCTGCGTTTTTATCAGCGACGGGGGTTCTCCCTCGCTGGAATCCGCCTCGGTGCCTGCATCGCCGGGCGCAGACTTAAACCCAGTCTGCCGGAGATTGGCGACTACGGTATTCCCATTCGCGACGAGATCCTTTTGGAAAAGTGCCTGCCGCCGCCCGCAACGTGATTGCAGAAACGCCGCTCACCAAAAGTGAGCGGCGTTTCCTTCGTTGTTGGTCAACTAAGCCTTACGACAGGGAAGATAGTAGTCAATGATAATCTCCCCGTTAGCGTCGGGCTCCGTAAAGCGAGGACAGTTGTAGAGCTCCATACTCCAGCCAGCAGCATTGTCATAGCTGTAACCCTGCTCCTTCATGGCCTGCTCTGTCAAAGGATGGGTGGCCATATACACGCTGCTCTCGGGACCATGGACCCAAGCGACAAAGGCCTGGCAGGGTTCGACAACACGATCTACGAAGCCAGCGGGCACGGGTGCATCCGGGTGCATCAGCATGCCCACCATGTACAAAAATGTCTGGGACGTGTCGTCCCACTCTCCCATCCAACCTACGTAGCCTGGATCCCACTGCTGCTCCACCATGCCATCGAGGACACCCATGGTGCCATCGGCAAAGCACTGATCCCAAAACACCGGCAGTGGATTGTTGGGTCCCTGAATGTCAGGGAAGTGCGGTCGCACACTCTTGCCTATGACCTTCAGCAACGGAATTTCCTTGACTTCCCAATGTACAACCTCTGGCAAAGCCATCCCCTCCTCAGCGCCGCGCGCCGGACTCGGACCTGATGAAGGCTGCGGCATTGCGGCCGTCGCCCCCATCATCCCAGCAACGTTCCCACAGCAAACTCACCGGCCTACGTTTCCGCCCATCCCTCCTGCCAATGCCAGCCGTTCTTCAGATGCTCTGATGCTCGGTCCGCTCAATGATCTCGTCTTGGAGAGCCCGGCTGAGATGGGAGAAATAGTCGCTGTAACCAGCCACACGTACGATCAGATCCCGATACTCCTCCGGATGCTCTTGCGCCTGCCGCAGCTGTTCCGCACTGACCACATTGAACTGAATATGATGTCCATCCAAACGAAAATACGCCCGCACCAGAGCAGCCATATTGCTGAGACCCACGTCCCCGGCTGCCAGTTTCGGTGTGAACTTCTGGTTCAGCAGCGTGCCTCCCGTCTTGACGTGATCCATTTTGGCTGCAGAGTTGATCACCGCCGTGGGGCCGCTGCGGTCTGCACCCTGCACCGGAGAAATTCCTTCAGAAAGCGGCCGGCCGGCCTTGCGGCCATCGGGCGTAGCCCCAATCACCGAGCCGAAGTAGACATGGCAGGTGGTGGGCAGCATGTTGATCCGGTAGCTGCCCCCCTTGCGATTGGGCCGGCCATCCACCGCCTCCAGGAACATGTTGAAGACCGCCACCATCAGATCATCGGCTGCATCATCGTCATTGCCGTACCTGGGTGTGCGATGCAGTATCCACTGCCGCAGCTTTTCCTGCCCTTGAAAGTCCACCTCTAGGGCCTGCAGCAGATCGGACATGGACACCGCCGCTTCCTCGAAGACGTGGCGTTTTAAGGCCGACAAACTATCGGTGATGGTACCAATGCCCACTCCCTGCACATAGTTAGTATTATACCGGGCGCCGCCGGCGTTATAGTCTTGGGCCTGCGCGATGCAGTCATCCACAATGATTGACAGGAAAGGACTGGGCATGGCGGTGGCATACAGTTCTTCAATGCGGTCGTTGCCGGCCAACTTAATGGCTAGGAAATGCTGCAGCTGCCTTTGGAAGGCGTTCATCAGATCGGCGAATGTGGCAAAGTCAGCGGGGTCACCGGTCTCGATCCCCAGTAGACGTCCACTGCGGGGATCGACACCGTTATGCAGGGTAATCTCCAGGACCTTGACCAGATTGAAATAGCCCGTCAGGATATAGGCTTCCTTGCCAAAAGCTCCCGTTTCCACACAACCGCTGGTCCCGCCGCAGCGGGCATCTTCAATGGTCTTTCCCTGGCGCAGCAGTTCCGCCACAACGGTATCGGCGTTAAAGATAGATGGCTGGCCCCGGCCGTTGCGGATCACTTCCGCGGCTTTCCGCAGAAATGCTTCGGGACTGCGCTTGCTCAGTTGAATGTTCGAACTGGGCTGGGTCAGCGCCATCTCATCGATCACGTCCAGCAGCAGGAACGAAACACCGTTCACGCCGTCGGACCCGTCCACCTTAAGGCCGCCCACATTGATGTTGGCAAAATCCGTATAGGTACCGCTCTCCTGCAGGGTCACACCCACCTTGGGCGGGGCCGGCTGGTTGTTAAACTTGACCCAAAAGCACTGCAGAAGCTCCTTGGCCTGTTCACGGGTGAGGCTGCCGTCGGCCAGGCCTGCCCTGTAGAATGGCTCCAGATGCTGATCCAGTCGTCCCGGATTGAAGGCATCCCAAGTGTTCAACTCGGTAATCACGCCCAAATGGACAAACCAGTAGGCTTGGAGGGCTTCCCGGAATGTACGCGGCGCAAACTCCGGCACGTGCCGGCAGACAGCAGCAATCTCCTGCAACTCTTGTCGGCGCTGGCCATCCTGTTCTGCGGCGGCCATGGCTGCGGCCAAGTCGGCATGGCGCCGGCCAAAGCTGATAATGGCATCGGCGCAGATGGCCATGGCCTGCAGTTGGTCGCGCTGGGCCCGCAGGTCGTCGTTATCATCGTTGGGGATCTGCGCCAAGCGCTGGGCAATGCGCTCCTTAAAGTCGGCAAAACCCATGGTAAAGATTTTCTTGTCACCCACGGTATGTCCCGGTGCCCGCTGCTCCATAAACTCCGTGAACAAACCGGCCTCGTAGCAGTCCCGCCATTCCTGGGTCATAGCTGCAAACAGCTTCGTCCGCATGGAACGCTCCTGCCAAAAAGGAATGATCTCCTGTGCCTGCGTCTGGCGAACTTCGTCGCTGACGTGGAAGTGGATGGTCTCCCGCCGGTGGATGATCTCAAGGTCGTCGAGGGTATGACAGCACAGCTCGGGATAGGTGGGCGTTTCCTTGGGCGCGCCGCCCCGCTCACCGACGATAAGCTCGCCCTCATTAATGCAGATGCTCTTATTTTCCATAATATGTTGAAAGGCCAAGGCCCGCAGAATGGGTGTGGAGACCGTTCCTTCATATCTGCGGTAAGCCTCCGTCAAAAGCACAGCCCGTTCCACCGTGATCCTGGGTTGGGTATCCAAACTTTGCCTGCGCAGTGCTGCCACTCGTTGGTTCACAGTATCATCCTCCTCGAATCACATTAAGACCGTACTGCTCCAGCCGCGCCACGGCTTCGTCCACAATCTGTTCTGGGGGCGCTTGCGCTGCGGCCGTCATCGATTCGCGACCTAAGCGTTGGTACTTATCCACAGCCATACCGTGATAGGGAAGCACATGGACATACTTAACCCCGATGTCCCGCAGAAAGATCCCGGTGGCTGCCACATTGTCCCCATCATTCAAACCTGGAATCAAGGGAAACCGGGCCCGCACCGGGCGTCCATGGGCCAACAGCATCTGGAGATTATCCAAGATCCAGTCGTTATCTACACCGGTAAGACGTCGATGTTCAGCGGTATCCATGTGTTTCAGATCATACAAGAACAAATCCACATCGGCCATAATGGCTTCCACATGCTGCGGCGGTGCATGCCCACACGTATCCACCACGGTGTGCAGACCCGCTTCTTTGGCTCCTCGCAGACAAGCTTGGAGAAACTCGGGCTGCGCCAAGGGTTCACCACCGGAAAAGGTCACGCCACCACCGGATTGGTCGTAAAACACGCGGTCTTTTTCCACTTCCTGCAGCAGCTCTACCACGGTGATGCGGCGGCCCACCATCTCCAGGGCCTGGGTCGGGCAGACCTCTGTGCAGCGCCCACAGGCACGGCAGCGGCGGCGATCAATGGCTGGCCCATGTTCATCCACGGTCACAGCCTGTTTCGGGCATACCTTAACGCAGTCTCCGCAGAACATGCAGCGCTGCGGCCAGATCATGGGCTGCGGCTTCACATCCAGCCCTTCTGGGTTGTGACACCACCAACAGTTGAGAGGACAGCCTTTGAAGAACACGGCCGTGCGGATTCCCGGCCCGTCATGGATAGAATAGCGTTGAATGTTGAATATCGTACCCTGCAATGGTTTCGCTCCTTAAAAACGCACAAATCTTCGCGATATTGGATCCATTATAGCAAAAAAACTGCATCTTGTGCAGTTTTCGCTGAACAGTTTGCCGCCGGGACGCTCCCCTAATCCGCCTCCCGAGGGCAGCCCGAACACCATCGCCCTCATTGGCGGGCCCATTCGCCGCTGGTCAAATCAATGGTCAGCGTATTGTCGGCCGGGCCCTGCTGCGCCCAGAGCCCCTCCAAGAGAGGTCGCCGCTGGCGCATAATAAAGCGGGCCCACGAGTTCGCACCTGTAAGGTCGAGAATGGTCTGGGGTAGCTGCTCATTGCCGGTGCAGTGCGCTTCAAAGGCGTCAATCACCTGGGGAGCGATATGGGCGGCCTGCGTTGTCTGCACACCCAAACGCCGCAAGCGGCGCCGGGCCACCTGCACGCCCATGTCATAACAGTAGCGGCGGGCATACGGAGCAAAATTCTCCGGATGGCTGCTGGTAGATGTTATGGGCCAGGGTGTCAGCTGCAGCTGCTGCTCCGGCGTAATGGCAGCCCAGCGCAGGCTGCATGGGTAGGTGGCCAGGGAACTGGTCTCAATATCGTACACAAAATGCCCCTGCGGCCAACGTTGGCGCTGCACATCCTGGGCGTGAAAGTGCCCCGTAAACACCACGGGCAGACCGCCCCTGGCCAAAACGTCGGCTGCTACCACATCGTTGGCAATAAGATAGTCCGGGTAGAAGCGGCGATTGCCCGGATAATGCTCCAAGAGGCCATGATGCATCATGCCGATCACAGCCTTCCCTGACGCCCGGGCCCGTTCCAGGCAGCGCAGAGCCCAACGCAGCGTACCATTGCGCAGACGCCCACCCACCCGGGCCCGCCCTTCCCAGCGGCAGCTGTCCAGGGCCAACAGCCAAAGTCCAGGTACCGGTTCCGTAAGATAACTCAAGGAATGGGGATCCACATCCAACGCGTCCGCCGGACCGAAGGCGCTGTAGATCCGCTGAAACTCCAGGTGTGTAATACCGGATACCGGCTGCTCCACGGCAGCGGCATAGGAGCGCCCATGCTGGTTATTGATATCGTGGTTGCCGTTAATCACGTATACTGCAATCCCATGTTGCTGCAGGACAGCCAGTCTTGCGGCAAACTCTTCATGGCAGACGCGTTCGCCGTCTTTGGTCAGATCACCGCAGACCAACAGAAAGTCCGGTCGGGCCTGCACAAGCATCTGCACAGCAGCATCTACGATTTCCGCCGAATCAGCCAAGAGCTTAATATCCGTTGTGGTGGCCAGCATATGATCAAAGGCCGGCCCCGATATGCCCAAACTAGGACTGTAATAATGGGGATCAGCCATAACGGCAAAACGTACCGGCGGATACTTCATGCTAGCACCTCCATGTCAAGTGGTGGACGGCAGCGACAACGCCCCAACATCACCAAGCGTGGACGCGTCCCTGAAGCTGGCGTCCGGCGGCCAGAGCCTCGTCCGCCGCCTGCTGCGGCAGACCCAGGATGTGGAGGCCTTTGTCGACGGTATGGGCGAAGATGGTCTCCATGTCATTGTACTCCGGTTGGGATAGATTCACTGCCGTCAGTCCGGGCATGGAGGCGGCCAGGTGAATGTAGTGATCACCTCGTCCGCAAAAGTGCAGCGCTCCGCCGCCCAGTTCGGCCAAAAGTCGGCGATCGTAAGGTTCAATAAACTCAGCAAACATCTGCGGCGAAAAGTTCATGGCCGAATCGTCCCGCAGCATAATGCTGCCTTGATGGATCATACCCCAGTGAACCGACCAAGGCTGTTCTGCCGGTACCATGCTCTGCCAGCGCTGCATGAACGCCAAATAGGTCTCGGTGATCACGTGGAGAAACTCTTTCACCAAATCAGGCTCATCGACGATGTCCAAAAAGAGGTCACTGCCCCAGATCACTTCACAGATGTCCATGGGCCCCTGAAAATCAGGGTGGTAGAGATGGACGCAGCTGTCCAGCTCCGGGTAGAAACCTAAGATATCATAGAACTTCTGACCCGCTTCCAAAGTCAGCGCCCCTAAGCCCTGTTCAAGGTTGGGAACACCAGCGTCTACCAGCCGCCGGATAGCTTTCCTGCCGCCCGCGATGGGCCAAGAGGTAGGAAGCGTGTTGTGCTTATCGTCCATGAAGAAAAGCTCCACGCCGAACAACGACGGAATGATACTGGTACCGTAATTGCTGCGTACACAGAGAATAGCACCGCTGCCAGTCTCCAACACCTGCGAACAGGTGCGGAACTGGGCTAACACCATGGCATCGAGATCGGCTATGGCCTCGTTTACAGAAATGTCAGGCCACGGTAGCTTGGGCGGTTCCGCCCGGCGACGCCGCGGCGAAAAGACAGGCTGGGAATGGGCGCCATTCAAGAACTGCAGCCACTGCTTCTGCAGCTCCTGTTCCCCCAGCAAATCGACGCGCATGGCCAGATCATCCAGGTAGGGTGTGAGATTCAACGTAATCAACTCCTTGGGACAGCACTCTCGAGAAGAGAGCTGCTGCCGTTATCTGCTGACTGTCTGTTTCTAGCCAAGTATTCCCTACCGAACTGGCAGATACCTCTGCCAGAGACTGTGAGACCAAAGCCCGCAAGCTCAGCAGCCATTGGGTTCATCTCCCAAGCATGTGCAAACTAGCGGAGGGCATTCCCACTAGGGCGGTCATGGCTTGGAACGAATGGCAGACTGGTCAAGCCTTGGGGTTTTCGGTCGAATCATCGTCATCGGGGCGGCGGAACTGAAACAGCTTCCCCTTGCCTGTCCGATACAGATTGGTGGCATCGGTCAGCGCTTTCCAGGCATCGGTGGTCCCGCTGCTGGTGGCTTGGTAGAACAGCCGCGATCCCTGCGGTATCCCGACAGAGGCTGCGTCGTCAAAGGATTCGAGGTCAGCACTTAAGAAGACGAACTGCCAGCCCAGATCCTGTTTGCCTTTGATCAGCCGTTCGATGTCGTCTTTGCAGAACTCACGGCTGGCGTTCTCCTGCCCGTCGGTGATGATCACAATCAGAATCCGCTCTGGCGATTGGCTGTACTCCAACTGGCCCAGGGCCCGCTCCAGGTCCACGATCCCCCGTCCTAGAGCGTCCAAGAGCGGCGTAGTGGCCCGAGGAACGAAGGTAGCTCGATTCAGCGGCGGTACCTCAGCAATGGGACGCATCCAGTGAATCACTTCGTAGGGGTCTTCGGAATCGAACTGCACCAGCGTCATAGTCCCCTTGCCTTGGTGTCGCTGCTGTTCCCAGAGAAACATATTAAAGCCATCAATGGTATCGTCGCGAATCATTTCCATGGAGCCCGTTCGATCCAGAATGACCGAGATATGGATATAGTCCCGTTCCATCCCGCTGCCTCCCTCGCTATCTGCCTTCCGGCCTGGATGCTGCCTAACGAGCACCGCTTTAGGCCGGTACCGCGCTAATCAGTGTTTGGCTTACCCAGCACATCCGATAGCAGGCCTGTATGCCCCCCGATGTTCTCATAGCCCATTTCGTGGATCAGAACCATGAACGCTTCCGCAGGGATCTCCGTAATTTCACTGGCTTTAGCCACCAGCTCTCTGCACAAACGGCGCTTCTGTTCGACGGTCAGGGTTCCCCCCACTCCGTCCAAATTAATGACCGGCATTGGTTCATCCTCCTTGCCTTTGGATTCCTGGGGTGACGTCTGGCCCAGCATAGGCCACTGCCTTCCCACAGGTAAACTGCCTATTGTATACCCCAAAACCGCCGCCGATTCCTCCTCGGGACATGCGGTCATGATCCATTATTTTCCATTATTTTCCACATACCAGGTAAGCCTGCCGGGTAAGCCTACCGGGCAAGCCTTCCAGGTAAGCCTACCAACCCGTCGCCGACACACGAACCCGCAGAATTTGCCGTTGAGCAAAGGGGTGGGCGGGGTCGGCGGAGAACATTCGATAATGTGCGGCTGAACAAGCTCACCGTTGACCAAATATCAAGTAGAGAGAGGATGCGGCCATTATGAAACAAGAAGTAAAAATCGGCGTTATCGGTCTTGGTTCCAGGGGCCGCAGCCTGCTGCGCAGCCCGTTTCTCATTCACCCGGATGTGACGGTGGCAGCAGTCTGCGACGTCTATGAAGATCGCGTTCAGGAAGCGGCCTCTTACGTGGAACAAGAACGGGGACAGCGGCCCGTAGAAACCACCGACTACAAAAGTATACTGCAGATGGATGAAGTGGATGCCGTTTTGATCTGCACTGCTTGGGAAAACCACGTGAATGTGGCTATCGCTGCCATGGAGGCTGGCAAATACGCCGGCCTGGAAGTGGGCGGTGCCTATTCGATCCAGGAATGCTGGGACTTAGTGCGAACCCATGAGCGCACCAAGGTACCGGTCATGCTCATGGAAAACTGCTGCTATGGCCGGGATGAAATGATGCTGCTCCACATGGTGCGGCAGGGTATCTTCGGCGAGATCGTGCACTGCGCCGGCGGTTACCACCATGATCTTCGAGGAGAAATTTCCTTTGGCCGGGAAAACCGGCATTACCGCCTGCGCAACTATATTCACAAGAACTGTGAGAACTACCCCACCCATGAGCTGGGTCCCATCGCCAAGATCTTAGGCATCAATCACGGCAATCAGATGCTGACCCTTACATCCATGGCCTCCAAGGCTCGGGGCTTGGCTGCGTATGTAGCCCAAGAAAAACCCGCTGATTCTGAGCTGCAGGCCACGGAGTTTAAGCAGGGAGACATTGTCAATACCATCATCAAGTGTGCCGGCGGGGAGACCATTCTCCTGACCTTAGACACCACCCTGCCCCGCTACTATTCTCGAGGCCTGCAGGTCCGAGGTACGCTGGGCATGTACAGCGAAGACAGCCATTCCATCTTCCTAGACAATCAGCATCGCGCCATGGAGTTCGGCTGGCCGGGCAACAATGTGGATGAATACCGCTCCCAGTACGAGCACCCAGTGTGGCAGCGCTACATCGAGGAAGGTATCAAAGAAGGACACGATGGTATGGACTGGCTGGTGTTCTGCGACTTCATCAAAGCCGTCCAAAATGGTACTCAAACACCCATCGATGTCTACGACACAGCTGCTTGGATGTGCATCTCAACCCTCAGCGAGCAGAGCATTGCCATGGGCGGGCAGCCCGTTCCCATCCCAGACTTCACCAACGGCCGCTGGGTGCTGCGCACAGAACAGAACTAACCGCAGCTGACGGACGGCCCGCGCAGCATAAAAAGGCCCGGTACGCATCTGCGAGTACCGGGCCTGCTTTTTTTAGCTGTTACCGTTTCATGGGCTAATAACCCCAAACTTCCACTTCCGCCAAATGCAGATACTGGGCGTCAGCCAACTGGACTCGCACGTAACGACCACGGCGATTCACGGGAATGACCGTGGGATACTGCACTTGGTTCGGCAAGTGAAAATGCCATACTCCGGGTTGGCTGCGAACATCAACCAGCTGTGAACTGACAAACGGTGTTTCGGATACAAACACGTACAGATTCGCTGTACGGTGGGCATCCTCGACGCGATTCCACAGCGCAATCTGGGAAATGACGTAGAGACCCTCCAAATCCACCTGCCACCAAGGTTCCCATTCTTGGTTCGTGTGCATCACCGAACCGTTGGCCCAAACACCATCGGTATTGCCATCCACCG
>PWMW01000351.1 GCA_003559095.1 Clostridiales bacterium | reverse complement strand
TGCCCAGACGTACGTTGACTATAGCTGGCCAAGGCGTTTCACCAATGGTACCGATATTCCAGAGGTTCTCGGCCTGAGAGCGGACAATGTTCATGGCCAGTTCATCACGCTTTGCTTGGTCAGGTTCCATTTGGATATCTTCCCACCACTGCCGCAGCTGCTTGATCTGCTCTGGAGGTTCTTCGCCGGTCACGCCTCCGGAATGGAAGTAGCTGGCCCAGGCAGTCCATTTGGTGCATTCCCAGGTGGGGCTGACCGGAACAAATTCTAGTCCACGAATGGGAAACAGAATGTCAGAGCCGACACCAGCCCAGACTGTCGCATCCTGGAGGTTAGCTGTGGCCCGCTCACTCTGCAGACTTGTACCAATCTGCTCAGAACGGGCATCAATGCACACTTCGTTCCAATACTGGGTGACGAGTTCTACGTTGGGTCCTGTGGGAGTATCCAGTTCAGGAAACTGGATGGTAAAGGTCAGCCGCTGACCGTCTGGTCGCAGGCGGAATCCTTCGCTGTCCCTAAGGCCCAAACCCATAGCGTCCAGAAGCGCTTCTGCCCGCTCGGGATCGAATTCTGCATAGGCATTCGCATATTCCTCACGGTAATAGGGACTGGTTTCTAGGACGGTAAACTGTTTCGGTACGGCATTGCCGAAATAGATAATATCATTGATTTCCTCACGGTTGATGGCCAGCGAAAGAGCTTGACGGAAGCGGACATCCTGGAAGATCTCCCGCAGAGCCGGGTCTTGGTGGGTCATATTGACCATAAAATTGGCCTCGTTGCTGTAGCCGCCTTCCCAAAGAATTGTACGGTAACCGCCTTCCTCTTCAAAGCTGCGCAGCAGAGGATAGTTGCGGATATCCCCATGATAGCTGGCCAAGTCGATATCGCCACTCATGATCATGCCATTGAGCACTTCGACATCACTGACCACTTCGGTCTCAATGCGATCGATATAGGGAAGTTGATTTCCTGCGGAATCCACTTTCCAGAAGTAAGGATTTCGTTCATAGACACGGCGATTCGAAGTCTTCTCGACCATTTTGAAAGCCGTGAGGGTTGGTCGGTCGGGATCCATGGGCTGCTGGGCCCAGGCTGCGTTTTTGTTGCCAAACAACTCATACCAATGATCAAAACCGGCCGCGCGAACCTTGGCCGCTAACTCGGCTTCCTCAACATAATGAGGATGGAAAGCTTTTAAGTAATGGCTGGGATAAAGAATCCAACCTACATCGTGGACTAAGCGGTTGAGAAAATACGGGTTGGGGGCTGCAAAGGTGAACTGGATTCGGTCGCCTTCGAGAACTGCGACGTCGACTACTTCGCCGCCGTGGCGCCAGTTAAGACCAATGGTTGGCGTCAAATCTTCATTCTGGAGCACGTCTTCATACCAGAACATGACGTCGTGGACGCCGAACGGTGCACCATCGGACCACTTTGCACCGCTGCGCAGATGAATGATAAATGTTGTGCGATCTTCCGATACTTCGACCTCTTTGGCGAAGTTAGGCACCACATTCTCGAGGCGCTCATCGGGACGGACAAAACTGTTCATGACATCGAAGAACATACTGTCCTCTCCAGCAAACTCGATGCCCATGGTCGCCGAGCGAACCGTACCACCATAATCGCCAATTCGTTCACGGGGTTGTACCACATACGGCTCATCCGGAAGGCGTTCAGCAACCGGCGGCAGTTCACCTTGGGCTACCCGGGCCGCCAGGCTTGGAGCCTCGTTATATTGCTGAGCGAAAACCTGTCCAGTGGATACCAACATGAGCAGCGATAGCACTAGAGCACACCATAACATGTTTTTTCTCACTTCCGTGGACCTCCTTAGAAAAGTTGGTTGGCTGAAAACGGTACAAGCGGGGTTGCGGTGCAGCGGTCACCTCCTTCGATCGTTGTTGAGCGCTTGGAGAACAACAGGCATCGATTCCTTCCAATTGACCGGTAGATGTTCCGACACTTCGAACGCCAATTGGGCGCCTTCGACGGCCGCTTGATCCACTAACGATAAGACGTGTTCGGTTAGTTCCTGGGGCGGCAAATTGTAGTCGGACACTCGAATGTTTACCCAGAACAGCTTGTTGGGCCAGATCCTTCGGGCTTCACTGAGACTGAGATCGCCTTCAGGAGGTTCGGTTAACGACTCAATCAAGTCAATGGGCGCTTTGGCGATCCAATCACTGCAGGATGCCAAACGACCATCGTAATGCGTGCCGACGATTTTGCCCGCTGCCTGCAGGATCGGAAAGCATTCCTCATAGACCGGCAGGTGGAACGCGGCGAAGCGCTGGGGACCCAAGGTCTCGGCCGTAAAGTTTTCCAATACTGAAACGAATCGTCCCGGACCAGCGGCCGTGATGTCCACAATCCGACGGAACTTTGCCAACAAAGCTTCATAAAGTTCCTGGACTTCGGCTGCAAAATCAAAAAGATGAAACGCAAAGTTTTCTAGCCCTACGTAATCCACCAAAATCGTCTGCAGGGGTGTTCGTCCGGTCATGACCAGCGGAATCCCGTGAGGCCCAATTTTTTCATCCATTTCCTGAAACCGATCGTATCGCGGGCGAATCTGGCTGTGTTTGACAATATAGGTCATGACTCGGTAGTCGGCGGCCGTCTTGATGGCAT
>PWMW01000379.1 GCA_003559095.1 Clostridiales bacterium | reverse complement strand
GCTACACGCGTCCTTACCAGACCCATGGAATTGATATGGTCGCAACAGCGTCTAAAGATGGTGTGGGCGTCCGGCTCGAAGTGGTTTTCGTGGGGCAGTTCATCGACATCTACCTTGAAGGCGCACTCTTGGCTAGCCTAAACCTTCGAAACACGGCAGGCAAATGGGGCTTCATGGTTGAGTCATGTGACGCAGAGTTCTTCGACATTGTAGTGGAGAACGCCAAGTCTCACGAGTGAACAGTGCGGGAAGACCGCTTCGGGGGCACGCTTTGTCGGCGTTGCGTGAACTCGCCAGGGCGACCGTTGCCAGCCTACCTACTCTTACGATGCGTGAAAAGGGGAGGGGAAGAGCCCTATGCGTTGGCATAGTTGTCGTGTCCGGAAACTCCTGTAGCATAAAAACCAAAGAGTCATTATGGTTATTGGATGACGGGTTATAGGTATCGAAACAGCATGGGGCCCTTTGGTTGCATGGTTGCTCTGCATGGCGCACCCACGAGGCGCCGATGGATCAAAGAGTACGACAATGAAGCCGATCCCATGGTGTTTCCCGGCAAAGGTAACCAGCATCCAGCTAATGAAGGTACTCGAGAAATCAGGCGACGCATGCACGACCTCGAGCAAGAAAACGCTAACCTAAAAAAAGGCCATGCACGTCTTTTCCAAAGACGTGTAATGAGGTAACGTTTCATTGATAGTTGTCAAATCTATGGACATCGCCGGTTCAAAAGGTCATGAACAACCAGTATCACAGGTCTGTCAGTAACCAACGAGCTCGTAGTCTGATGACAGAAGCAGGTTTGATACCGGTACAGACACGTCGATTCAAAGCGACCACCAACTCCAAGCAGAATCTGCCCGTGGCACCGAGTCTTCTCGAGCGGAACTTCACGATGGCCAAACCGGGAGAGCAAGAGTGCGGAGCCATCGCGTATGTTCCTACGGATGGAGGCTGGCTCTGCCTGGCTACCGTTGGGCGCCGAAATACGTAAGTTAAGACATGTTCATTTACGGAAATTCTTTGATGTTTACCGCGATACTTCTGGGAAAGAACTAGAGTGTGCTGACACAAGTTCACGGTAAGTGAAACGGCGTACTTTGAAGGAGGCAACGCTCAGAAAGACTGTCAAGGACGAGAATGAGTCGCTCGTTGGCCGTTAAGGATTGGCTTACCGAACGAGTGCCGGTAGCCGTGGATACCGCCGCAGATATCTTCAGCAAAGTATTCCACTAGAGTGTAAACTAAATAGTCAACAGACGGTTCGCATTTATGATCATGCTGTTGTACTAAATCAAAACGGCGGCTTCATCTATACGAACACCCGCACACGCTGGTAATTTAGAAAGCAATGGTTAGCTGGGTTTTCGGAAAATACCTTGATTATGCAGAGTATACCTTGGGGTGGTAGAGGTCGCTTGTTCAAATCAGGTCGCCCCGACCAGCAGAACATTACTTTCAGCAGAGTGTTAGGAGTGTAATATGGCGAATGGGCACACTATGGTCATATCTTCCCAAAGAAAAAACCGCTCATGAACATGGGCGGGTTTTTGTCTTAATGCATTGGCCACGAATTGGTAACTTTCTGCCGCCCCATCCTTACTAAACGGGAAGGATTTAGCCCTCCAGCCATGGTCTACACAGCAGGCGCAGGGAGGCTTTGATGGCACTGACGCGCTGTAATCGTATCTTAGACACGTCTTGCGAACGCCGTCGAAAATCGGAAGATCACCAGACATGTGGTGGTAGAGCACAGTGTGGCAGTGACGCACATATCGAAGTCTTTGCAGGGGTACTCCCTCGAGGAAGAGAAAGGTATACGGTAACTGAACGGCTGCGCCCCGACCAGAGACAGCATCTACGAACAGAGCTCCCAGATACAGCTAAACTCATGAACCCGAAATGTCGATTGCGCCGGTGAACAAGCCAAGAAATGTGTTATGGGATCCATTCCCGATCTCGACCAAAAAGGCCACTTGCCCTCCGGCAGTCGCTTTCGCCTATCTCTTAACCGTCTCCGACGCGGGTGAAAGCTCTTTTGCTGCCATCGATGACGGGGGATTTGGTCCGAATCAGCGGACCTAATGGTCCAAGCGGCGTGGTCGAACCCTTTGTGTTAGCTTGTCTCCATGGATGATTTGCGGAACAACAAATCCAAAGTGAGGTGTGAACTATGCAGCGCATGTTAGGAAAGTCTCAACTCTCTGTCAGCGCAATGGGCTTGGGTTGCTGGGCCATCGGAGGCCCGTTTTGGTCGGGGGCAAACGCTGTCGGCTGGGGTCAGATTGATGACCAAGAGTCCATGAAGGCCGTCCAACGCGCCCTAAGTTTGGGCGTCAATTTCTTTGACACTGCCGACGTATATGGAGGCGGCCACTCCGAGGAGGTGTTGGGGAAGGCGCTTAAGGATTATCCTCGCGACGCCTTCGTGCTGGCCACCAAGTTCAGCAATACCTTTGATGCCGAGAAAAAGCAGATTACGGGAAATGACGCTTCGCCGGGCTACATCCGCCGGGCATGCGATGCCAGTCTCCAACGTCTGCAGATCGATTACATCGACCTGTATCAGTTCCACAATGGCGGCTATGACAAAGATCAGGCCATGGAGGTCCGCGAAACCCTGGAGGAATTGGTGGCGGCT
>PWMW01000054.1 GCA_003559095.1 Clostridiales bacterium | reverse complement strand
GACGTATGTCCGTGCAGCATACTTCGGACCGCAAAACGCTGCTGACGGTTATCATCGTGTCACTGGTCTATCCCGCCGCTCTCTATGTCGTCATCTCAACCTTAGCCGTGACTTCCCCTACAGCACGGTACGCATTGACGGTGTTCTCTGCCGCAGTCTTGCTGGGCTTGGCACTGTGGGCCATGAATCGCGATGGCATCAGCCGTGAATCTGTGGGCTGGACCAAAGCCCGCGTGCAGCAGGCGTTGGCGTACATGGTTGTGGCGTGGGTGGTGCTGGGTGCTGCCCATGGTTTGGCTGTGGGTTCTTTGCGTATCGGCGCCCATGTTACTGTACCTGCGCTGATCCAACAGTGGCTTTTTGTGGGCATGGCTGAGGAAATGCTGTATCGTGGATATCTGCTACAGCGACTGCAGCGGGAGTTTTCTCATTGGGCGGCACGAAAGGCTCGCATCGGAGCCGTGGTTGCATCCAGTCTTTTGTTCGCCGCCATGCATATCCCCGTTAGACTGTTCAATCAGTTCAGTGTAGGAGCGCTTCTCGTCAGTTTGCTGTGGTTGTTTGTCCTCGGCATTGCTTTCAGCGTGCTGTATTTGCGCACGGGGAATATTGTGTTCACCGGATTGGCCCATGGCAGTTGGAATGTTCCGCTGTTCGGAGTCCAGGGTGATTTTTTTCAACTCATTGTCCTGTTCGCGGTGGTGGAAGTAGCTAAATTCCGGGGCAGCCTGCGGCAGAAGGCAGATGTTTGACCGTTACCGCGGGAAGGTGCTGTAGATGGGCAGCGGCAACGTCTTACACAAGGGAGCTGCTGGGATGTATCATTTTCGCCAAGTAGTGGACGGGGATTTCGACCTTTTGTTCAAGATTCTACGCTCCACGATGCAGCCTTACTATGTCCAAGCCTTCGGCCAGTGGGACGATGCGTTGGAGCGCAAGTATCTGGCGGACAGTCTCAAAGAATACCGCTACGAGGTCATCATCTTTGCCGGCAGCATTATCGGTTGTTGGGCTCGTCGGGAAGGTGCCAGTGGCATATTCTTGGCGGAGATGCAGATTTTGCCAGCGTACCAAAGCCAGGGGCACGGGAGACGGCTGTTGCGTCGGCTGTTGGACGAAGCCACCCAAGGTCAACTGTGCGTTCAGCTGGAGGTACTGACGGTGAATGAACGCGCCCGCCGCTTGTATGAACGTTTGGGGTTCAAGGTAGTTGGTTCTACGATGACTCACCACAAAATGCACTGGCAGCCGGAACTGAACGAAACGGGAACGATCTAGGGAGGGGATATTTGATGGCGAAAACGCCCAGCATGAAGAAGGATACACCCACACGCGAGGAATGGCAGGCACTCTACCAGGCAGCCATGGACTACAAAGAGGGGGCTCCTTGGGGTTGGATGTACAACAACGATCTCTTTGGCGTTGAAGACCCGGAGACAGGCGCGATGACAGTTTCCTGTATCATGGGCGAGCTGGGAGAGCATTTGGCTTTAGGATCGTATACATTTCCCGAAGGCTTCAAGGGCTTGATGCGCATGATGGATGATACATCGTATCCTGATCATGAAGAAATGCCCTTTGTACAGGACTGCTTGATGTGCTCCTTCGAGGATCGCGATCTGTTGACGAACGCAGACCGGCAGGTGATCAAAGACCTGGGTTTGCGGTTTCGGGGGCGCAACGCTTGGCCGTTGTTCCGGCGCTATCGACCGGGTTTTGTGCCGTGGCCGCTGACAGCCAGTGAATGCAGGCTGCTCACCGTCACGCTGGAGCAGTCCCTTCACGTGGCTCTGCGCTGCAGGGAGAGCAAGCGTCTTTTGCAGACGGGCCACAGGCATACACTGTTCGCCCGCGTTATCCGTGGCGGGGGTGGTGCTGTAACTTGGGAAGACGGTACCATGGATGCGCGGATTCCGCAGAAGAAGTATCCGGTAGGTCGGGTCGATGCTCTGCAGGTAAAACGCTGCAATGCGGTGAAGCAGCATCCGCAGGTACAGCTGGAGTTGGACTGTTTCTACATTCCCACAGCCATATCCGACCAAGAACCGCACTACTTTCCACTGTTGGCCGTACTGGTAGATCACCGGGAAGGATTGGTTTTGGCGGCTGAGCCGATCGAGGATCCAACGCAGCCGGCAGACCATTTGGTCAGAACTCTCTGCCAGTTCATCGAAAGATACAAAGTGCGGCCGGCGAAGGTCCTCAGCTGCCGAAACGAAGTATATGCAGCGATTTCTGACGTAGCTCGGCGGCTGAAGTTCGAGGTAGAGTTCGTTGACAGCCTGCCTGCGGTCGCCGAGTTCCGCGGCGAGTTTCTTCGCGATCTGCCGCAGTTTTGATGAATGGCTGGATCCCTGCGAGCCAGTGGTGGGCCCAGTGGTAGGCTTGGGTTTCCATTGGCGCAATGCGAGCACCACCCCAGACGTTGCGACGACGCAGACAACGGGGGACTGTGCTGGCCATGTCCAGGAGGGCCCGCGAGCTGCGCATTCTGACACGATGCTCCACCACCGAATTTGGCGGACGAAGTCGAGGAAGGTTCAACTACGCGGTTTTCCATTTCCCTTGGGGTCTCCACAGTCACGTCTGCAGCCCCTTCAGCGGTAGCTCTCTAGAATGGCGAACCGGAACCGCTGCGCAGCACACCGG
>PWMW01000421.1 GCA_003559095.1 Clostridiales bacterium | reverse complement strand
AGGAAAACACGTTACCCCTCTGGAAAGTAAACTCCAGAAGACAGCGGTAAGCCAGCGCAGCCGTACCCGTCTCCGGCCCCACCACAGTACATGCCGGCATCTCAGCGCCCGGTCAGAGGTCCATGCGCCGCCTGACATATCTTCTGGTAAAATAGCTGTTGCTCTTGACGCGACGTCAACTGCTATACTGAGTGCAAGAGGACGATAACAACCGCGGAAGGAGGTTAACCATGCTCACGGTTCAAGCAGAATACGTCTCCATCCAGACTGTAACTGAAAGATTGCAGATCACCAGCCGTACCCTGCGGCACTGGGAAAGCAAAGGCCTGATTACCAGCGAAAGGGATCCCGAATCAGGCTGGCGCCGGTATACCCAGATGATGGTGACTCGCATTCAGCTCATAGCCCTGCTGCGCCGTTTCCACATTCCGCTGGCGGATATTCAGCGCATTGTGGGCGATCCTACACCATCTTGTACAGCCGCGGTCTTGCGCCGCCACCTAGACGTGCTGGCCGCAGAGGCTGCGCAACTGCAGCTGCACATAGAAGGCCTGCACCAGCTCCTGCGGCGGGTGGAAAGCGCGACGGCAAGCTTTAGCACTGGGCCTGGTGCAGTCAATGCTTCGGCGTTCAGCTGCCGGGTACCGAATGACGAGAGCCTGGTCCATCTCCTGCAGACTGCGGTGACGTCCCGAGATTCCAAGGAGGAATGTGTGATGCATTCGGTTCAAGGCAAGGGCAGTTCCTTTCGTATAGTCACCATGTATCCCATGCGCAGTGCGGCCCATGAGGTTTTCGACAGTCAACCCGAGGAGAAAGCGTTAGATCCCCTCTGGGCGTGGATCGAAGACAATCGTCTTCAGGGTACGGCTCGGATTTTCGGTTACAACACAACACCTTACAAACCTGGTGCCATGGAGTACGGATGGGGAACCTGTATCTCTATCCCCCAGGGTGTAGAAATCCCCCAACCTTTCCAAGAAAAGCTGCTTCCAGGCGGTACCTACGCAGCCCTGGACAGCAGTCCCGAGATCTACGAATCATGGCAGGCCTTGACGAAGGCTTTGCAGACGCACAGCCAGTGGCAGCTGGATGATCAGCGGCCGTGTTTGGAAGAGCATATTCCCAGCCCCGACCCGGATTCCACCGTTGGCCGGTTTCATCTGACCCTGTTAGCCCCTGTCACAGCCAGATAACCAACGAAGGGCCGGCCACTGCGTCACCGGTAATTGATCCCCCGGCGCAGTGGCCGTTGCCCACAAATTCCTAAACACTGTGTGACAAAGTCACAGAACATCTCGTCTCACCATGGTATTCTTTGCTTACAGCAGCGCCACGACACACGATGGCGGGCTGAAAATACCATATATTGTGGAGGAGATATCTTTGAAAGCACTGAAAAAGTTCGCTGTAGTGACGGTTTTGCTGTTAAGCCTGTTGGCCACGTTCTCCCCGGTTCAAGCTGGCGGCCACGAGATGCAGATGATTCTGGAAAGCCAAAGTCGCTATGACTTCGCCGAAACAGTGGCTCGCTTTGAAGAAAACGTAGAGGCCGCTGGTTGGAAGGTTGTAGGCGTGTACGACTACAAAGAAATTTTGGCCGAACAGGGTTATGACGTCTTGGACATCAAGATCTATGCTCTTTGTTCTGGACGCCACTCCGCGGCCATCCTGTCTCTGGATGATGAGCGCATGGTGTCACCCCTGATGCCCTGTACCATGTCCATCTATGAAAAAAGTGACGGCAACGTCTATATTGCCCGCTTAAACTCTGGTCAAGTGGCTCAGCCTTTCGGCGGCACCATTGCCGAAACCATGGGTTTGGTGGCGGAAGAAACTGAAGCCATCATTGCAGACCTAATCCACTAAACCCTTCAAACCAAGACACCAAGGTTCGAAACCTCAACTGCATAGTTCTTAAGGGCACAAGACCCCTGAATGCCGCCAGACAGGCACTCAGGGGTCTTTGATTGCGTTAGATGGGATATTCTTCCAAAAACCAGGTAACTGGAAAATCCTCCCACCCACCTGGTGCCTGGAATATATTCCCATATACCAGGTGTATGTCACGATTCCCAATTCTACGGCTGCGCCTTAATGCCACTGCCTGAGATCAGCGGCCGCCACACCCCGCCGGGGAAACGGCCGCACGTCCTGGTCATCCAAGCCCCGCCAGGCAGCGATGGTCTGCTCAACTAAGTCAACCTGCCAAACTCGGGAGTAATCGGCATCGATCACCAAATACAACATCTGCGCAACGGGATCCACCACGGTAGAGGCCAGGGTATGCGCGCCCTGCGCCACCGACTGCAATACAGCCAGGACAGCCTCCACATCCAGGACCTGGCCATCCTCCTTGAGCTCTCCCAGCGCATCCCGCATGATCAGATAGCGATCCATCCCACCATCGACCTTGGGTGTCAAATCTTCTTCGTCCCAGTCCTGATGATAAAAGTTGGTCATCCCCAGATACCTACCGTCCATCTCTTGCACGTAGTTCGCCGTCTCGCCGGCTTCGACCACAAGAGCACGCCCGGCCGTATCGGCGTAGAGACTGTGAAGGTAAAACCCCGGCACGGGTACCAGCCGAGCGTTGCCCAGGTAGTCCAGGACATCGTCCACGGAGGATGCACCAAACAGCGACACCGCCATGAGTTGTGGAACCATCATCGTCGGTTGCCCCTGAACCTGAGTCTCCTTAGGGGGAACCATCTGCAGCGTAGCAAACAATCCCGCCGTATTGTACCCCATGACGTCTAACCACTGCATCCCTTGACGAAAACTGGCAAGGAACAGCTTTTCACCGCCGGCTTCTTGAAGGGTGAACCGCACCTCGGTACCAAGGTCGAAATCAAAGTTAGAGCCAAAATATGTTTGTTCTCCGTATACGGCAAAGCTTGAGCAAGCGGATGCGTCCGGCAGGTATACTCCTGCAGCCAAGACACCCGTCAACAGCAAACAGAGAAGGCTGCCACCCAGAGTTCGATTCCGCAGCATTCCCTTGAACCCAGCCAACAGACCCTTCGTCGCGAGAGTGCCTATCATGTTCAATTCCCCCTATTGTGATATTCTTTAGCCAAACCAAATGTCCGCCAATCCAAAGGGCCTCTCCCTCCACAGACAGACCCGACGCCATTCGTGTAACCGCTGCGCTCTGCTGGGCCTGGCTCTCTCAGCATATCGTTCCTGCAAAAGACAAGCCAGTGTCCCAAAGCACAAAATCCTCATGACAAATGTCACTGCCTGCTCCGCCACCACCGGGAACTGCCAACCCAACCGATGCTGTGATCACTTTCGTAGTTCTTCGCCTTGGTTCTTCGCCTTGGGTCTCCGCTCTGGTTCTTCGCCCTGGTACTTTGCCATGACTTCCCGCTTTGGATCTCACCTTGATTCTCCACCTTGGGTCTCCGCCGTGATACTCGCCCCTCATGCTCCGCCATGTTTCGCCGCCATCCTCACCCGCGCTGATTCCCGGCTGATGTCCTCCGCTGGGGCTTTCCGCTGTGGCCTCCATCAGTGCGGCGGCTCTCTGCGGACTCTCTGCGGTCCTGATATGGGCCTGCGGCACGAAAATACATGTATACATCGAAAGATTACCAAATCTCCCTTGACAGTCAAACACGCTACGTGTTTTAATTGTCAGTATTAACAGCGACATCCACTACGCAGCAGCGATGCAGGGGAGAGTAGTTCTTGGCGTAACTGCACAGCGAATCGGGGACGGTGGGAGCCCGATGAGAGCCCAAGATCGAAGAACACCCCGAAGCTGCGGCCCCATGAAAAAGGCCGCCGGGCCCCGCCGTTATCCGGGCTAGAGTGAACTCCTCACGGGGTTAATTTGGGTGGCACCACGAAAGCTTTCGTCCCAAGGCGGACGAGAGCTTTTTTGTATACCCTTTTCGCACCTTCGTGGACCAACCGCCGCAGCAAGAGGAGTTAATCAGGGTGGCACCGCGATCTATTCGCCCCTGGCGCACTATGCGCCGGGGGTTTTTGTCGTCCGTTACAGCCGCAGAAGAACCACTTCAAAGGGGGAGTACCATGTCACGTGTGTATGTACAAGAGATCGGCCGTTGGAAGGACGCCTCGATCAACCTCATGGGTTGGGTTGAGCGGATCCGCAGCCTCGGTCAGGTGAACTTCATATTACTTCGGGACCGCACCGGTACTGTGCAGGTGGTCGTTGACAATGATATCCTCAAGGACTTGGACCTGACCACAGAGAGTGTTGTGCACATCAGTGGTCGAGTCGTGGAAGATCCCCGGGCCCCAGGGGGTTTTGAGGTTTGGTGTGAGTCCATTGAACAATTGAACACAGCCGAGCCTCTGCCCCTACAGCTCAATACTCCCCAGTTGTCGGCCTGCATGGATACCCAGCTCAACCACCGCTCTCTCAGTTTGCGCCATTCCAGCAACCAGCGGCTGTTTCGCCTGCAAAGCGCCCTCGTTCGAGGTTTTCAAACGTTCCTGGATGCGGAGGGGTTTTTGCAGGTCTTTACTCCCAAGTTGGTGGCCGGAGGCACAGAAGGTGGCACGGAATTATTTGCTCTGCAGTATTTCGAACGGAAAGCGTTCCTGGCCCAGAGTCCGCAGTTTTACAAGCAGACCTTGGTTGGAGCTGGTTTTGAGCGAGTCTACGAAGTGGGTCATGTCTACCGTGCGGAGCGCCATGCCACCGCGCGGCACCTCAACGAATATGTCAGTTTGGATCTGGAGATGGCCTTTATTGAGAATGAGTTCGATATCATGAACCTGGAGACCAGGCTGCTGCGCTTCATACTCAGCCAGCTGCAAGAAGACCAGGCAGACCTGGTGGGTGCCATGGGTCTGGATCTACCTGTCATCGGTGACGCCATTCCGCATCTGACCATGAACGAAGCCCTGGACATTCTCCGCCAGGAGTATGGGCGCACGGATCTCAGCGACGACCTTGATCCCGAAGCCGAACGTATGCTGGGCCGTTATGCCCAAGAACAGTGGCAGAGTGAGTTTGTGTTCATCACCAACTATCCGCTGCACAAACGCCCTATGTACACCATGCCCAAAGGTGATGGCGGCTCAGCCAGCTTCGACCTGTTGTTCCGCGGACAGGAGATCACCACGGGTGGGCAGCGCATTCACCATCACCAGCAACTGCAGGCGGCCATCAACGAGCGCGGCTTAGCACCAGAGTCGTTCCAACACTATCTGGAGTGCTTTCGCTATGGTATGCCGCCCCATGGCGGGTTGGCCATCGGCCTTGAGCGGTTGACGGCTCTTCTGGCTGGTCGCAGCAATGTGCGAGAAGCATCCCTGTTTCCCAGAGACCGACACCGTCTTGCACCCTAGCCAACATTAAGCCTCCAAAGCAGCCGTTGGCATTGTACCGGAGACAAAAAAGAAGGGAGCCAGGCTATTCAGCCACTCCCTTCCAACCAGCTTTGCTGGTGCGTTCCTGTTCTGTATCCTGATACAGGCCGATATGATAGGGCCGCACGTGCCCCTTTTCATGCTCATTCCACACGGTTTTGTCCACCTCCTTGGTTCCCAATTCTTAGCCTTTTTTCAACGTCCGGCACTTGCTGGCCAAGCGAATCTGGTCACGTTCGGCGCAGATCTCGTTGTAGCGAGTCTTGGAAGCGTATTCGATACTAACGTCCCACATAGTCTTTCACCTCCTGGATGCAGCTGATGCTTCCGCATCGCCGTCTCGTTGTTTCCCGCCAAGGACCCGGCTGTGTATGCACCTGCCGTACGTCCGGCAGTGGTCACACCAGCGTGCAGTTTCTTGGCTCGATTTCATTGTACTGCTGACGCCAATTTTGCATAACAGCCTTTAGGAGCATTTTTAGCTCCGCCTGGAGATGGACCCAACTTCCGTTCTCGGTCAAGAAAAAGGATTTGCATTCCCAGACACGAAATAGAGGGTTAAATGCCAAATTTAGCGCAGAAGGGATGTTGTGTGATGGCTTTGAAAGTGGGTCTGCAGCTGTACTCTGTAAGGGAAAGCCTGCAAAAGGATCCCAACGGTACCCTGGAGTATGTTGCCAATACCGGTTATAAGTACCTGGAAGCAGCAAATCATAACGCCACCGAGGACCCCGGCGTCGGGTTTGGGCTCTCAGCCCAGGAGATGAAACGCCGCTTAGATGATCTCGGCCTGACCATCGTTGGCTGCCACGTCCATCCGTGGGAGTCGGATTCCTTGGGGCCAGTGTTGGACTATCACCAAGAGCTGGGTAACGCACGAATCGGCTGTTCCATGGCGTTCTTCCCTTATGGCGATGTGAACCACGTGCGGCGCTTAGCGGACGCCTTCAACGAGGTCGGCGAACTGTGCAAATCCCGCGGCCTCCAGTTTTATTATCACAATCACTTCCAGGAGTTCCAGTTCTTCGGCGGCAAAAGCGTCTTCGATTTGCTCATGGAGAACACCGATCCCGAACTGGTATTCCTCGAAATTGACACGTACTGGGCATTTCGCGGCGGGCAGGACCCCCGTTCTGTTATGGACACATACCAGGACCGTGTTATCCTCCTGCACCAAAAGGACTTCCCGGAAAATGCGGTCCAACCGCTGGTGATGTATGATGGTCTCGTGGACATCGAACAGGATATCACCATGGAAACTTTCATGACCACCGTGGATCCCCAGTGCTTCACCGAGATCGGCACAGGTATTCTGCCCATTCAGGATATCATCAACCAGGGTGCGCAGATGCCCGCTTTGGATTACATCATTCTGGAGCAAGACCACAGTGCCTTAGGCGAGTTGGAAGGTATCAAAGTTAGTATGGACGCCTTTCGCAGGTTTTCTGGCATCGAGTTGGACTAACCACTGCCCCTCACTGCTGCCACGACGCGCCAAACGAGCGACAGTCCCTCACACGGTGGGGCGTCGCTCGTTTTTCATGGTAAATCCATATTTCGCAACTAGACACTCTGGGCGAAGTCTCTCCCAAAGCCAGCACAAGCCTCAAGAGCCTCTTCATCCGGAGCCCATTGGGTCCGATGGCCCTCATTCACCACGGCAAAACCGGCCGCTTCCAAATCCTTCGTGAGGAGCTTAACACTTTCCCCGCTCCACCCGTAACTGCCAAAGGCCGCCGCCTTCTTCTTCTGGAACTTCAAACCTTTGACCATTTCCATCAATCCACCAATGGCCGAAAGGTAACGATTGTTAACGGTAGACGAGCCGAACAGCACTGCCTTGGAACGAAAGATCTCCGTTACGATATCATTCTTATCCTCTTTGCCAGCGTTGAACAGCTTCACGGTAACATCCCCGTCAGCCTCCTGGATCCCCACAGCAATGGCTTCTGCCATGCGGCGCGTTCCTTCCCACATGGTGTCATACACCACAGTAATCTGATTCTCCTGGTAAGCGTCCGCCCAGTCCATATACTTATTAACGATCTGCAGTGGATCATGCTTCCAAATTACGCCGTGACTGGTGCAGATCATATCCACAGCCAGGTCCATGGCCAGCACTTCCTCGATCTTCTTCTTGACCCTGGGACTGAACGGCGTCAAGATATTGGCATAGTACTTCAACGCTTCGGCGAACAGTTCACATTGATCCACCTTGTCGTTGTACAGCGATTCCGTGGCATAATGCTGACCAAAGGCGTCGTTGCTGAAAAGAATCCGCTCACTGTCCATATAAGTGAACATGGTATCCGGCCAGTGAAGCATCGGGGCTTCCACGAAGGTCAGCGTGGTTTCCCCGAGATTCAATGTATCCCCTGTCTTCACAGGATGAAAATTCCAGTCCTCATGATAGTGCCCCTGCAGGGATCGGACCCCATTCTTAGTACAGTAAATGGGCGTTCCCGGGATCTCCCGCAGCAGCTCCGGCAGGGCCCCGCTGTGATCGATTTCCCCGTGATTGATGACGATGTAGTCAATCTCCCGGAGATCGATCACCTTCTTCAAATTGTTGACGAACTCCCGGTCATAGGGTTCCCACACCGTGTCGATGAGGGCTGTTTTCTTGTCTCTGACTAAGTACGAGTTATACGATGAGCCCTTAACCGTGGAAAACTCTTCACCGTGGAACTTGATGAGGTCCCAATCGACTTTCCCCACCCAAGTCACTTTCTCTGTCAATTTCTTGCTGGTCTGCATGCGGCTTCTACATCCTTTCCATATGTCCAGTTAGCAGATAGATAACCATATTAAGTTTCACTTCCATTGTAACAGACACTGGCCCTTTCGGCAAATGGATGACCAGCTGGATGCCGGTGGTCGTTCCCTACCCATTGAGATCATAGTTCACTTTGATGGGACGGCCCTGCTGTGCTGATTCGAGCATGGCCAAGATCACCAAGGAGGTGTTCGCCGCATCGTCAAAACTTACTAAGAATGGCTCATCAGCAGCCAAGCAATCCACAAAGTGGCGAATGCTTTCGTAGGCAAAACCTTTGGGTTTGCCGTGGACAAAGTGTTTGACCAAGACATCCGGACGATCGCTGCGGTCCTCAGTGAACCGTTCGATCATCTGGCTGTTGCTGAGATCGAGGCTGATCATGCCCTTCGTACCAGTGATATTGAACTTGATGTCATTGATGCACGGGTGGGTATCCGGTGTAATCCAACCGTTTTCCGTCGTGGCAATCCCACCATTGCGAAACTGCAGGATGCTCTGGTACATGTCTACGGTATCGACGCCCTTGCCCTGCAGGATACCCGCCGTAGCGACCGTGTAGACCTGCTCCACTTCATCGTCAAACATCCAGCGCAGGGTGTCCACGGTATGCGGTCCTAAAAACCAAAGGATCGAGGACTCACTGGCCCAGGGAAGCATGTCTGTGGCCACCCATTGAATGTCATTCAGTCGAAAATAGGCACTGACAGGCCGCCCTAACTCACCGCCCGTCACGGAATCTTTGGTGACCGCGAAGGGGGGACTCCAGCGGTTGTGCAGATCCACCATACAGCGGACCTGATTAGCCCGCACGGCAGCGGCAATGGCCCTGACATCGGCCAGGGTTGTGGCCAAAGGCTTCTCCAGCAACATGTGCTTCCCTGCATTGGCACAATCCACTGCCAATTGTCCATGCAGATGATCGGGCGTAACGATGGCCACTGCATCAATGTCTTCCTTGGCCAGCATTTGCCTATGGTCGTCATACACTGCCGTGATACCGAACTGCGCTCCCAAGCGCTCAGCCTTCGCACCGTCTTGATCACAGACGGCGCAGACCTTTGCCGCCGGATGCTCATGGTACAGATGAGCGTGCACCTCTCCCCAAACCCCAGCTCCAATGATCGCCATTCGCAGCATATTCATCGCACCCTTCCTTTACGTCATAGGATCGGAAACAACACCTGGGCACTGAAGATCACCAATGTCATAGTCAAGGCACTGAGCAGCGTTGACACCATAACTACCTGCGATGCAAATCCCGAGTGATTGCCCATCTCCACCGCGATGAGCGCACTGTTCACAGACGTGGGCACTGCTGACGATATGAGGAGCGCTTGGGCCAAAACACCTTCCAACCCCATTACGAGCAGCAAGATCCAAGCTAGCAGGGGTCCACCTAACAATCGCATGGCCACAGCCAAATAGACTTCGCCGTTGGTTACCCGCAGCTTCGTCCGGGACAACTGCACACCCAAGGTCAACAAGGCCATGGCGATTAAAGCTCCGCGGGCATGCTCCAGCGCCGGCCAAATGGGAGTTTGTGTCATATCCACAGGCAGGCTCTGGAACAGCAGGGCCACGGGAATGGCATAAATGGTCGGCATCTTCAACACCTTAATCAGGGACTGCTGCCAGCGCAATGTGGCCCGGCCGGCGTTATAGATACCAAAACTATACGTGGTGATGTTCTGCATCACTAGGACCAGTATTTGGGCTGTAACCACCAAGCTGACGATCTCCGGAGTGGCAAAGGGTGCTGTGGCGAACACCAAGGTTACCAAGGGCAGGCCGATGTTCCCCGAATTATAAAACATCACAGAGTTCTTGAAGGCGCTGGAAAGACCGGTACTGTACCCCCGCAGTCGGCCGAGCACAGTGCTGATAGCAAAGTTAAGCGCCATCAAGAACAACACAAACACAATGACCGAGAGCATTTCCCAGGGGATCTCCGTGGTATACAGGCTCACCAGAATGAACGATGGGACAAAAACATAAAAGGTCAGCTTACTTAGGGTGAAAACATCCAAGTCGAACTTGCGACCCAATCCGTACCCGACGGCGATGAGCGCGAAAATGGGCACGATATTGTTGAACAGTATGTGGAGAAAGAATTGCATAACGTTCTTGACCTCGCTTCACGGAATGAATGGATGGGATCGTTAAGGTCTGGGCACACCATGCTGTTCAGCGAAGTCCCAATACCGGTTGTACTCGTCTCGCAATAACTGCGGTGTATCAAGCTCGTAGGGGCAGGCGCGTCGGCACTGCCCGCAGTCAATGCAGTCTAGGATGCGCTGCATGTTCTCCTGCCACTGTTCGGACAAGAACTGCTGGTACGGCGCTCGCTGCAGCAGGAGGGACATCCGGGCTGCCATGCTGATGGGAATATCCACTGGGCAGGGCATGCAGTAGCCGCAGCCACGGCAGAACGAACCGGACAGATCCTCCCGGTCAGCCGCTATGCGCTGCAGCATGCCATGATCCAGGGTCGGGGGATCTACTTCGAGTGCCAAGAACTCATCCAATTCCTGGCGCCGCTGAATTCCCCAAATGGGCACAACATTGTCGTATTGACGCAGATACGCGAAGCTGGCAGCCGCATCGGTGATGAGTCCTCCAGATAACGCTTTCATAGCTATGAAGCCCACATCATGCTGGCGGCAGAGATCCACTAAGGCAAAATCAGCGGCAGACGAAAGATACGACAGGGGAAACTGCAGTGTGGCGTAAAGCCCTGATTCCACTGCTTCTTCGGCCAAGGATCCCTTGTGATTGGTGATCCCAATGTGCCGAACCACACCTTGGTCCTGCAATTTACGGATGCCATCATAAAGACCATCGGCACCACCGGGTTTGGGGATAAAACCTGGATTGTGAAACTGAAGAATGTCTATGTAGTCGGTCTTTAGTTTGGCAAGGCTGGCTTCGACATCCCGCAGCAGCTGCTCTTCCTTCTTGGCAAAACTTTTCGTGGCAATGACGACCTCCGACCGCACATCAGCCAAGGCCGCTCCCAATTTTTCCTCACTATCGGAATACCCGCGGGCGGTGTCAAAAAAGTTAACACCCTGGTCAAAGGCATATCGCAGCAGGGCAGCCGCCTCAGATACAGGTATTCTCTGTACTGGCAGGGCACCGAATGCGGTTTGTGTCACCATCAGGCCGGTTCGGCCCAAGCGAACTTTTTTCAACAGAATAACCTCCAATGATTCGTCGCTGTGCACGTGATCCCAAAAGAATAACGTACATTTCGCCGCTACTACCTATTTATATTCGTCTTTTTCGCCACCCATTCCTGCTCCATGATTCGCGGTAGCTGTTTCCGGCCGCGATTCAAGACCGGGATGGCTCCCTGGTTCCACAATAGCAGTTCAATGCTCACGACGACCACGCCCCCGGCCAAAGCCCCCGCGGCGGCGACCACAGTACTCCCCGCAGTGTTCCGGGCCGTTCGGGTCGCTGCACAGCCGATAGTCCCCGCCTTGGATCCGCAGCGGCGTGCCTTCCACAAGGGACTGGGCCACCTTGCGCCGAGCATCGGCGTAAATCCGCTGCACGGTAGTGCGGGCCACATCCATCTGCTGAGCACACTCTTCCTGTGTCAGACCCTCAAAATCCATAAGACGCAGGCACTCGTACTCTTCTACCGTCATAGCGATCATGGAACCACCGGAGCGGACCGCCGCTCCCAGGGGTCCAAAGACCTCACTGATAGGTTGCGCGCAGACGCGGCGCGGTTTGCGTGGTCGTGGCATCGGTGATCCCTTCCCTTCATCTTCCGGATGGTCTCTAGCAGGCTGCCGGTCCCGAACACTGGCAATTTGCCTTCAGGAAAACCCCGGGGTTCCTCAGAAAACCTGTGTCCAGGCGCAAACGGAGCCGTTAACTGCTGACAATCTCAGTATACTCGTTTTCGGGTATATATCAAGAACCAGCGGCCGCGGCAACAAAGAGCTCACCCATCTCCATAGATGAGTGAGCCGTATTTGTCTCTTACGTGCCTGTCAGGGGCATATGGTCCAGCAAGCGGAGGCCCCGGTGGCAGTCGTCTTCTAGGATCCGCTTCCAAGCGGAACTGGAAAGCGCCACAGCAACCGCGCACCCCGTTAGCTGGAATTTGAGTGACTACACTCGGCCAAAGCAGCTTTTTCAGTTACGTCTTTGCGGGGACACCTAGAAGGAGTTCCAGTGCACTCGCTGTTCATCATAGCGTTCGGGAACCGTGGGAGTTTCAGCCGGATATCCCAGAGCAATGAGGGCAATGGGTATTACCGGATTCGGCATCTCCAGCTTTTGACGCAGAGCTTTGGCGCCATCACTGTCGAAGCGCACACCGCACCACACGGCTCCAAGTCCAAGACCGTGGATGGCCAAAAGCATATTCTGCACCGATGCTGCGCAGTCTTCGATCAAGAACTCCTGTGTTTCCTGAACACTGCGATCGCCGCACACAACGATAGCTGCAGCTGCATCGTGCAGACGGCCGTAATTGGGAGCAAACTCTGCCAATTCATGCAAGAGCTCCTCCTTATCCACCACGACAAAACGCTGGGGCCGCAGATTCCGAGCGGAAGGTGCACAGAAACCTGCCTCCAGAATCGCTTTGATGTGTTCTTCTTCCACCACTTTGGTGGTAAACTTGCGCACACTACGCCGCGTTCGAATTCCGGTTAGCAAATCCATGTTTGTCGAACACTTCCTTTCCTGCATAAAGATACGTGCTGCCCCATGGCAGTGAGATCCTATGCACTACGTTCTCGATTCCCAGGAGTATTCCTGCCCAATCATCCATCAGGCCTGCAAGGTATGAATGGTCATCTGGTGCAGCAGCGCTGCATTGTCCTTCACAAACAGTTCGAGATCGCCACTGGCTGCATCGGGAAAGATTAACTCGGTGATACTGACCAGGCCATCCTGGGCAAACACTTCTACGGAACAGCGATCCACAAGAATCCGCAGTGACAGTTCGCCATCGTTGCTGGCCAGTGGCGCGCTGCGTCTGCCCGTAAACTCAGGGTGAAAGTCCACCAAACCTGAGTGCGTCCGGTCCACAAACAGTTCTTGTTTGCTGCTGTCATAGCCCACTAGGGTTTCCTCATTCTGGCCTTTACAGAGGCGTATCCCCCATTCGGTGCAGCCCTGGAGCTGCACGTCCAACTGCATATCCAGGCATTGTCCTACCGCTGCAACCTGCAGTGGCTGCTGGTGCGTGATGCTCACAGACTTCAGCCGTGTTTCGTCCGTACGCAGCGATTGGATCTCATGGACTGGTGTTTGGACAAGGCGAAGCCTGCCGCCAACGCTGCGCAGTTGCAGCTGTCGGGGAACGGTCATGGCGTTGCGCCAGCCGCTGGTCGGTGTGTGGTTGGCGTACTGCCAGTTGCTCATCCAGCCGAGCCACAGGCGGCGTCCGTCTGCTGCCGGAACGTCGGACCACGACACCCCTGCGTAATGGTCTTTTCCGTAATCCAACCACAAGGGACTGTCGGCGGGGTCATCAGGAATGAAACGCTGCCCGTCAAAGTTCCCCACGAAGTACTGTCCACCGGACCCGCCGGCCACAGCACCAGGGTTAATGTCCACTTCCAAAACCCATTTGAAGTCATTGGTTTCCTCTACTTGCAGCGGGAACATGTCGGGGCATTCCCAAACACCTGCCTGGCTTCCTCCGGAAAAGTGGCTGAGAAAGCTCCATTCTTTGAGATTCGGCGAACTGTAAAACGAAACTTTGTTTTTCACGGCTAAGACCATGATCCACCGCTGCTCTGATTCATGCCAAAAGACCTTGGGATCGCGAAAGTCCGGTTCTTCGGGAGATTCTAAGACCGGGTTGCCGGCATACATGGTCCACGTGCGACCACGGTCGCTGCTGTAGGCCAGACTTTGGCGCTGTTCTGCTGCCCCAGACTCCGGATGACGTCGATGATGGGTGAATATGGCGACCAATCCCGGCTGACCGTGAAAGAAGCCTGTGGTGTCCTTCCAATCCACCACTGCACTGCCGCTGAAGATAACTCCGTTATGGTCCGGTTTTAAGCCAATAGGCAGGTGCTGCCAGTGCACTAGATCTCGGCTTACTGCATGGCCCCAATACATGGGTCCATGGACAATGTCATCAGGATTGTGCTGATAAAACAGGTGATACTCGCCTTCGAAAAACACCATCCCGTTGGGGTCGTTCATCCAATGGGCGGCGGGCGTGAAGTGATAGGCGGGACGGAACCGTTCTGTCATATGTTCCAAATTCCTAACTCCTCTCAAGGACTATCTGTCCAACTTGATGGCATTCAGCTCGCAGTACTATGCTGCTGCAGCCACTGCTCAACCTCAGTGAACGTCTTCAGGCTGGGTATGGCGCCGGAAGACAATGTGCTCATGGCAGCGGCGGCATTGGCGAATCGAAGACTGTCTGCCAGCTCTGCCGGAGCAGTGGTAGGGCTCAGTGGGATCTCATTATTGAGTAACGAAGCCAAAACCGCCGCCATAAAGGCATCGCCAGCGCCGGTGGTGTCCACGGCTTTCACATCAAACCCCGGCACATCAATGCGTCCAACACGGGTAAATGCCGTACATCCTTGCGCCCCGCGCGACACAAGCAGACACGATATGCTGCCAAAGTCCTGGAGCAGTGCTTCGGCGGCCAGGGGCCAAGAACTACAGTTCGCGATGAGACATAGTTCCTCCTCACTGACTTTGACCAGGTCGGCTGCGGTCATGCCGAAGCGCATCTGCTCCACCGCGGTCACCTCATCCGGCCACAGAGAATCCCGATAATTAGGATCATAACTGATCAGAGCACCGGCATGTTTGGCCATATTGAGCGCCTGCAAAGTAGCCTGCCGTACGGGCTCCTGCGACAAGCTTATGGAACCAAAATGAAAGACCCGTGCCTGCTGGAAATACGCAGCGTCAAGCTCTTCAGCCAAAAGCTGTGTGTCCGCGCCCGGATCGCGATAAAAAACAAAGTCCCGTTCGCCATGATCACCAATGGCTACAAAAGCTAAGGTTGTTCGGGTTCGAGGGTCGTCGATCAGATACTGCGTATCCACACCGTTAAGACACAAAGTGTCTTTGAGGAAGACGCCGAAGCTGTCTTTGCCGACCTTGCCGATAAACCCGCTGCTGAGACCCAGCTTAGCTGCTCCCACAGCCACATTGGCCGGTGCTCCACCGGCCGCCGGTTGGAACTTTGGGCCTTGATGAATCAAACGCCCTGGTTCCAAAGCCACAAAATCGATCAGAAGCTCTCCCAAACACACTACATCCATATCTAAAGTCCCTCCCAATTTATACAAAATGGTGTCAACTAAGGAGTTAAGCATAACTGGGCAAAACTGTTGGTCAACCGTGTTCCAGTGCTTTCGACCCAAAGAGCAAAGGCTTCATAGATAACGGTGAGCACGCCATGAAACACCCAAAGAGGTGAACCATGTCACGTTTGTCAAAATTATATCAGGATTCCCCAAGGGAAAGCAACGATTACCAGTTTCGCTGCCAGATTTTGCAGGAACTATGGGCGGCGCCTGTCCCCGCATGCTTCTTAACCAATTGCGGCCATGAGACGAATGCTTCCCTTGGCTTTTGGCGGCTCGTTCCTGCGCAAGATCCAGAAAGCGTAAGGCCGTTTCACGCCGTGGCAGAATTCCACGAGATGGTCAAGGAAGGAATCTCAGCCGGAGCCACTAATATAGATGGCGTGCCCTGGGCGGCTCTTCTTTCAGCGTCGAACACTATCCTTGCAGCCCTGTTCCATAGAGCAGCATGCGTAGTTTACGACCGAGCGCGAAGCGCCGTTTATCAGGCGTTTCTCCGAGGAGGCCCGTTAAGGTGGGGAGTGGAAACACGTCTGTGAAACAGGCCTGCTTGATGTCGTTTGGAACTGCTGCGGACAAAGACGTTAAGGGCGTCTAACTTCCATGAAGACTCCGGCGTCCACAATACTCTCTTCCCCCAGTCACGTTTGGAAATGAGCTCTTGAAAGGATGATGGCGCGTGAATCAGCCACGACAGCAGACCTTAGCAGAACACCTTAAGGCACACCACCAGACCCGACCCCACATGCAGATCCAGGATATCTACAAATTGCTGTACCAAGCATACATGGGCATCGGCCATCTCATTGCTGATCAGGATAGCGCCCTGGCCTACTTGCGAAGGGAATGCGAGGCCCTTTCGACGCTCGGCGGCGATGAGCCCCTTTGGGAACCCATCTCGTTGGATGGAGCTGTGGGGCGCGTCAATCTGCGACCGTTCCTGCACTCCGGGATGGAACTGGAATCCTTGGCGGCCGCTCTGATGGATTTCGCCCAGCATCCTCCCGGAACCAAGCAGCAGCTGCAGACAGCGTGGCAGGACGTAGGCCATCTCATGGATGCTGGCCAACTAACCCTCTGGCCCGTCCAGGAGTTTCGTGATCTCACAGAGCAGCTGGAGCAAAATGACTATCCCGCCATGCATCACTCGGCAGCGTACCGGAAAGCGTACCGGCCAGCCTATCGTATTCTGCCATGCGGTGCCTTACAGAAGCTTTTGCGCGGCATAAAGCCCGGCGATAATTGATGGGCCTCTTGACAAACGTACCTTTTTGTCGTAAAATTTAATTGTTTACAATTTAAGAGAGCGCGGAGGAAACAACCATGAGTGTTCACGATTTCACCGTGAAAGACGCCAGCCAAAACGATGTAACCCTAGACCGCTACCGTGGTCAGGTGGCGTTGATTGTCAACACCGCTACCCGCTGTGGCTTGACGCCGCAGTACGCAGAGCTTCAGGAACTTCACAGCACGTACAAGGACCGGGGGTTTACCGTTCTGGACTTCCCCTGCAACCAATTCAAGTCGCAAGCGCCAGAAATCGATGCGGAGATCCAGGAATTCTGCCAGCTCAACTATGGAACAACATTCCAAACCTTTGCCAAACTTGACGTCAACGGCAGCCAAGCGCACCCGTTGTTTCAATATCTCAAAGAGCAGATTCCTCAGGATCAGGAACTTACCGAAAGCGGCGCGGTGCAAAAAACCGCCACCGCTGCGCCTGACGCCTCTGATAGCGGTGAGATAAAGTGGAACTTCACAAAGTTCCTTGTCACTGCAGGCGGTGACGTTGTGGCCCGCTATGCGCCCACTGTGCCCCCGAAGCAAATCGCTGCAGCCATCGAAGAGCTGCTTACTGACTAGATTCCTTCGCCTTTGATATCACCCACAGCCGTGAGCTGTGCTGCCAACGCTTGAAAGGAGGTCTCGCCGGTGGCCTATGACCAGTTAAAACTAGAAAACCAGTTGTGTTTTCCGCTCTATGCCGTATCACGACAGATCATACGAGCCTACAAACCGTTCTTGGACCCGTTAAATATCACCTACACCCAATATATTACCTTGATGGCACTGTGGGAGCACGACGGTGCCTCGGTCAAAGAGTTAGGGAGGCTCCTCCACCTAGATTCCGGTACGCTCACACCCCTTCTCAAGAAAATGGAACGACAGCATCTGGTGGAACGCATTCGCAGCCAAGCGGATGAACGAACGGTTCATATCCATTTGACGGAAAAAGGCTGGGCACTGCAAGATGCGGCCAGCGAAATTCCAGCCAAATTGGCGTCGTCCTTCGAGCTGTCACAGGATGACGGGATGGCGCTCTATCGGATCCTTCATGTAATTTTGGCGCAGGACGGCCCATAGCCGCTTGCAAGAAAGACCGTCCTAAAATTAGGCATCTTCCCCCAAAGAAACCCACCTCCGATCCGCTGGATTGGAGGTGGGTTTGCTTTCTGGCACCGCTGCTAGCTGTGGCTGCACTATCGGGAACGGCCACATTCGGTTGATTATTCACTGTCCCTGTTCAGAAGACCCCTATTTTTTGGCCATATTGACCATCTAGCCGGTCTAGCCTTACAGAACTTGTGGTAGTTACTCCGTGAACTTGCACTTAGGTTGACGCAAAGTGTCAAGATTTTGGGTCCCACGTTGCAGCTATTTGCCAACAATCCTGATGCTGATCACTTCGTGGGGCTTGCAGGAAAACTGCAGTAGACCGTCGGCAGCGATGGTCAGGTCAGGAGGTGCAGCCAAGGGTTCTTCATTGAGGTCCACAAACTGGGCCTCCTTGAGGGGAACCGCCAGTTTGATGGCCGCCTTTCCGCCGGTCCCCTCGGTCTCATAGGCTCGGAGGATCACCGCTGCATCGCCGGCGTTTTCGGGCAACTTTACCGCCGAGACCGCCAGCGGACCCTGGACGTCATGGATGATACAAGCTCGCTGCGAGGTAGTATCTCCCCACCCTGCCACCGAAAGGGGCGTCATGGGCACACTGAGGTTTTTGGCCCAGCGGATCACCCTCTGAAATGGAGCGGACTCCGGCAGGGCACCCACGGCGAAGGCGAGAGTGTGTTTGCCAAACTCTGGTGCTGGGTCAGGGTCGTACGAACTGCGCAGGAGCGTCAATGTCAGGCCAGCGGACGTACCGCGAAAACCATGCTTACCCCGGCCCCACATTATAATACTGCTGTCTTTGGCCCCATCCGAACGCCGAGCCCAAGCCCAAGAATTGGCGGGCACATCCATGTTCAGGGGCTGGCGCTTTGCCACGCCGAACGGAACATCGTAGGCATACTGATCTGCACGGTAGGCCAGCGGACAGTGGTACTGCAGCTGCGGGATACCCACTCCCGGCCGTCCTTGCTCATACCAATCAGCGGTCACCTCATACTGCAGGCAGCGGCTGTGTTCTAGCAAGCTAACGGCAGCGGTCACGGTGGAAGCGGCTCCCACATCCCATGTAAAGGTCAAGGCCTGCCGCAGATCTCCGGTGACAGCATCCACAAGACGACCACCGGCAGCAAGTTCCTCCACCCGCTTGTACGAGCCGACGCGCCAGGCGGTCATACCCTCAGCATCGTCTTCCAACACAAAACGGAAGACGGCACCTGCAGCCTGTGGATCCACCAGTTCCTGGCCGGTGTCCTTATCCCGCAGAGAGACCAAGGCTCCCTGCTCTGTGAACACAGCCCGCAGATACTGGTTCTCCAATTGCAACTGCCGCGGAGTAGCGACCCGAGGATCTCGGGGTTGCGGCAGCGGCTGCCGGGCCCTTTCCAGACGCTGCAGAACGAGAATGGCAAAGCCAGTGGCTGGTACCTCAGCCTCCACTAGAACCTTGACAAAGGTGTGCCCCCAATACTGGTGGGTCCCGCTGTCCACAACGTGGTGGCGTACGGCCGTGCCGTCAGCCAGTGTGAAGCTGACTTCGTCGTTCGCGAAGGGCCAGTCCCAAACAATCACCTCCACCGGTTCCTGACGGGCATATTCTGTGGAGTTGAACACGGCGAAATAACGGGTAGCTCCAGCTCCGCGGGCGGTCTGGGAAACTCCGCAGCCGGCGGCACCGTAGCCAACACCAGCACCCTCTGCCGTTGAGTTCATCATCGACTCTCGGGGTGGATCCACATGCCCCTGGGCAGCAGCCGCACGCAGAGAGCGGAGGATCTCGGTCTGAGTCACAGCCAAGGCCTCCTGATACAAACCCATGGCGTGCTCGCGGGTTTCGGCCGTGCCGGATCCAGGAAGGATATCGTGAAAATGGTTGAACAGCAAATTTTGCCAGGGTCTGTGAAACTGTGCCGAACCTTTGGAGGTCTTCGCTGTCTGGAGCGCAGCCATCACCTGGTACACTTCCGCATCGTGGAGGCTGACTTGGACAGCGGCATTGCCTGCTTTGATCCGGCTCTGGGATGTGTAACAACCTGTGAAGACCGCATTCAGCTCCGAGTCCACCACTGGAAACTGCGTGCCTGTGTCTTCCAGATATGTGAAATAGCTGCCATAGGTGCCGAAGCCGATAGTCGGGTATACGGGCCACGCAGCCATGTCCAAGATGCGCTCCAAGTCCCGCCGCGTAGGCCCACCGCCGTGATCACCGACACCATAAACTTTCAGCATGCGCCGGATCCCGTTACTGCTGCAGAATGCGGGTACGTAACAACCCATGTCCCAGGCAATGGACGAGTTGTACCACAGCGGCTCGCGATAGACCAAAACCGAAGCTCCAGAAGGTGCTTGCCAGCGATAGATGGTATGATCGTCATAACCACGGCAGTGATAATACCAGCGCACGCCTCCTTTGTTGAGAATTTCCGGTACATTGCGGCTGTGACCGAAGGTATCCGGCTCAAAGTCCAAAGCCAATTGGTCTGGCGCGATGTCCAACAGACCACTTAAATAGCGCTTGCTGTAAAGAATATGTCGGGCCAAACTTTCACCGCTGGGCATGTTCTTATCCGTCTCGACCCAGGTAGAGGCAGTCACTTCCCAGCGCCCTTCTTTGACCCGTGTGCGGATTTCGTCCAACATATCCGGATCGTGTTCCTGCACGATGCGATATACTGAGGCCTGGGATTGCGAAAACGTAAAGGTCTCGTAGTCCCGCATGAGGTTCAGAACTGTCCGCAGCGTCTCAAGGGTGATGGCCACGGTCTCATGGTAGCCCCACATCCAATTCATATCGATGTGGGCATGGCTCACACAGTCCAGACGATATCCCTTAGCCAGTGGACTGATGTTCGCCAAGACATTCTCAGCCCGTTGGGCCGTACTATCGGAGATGACACCGTCCGCAGCCATGCCCTCTTCCAGGATGGCCAGAGACGCTGTCAACGCCTCCCCAATCCTCGCATCATTCTCCACGTAACCCAGTTCGTGGGCATAGCGCCACTGGGCTAAGACGCGCTGGGCCCAATAGGATGATTGCTCCTGCCATAACGTCTCGACTCGCTGCAAACTCATTCGTCATTCCTCCCTAGATATTCTCCAGTCCCCAATCCAAAGGTGGACCATGCATAAGGGCGTCGGCCCACGTGCGCCGACGGTGATCGCGGAAATACGCCCCAACACTGTCATCATCATAGAGTTCAAGGAGCACCGAACGCACCTCACTGCCCCGGCGGTCCTCCAGGGACGAGACATTCACTTGTGGCACATCGTGGTAGTGCACGCCTGCGATCTTCCTGTGGACATGTTCTTTGCCCCAAATGGCGTCACCAATGTGCGAGTGCCCATAGCAGTGCAGCATCACATTGTTCGGCAGAGGCAGCAGCTGGTCCAACAATGGTGCCGGGCGGTTCCCGCCTGCCAGAGCGTAATGGGAGGCCAAGATCACGGGACCAGACCATGCTGCTGCGGCCGCGGTCACCGCCTGATAATCTTCGCTGCACCAAGGGTAGGCATGGCTCTGTCCCCGCACCTTCCCGTGGCTGGTAAACCAGTCATGTTGGACAGAAGCGTGATCCGACAAAAAGACCACCAGCCAGCGGCCAAACTGAACCGTATAATGAAACTGGGAAAGATCCGCCGTGGTTCTCCATCCCGTCTGCTGCCGCACCATGGACCAAAACGGCACTCGCTCATCCACCGGACCGGATCCGTGCTCCTTCCAGAGATCAAAGTCGTGATTGCCCATGACATAATGCACCGGCGTCTGCAGGGTACCGAGAATGTGGCACTGCATATTTGTCATCTGCTGGACCAGCTCTACGTTGCTGCCCTCCACGGCATCGCCCAAGTACCAGATACCCTGGCAGGGCAGCTGCCAAGACCGGAAATCTTCCACTGCCGTCTGCAGACAGCGTTTGGCCTGGGCCAAATTGGACTGCTGCAGATCCGAAAGCAGCCAAAATCGCCATTTGACACGGGACCTGAGAGCCTGCAGGGTGATATCGACGGGCGATACTGCCCGTACCGCGCTGCTCATCGGCCCTCTTCCGCCCGCAGCCGCAGCGCCACACTGGTGAAATCGCCCCGTCGGCGCCGGATCTCTCTGGCGATTTGGTAGATATTCAGCCCGGCATACATTAGCTGGTCTCCACCTAAACTCCACTGCGTCCCTTCGATACGGTATCGTTTGTGGGGATCAAGACCCTTGAGCTTCACCTTATAGTGGCGGGGGTTCGGTTCGGCCAAGACGCGATAATAGCCAACATAGGCATCATTCTGATCTTCGCTCACCACCAGCCAAGCAGTTTCATTCCCCGCAAAAGGACTGAGCAGACGGATGAACGTTCCCTGCTGTACCAACTGTCTGACAGCTTTGTATTCCGCAATCTGCTGCTTAATGCACTCCAGATCGGCGGCGTTCAGTTCCGTCAAGTCCAGCTCGTAGCCAAAGTTACCGAACATGCTGACATGGCCGCGTATTTCCATGGGCGTGATGCGGCCTGTCTGGTGATTTGGAACAGCCGAAACATGGGCACCCATGCTGCTCAAGGGATAGACAACACTGGTTCCATATTGAATCTTCAATCTCTCCACGGCATCGGTATTGTCGCTGGTCCAGGTCTGCGGCATATAATGGAGCATGCCCGGATCAAAACGGCCGCCGCCTCCGCTGCAGCTTTCAAACAGGATGTGCGGGAACCGACTGGTAATTTCTTCAAGAACGCGGTACAGGCCGAGCATATAGCGATGGCCCGTTTCCCGCTGCCGAGATGCGGGCAGTTCCGGGTTGAACACTTCGGTCATATGCCGGTTCATGTCCCATTTAACATACTCGATAGGAGCGCTCTGCAGCACGCTGCTGATCTGCTCAATAATGTAGTCTTGCACCTCGGTTCGTGCCAGATTCAAGGTCAGCTGGTTGCGGCTCAAGGTGCGGCGCCTCCCCGGAATGTGGATACACCAGTCCGGGTGCTTTCTGTATAACTCGCTAACTGGCGAGATCATTTCCGGTTCGAACCAGAGACCGAACTTCATTCCCAGTTGGTTGATCTTGGTGCCCAAACCTCCCAGGCCGTCGGGCAGCTTCCTTGTATCTACGAACCAATCGCCTAGGGATGTGTGGTCATCATCGCGCTGACCGAACCAACCATCATCCAAGACAAACAGTTCCACGCCCAATGTCTGGGCCTGCCGTGCAATGGCGAGAATTTTTTCTTCGTCAAAGTCAAAGTACGTGGCTTCCCAATTGTTGATGAGAATCGGACGCGGTTCATCGCGGAACGCGCCCCTGGCCAGACGAGTTCTGTACAGACGGTGATAGGTCTGGGAGAGACCGTTCAGACCTTGATCACTGAATGCCAAGACTACCTCCGGTGTCTGCAGGGTTTCGCCGGGATCCAACTGCCACGAGAAGTCGCGGGGATTGATGCCCAACTGAACTCTGGTCTGCAGGAAGGGATCCACCTCGACCTGAGCTAAGAAGTTCCCGCTGTACACCAAGCTGAATCCAAACACTTCACCTTGATGCTCATCGCTGCCCGACCGCTGCAGGGCCAGGAAAGGATTCTGTTGGTGGCTGCTGGCACCGCGAGCACTCTCAATAGCCTGCAGTCCCTGAGTCAAACTGCGCTCAGTGACCATTCGTTCACGTCCCCATGCCCCGGACAATTGCAGGAGGCGAAAGTCACTGTCGGTGAAATCGACACTGGTACTAAGTGCCCGATCCAAAATGATGGGCTCCTGCGCTGTACTGCGCAGCAGGACAGAACGGGTAATTACATTGGCTTCGGCAAAGACCGAATACTGCAGAGTAACTGCCAGCCCGGCCTCATCAGCCAAATGCACCAGCAGCGTATCAGCTTCGGCGGCGGATTCCACATACACCGCCGGCAGGCCGCCTAGTTGGGGTTTACCAGGAAGGATCTCGTGCCCCTGATACTGCAAATCTGTCACGCGGGACCCATCACTCCACACAGCTTCAAAGGCCGGTTGGCGGAAATCGCCACTGCCGAAGGCCGGAAACTCCTGGGGCATGAACTCTGTGGTAAAGCCTTGATCTTCTGGATCCAACTGCGTACTAAAGGGACGCCCTTCGATAGTGATCAGCGAGGCGGCATCGGCAGGCTCCTGCAGTGGTCGCCCCCAATGCAGATGGGCCAACTGCTGATTCTTCTGAATCTGAAACACATAGCTGCAGTGGGCAGCCCGCAGATGAAAGATCCGTTGGTCACTGTCATACGTAATCGCCATATCATTACTCCTTTCATATACTTCGTCCCCGATGCAGCCGGTTCTACATACCACCGTTACCGTGGAGCAGATGTGTTGCAAACAGCGGCTCTTTCGAGGAGGCATTCTCAACTATAATTTCACCACCGCACTGGCTTTCCCTGCCCGCACTGCAGACGCTGCCGTTTCTTGCCCTGCGGAAAATTTCCCAGGCAGCGGCTTGCTAAAATTTCTGAAAAATGATATAGTGGTATCGTCCGCTATCCCAAGCGGGCAACTTGTGGGGAGATGCGTGTTCGATTGATCTACGATGATCTTAAAGGAGGCAGCTCATTGATCCTTCCCACAGACATGCTTACAGTCTTGGTTCGCCGCTATCACCTGATCCTAAGGCAGCGCTCATCCCCGGATCAGTATGCAGAGGATGCCCTAGAGTTTCTGGTACATACACAGACGGCTGTATGGTCCACCCTGCATCATTACCAGGATTTGAACAAGAGGATCACAGCACACCGCTGCATACTCAGCCAGCAGTCGGTAAGGGACGATCCTAATGGATTCGTGTATCGCCGCAATCATCCCGCACTTATGGACTGTGAAAGCCAACAGGAACTGCTCTTCCATGATCTTGTTCTCTTGGGTAGCTGCGTTTTTGACTGTCTGCAGACCCTCGAGCACTACCCGCAATATGCCAGCCGCCTGGGCAAGGTCCTCGGTCTCGGCCGTGCATCTTTGCAGCCACTCAACAAAAACCCAGCAGCCACTGCTTGCCGACCATTCCAAGGGTGCAGCCTAGCCCACCGCGTCCGGCGCAGCTTGGCCGAACCAGCTGTGGCAGAAACAGAACGCGTACCGGTTGATCGGGCCCTACCATGGCTTTTGGATCTTCACCTCCGGACAGCCGAAAGCGTGGTGAATCCATCATGACGACCCTTGGACGCGAAACAGTGCCCCAGCAGCCGTCAACAATCCAAGATCACCGTACCAAAGAGCAGGTGTATGGATGTCTGGCCAGCCTGCATTTGGCCAGACAGCACGCCCTCCACTTGGGCAGAGCTCTGGAAAGCATAACGGGGGACCAACAGCAGTGGGTTCCCGATGGTGCCGTCGCAGAACCCTTTCAGCGTCGCTACCAACAAGAGTCCGTGCAGCGGGATCAGCTGCTCCGTCAACATGGCCAAGCCTTAAAAGAGAAGGCAGCGCAGTTGGCCTCCCTGGTCTTGGATGCTTGTGCTGTCTTGGACCAAATAGGTCTCGACGATTACATGGTAGCTGCCGCTTTGAACGTTCCCGTGGGTCAATGGACCCATCTCGCCGCTCGCAGCGATGCCGGCCGCTTGCCACTCATGCTCCAGGGACACCGGGCCGCACGTATTCTTTACCTGACGCTGCCCCGTGACGACATCAACGTCTCCCAAATGCTGCAGACCCAACCACTGGCCGCCTGCGTAAAACTGGCCGTGATAACGCATCTGAAATCGTTCCCAGGACGATAGATCGGCCGCTCGAAGGCCCCGTTAACGATGAAGGACGCTGGGTTTGAAAACCACAGCGTCCTTTCTATATCCTACTGAGTGCCCAAAGCCAGTATCTACTTGATTCCCAAGCGCTCATTGAGCGGCTTTTGATATGCTTCAACTTTGAGGTCCAGGACATCCTGTACCAAAACGGGGCTCTGCAAAGCGGCCGACTCATAAACCGCCATGGGAATCGCCATGGCCTTGTAGCCCGTCATGGCATCCACTTCGAACATGCCGCGGCCCAAAACAGCATCAATGAACTGCTTATCTTCAATGGCCATGGTCTGGGTAATGCCCATGGGAAACAGCTGTTCTTTTTCGTCGCTGGACAGTGCGTTCATGTACATCTCGATCATTTCCTGCCAACCCACAGCACCATCCTGACCTGTTCGGGTCAAAATGCCTTCATTCCATGAGAGGGCACCCTCTGAGCCATACAGCACACAAGAACGGTCCACACCGCCAGGTGCCGAACGGCTGACAACCCAAGTGCCGATTACACCATTGGAGAACTCCAGGATGGCCGACGTGGTATCTTCCACCGTAGTTTCCACAGGTTCCCGCAGATTGCTGGCATCAATGTTCTTCAGCGACCGCGTCGGTCGGTAGCGGGGCTGTCTTTGCTCCTTGGAGGCCTCAAACTCTTCAATATTCTTGTACGAAATGTAGCGAACCGGATCAAAGGTTTTCGAAACGGCCGTTACCCGATGGATTTCGCCGATATGAAGCTGCCAAAGATCGGAAAAGTGTACTCCACCATCAATGGTCCAACCACCGGAGGCGATTTCCACATGATCCCGCCACTGCCAGTACCATTGGCGTTCGCCAATGTCCATCCAGTTCAGAAGTCTGGGTTGGCCGATGCGGCCGCTCTTGATCACCCAGCTCACAGCGCGTTCCGCCGGTGCCATGCGATAGTTTTCGGCTACATGCAGCAGCTGTCCCGTTGCGTCCGCCGCTTCCATAATCCGCTTAGCCGCCCGCAGCGAGAACCCCAGAGGTTTTTCTGTTGTCACATGTTTGCCGGCCTGCATGGCATCAATGGCGATGAGATGATGATTATCGTGGGTTGTATAAATCGTCACCGCGTCGATGGCCGTTTCCTTGTTAAGCATTTCCTGGTAATCCGTGTAGACGCTGGGTTTGACGCCTGTGAACTCGGCAAACCGCTGGGCCATGGCCTCAGCACGCTCTTCTTCCAGATCACACAAGGCAATGACTGCAAAATCCCGATACCCTTTTTCCCACAGCTGTCGCAGCCCTTCAACGTGGGTGCCAGCTATCCCTCCGCAACCAACATACGCAAGATTTACCTTCGCCAACCACTTCACACTCCATTTCCGAAATTTTTTGCTGTCTAGGCAATAGTCTTTTTCTGCTCAAGCGGTGTTGCAAGTACAGATGAATCAACCAATCATGGTCCGAAACGCTCCATAGGCTTCTTCCCAAAGACGCTGGTCCTGGGGTTCGTAGGATGGCCCGGCCAAAGACCTTGCCACCAACCGCTGCCCTGCAGCCATGGACGGAATCTCTCCGGCTGCAGCCATCTGGCCTAACAGATTGCCAACGGCCGTGGCTTCCACCGGACCCGTTACAACGGGCAAATTCGTGGCATTGGCCACGAACTGGCACAGCAGCTCATTGCGGATGCCGCCCCCCACCATATGCACGCGGCGTATGGTGCAGCCTGTAATGGACTCCAGCACATCCCGGGTCCACGCCATGCGCAGAGCCACTCCCTCCAACGCCGTGCGCACCAAAACCCCAGGGGTTATTTCTTCCTCCGGAGCGTTCATTACTGCCCGCATCGAATGTTCCATATCCCCCATCTTCTGCAGCGATGGTGTATTGACATCAAGAATGCTGACGAAGGGTTCAGCGCGTCTGGCCAAATCCGTCAGGATGCCATAATCCAGGTCCGGATCCGAATCCCGCCATTGTGCCAGCAGCTGCTGCACCAGCCAGAGACCAGTACCGTTGTACAAAAGGCGATACTTCCCGCCCCAGCAGCCTTCATTAGCAAAGTTATACTCCACAACATCCCAACTTGTGCGGGGTTCATCCAAGACCATGCCGGCCAAGCACCAAGTGCCCGTGCTGATGAACATGGTGTCCTGCTGCCCTGGATCAATGGATGCTACCGCAGCACCCGTATCATGGGTTGCTGGCAGAATCACGTCGGTCTGCATGCCCAAAGACGTCTGCAGCGACGGCAGCAGTGAGCCAATGACGGTTCCCGCCGGTACGATGGCTGGCAGCAGTGACGAATCCAAGGAAAGTTTACTGAGCAGTTCCCGGTCCCAGTCATTGGCTTCCGGATTGTACATTTGGGTCGTGGTGGCCATGGTAAACTCGGCACTCTTGCTGCCGCAGAGGAAGTAACTGAGTAGGGCTGGAATGTTGAGTACAGTCTGGGCCTGCTGCAGCAGAGGATCCTGTTCCTGCTCCATTTGGGCTAACTGGTACAGCGTGTTGAAGGGCTGGAATTGGGTGGGAGAGCGTTGGAAGATCCATTCCTTGCCCAGCTGGTCTGTGACCCGGCCCATGGTATCGGTTCCGATCATGTTGCGATAGTGCCGCGGGTTCGCTAGCAGACGGCCGCGCCCGTCCAGGAGACCAATATCCACACCCCAACTATCAATGCCGATGGCGGATACCCCGCCGTAGGCCAGCGCGGCTTTGTTCAGTGCCTGAAGAATGTTATCGTAAAGAGACAGGATGTCCCAATAACTTACACCCTGTATCTCCACCGGTCGATTGGAAAAACGATGGATCTCTTCCAGTTCCAGTCCGTCCTCCCGCAGGCATCCAAGAAGGGCCTTACCTCCCGAGGCGCCAAGGTCCACAGCTAGATAGCGGTTCATCGTCCATCTCACCTCCTGGCTTCGATACGACGCTCCTTAAGGCCGCTGGTGCGGAAATACTGCAGTGGTTCTTCGGGCAGCCCCTGCTGTCGTTTGATCTCCTGCAGCCACGGGCGAGTATCAGTGTCAAAGGCTCCTTTAAGAATCTCCTCACAGGCTACCACGTCCTGTGCTTCTTGAGCAGCCCGCAACTTGTCATAGTCCACCAAGAGCGATTTCGCATACATCAACTGGAGGTTCGTCACGGATTGGACGGTGGCCTCTACTTTGCACTTTACATTGTGGCTTTGGTCCAAGACAAGGCAGATCTCGCCGGGCTGCTGCGAAAGATCGTAGAACTTGTTCAGCTCCACAAAGATCAAGAACAACTCATAAGGGTTCAAGGAGCCTGTGGTCAAATCATCATCGGCATATTTGCGCGCATTAAAGTGAAAACCGCCCAGTCGGCCAAACTTGGAAACCAACGCCACAATGGCTTCAATATTGGTGCCCATGGGATGATGCCCCAGATCCACCAAGATTTTGGCGTTAGGTCCTACTTCCTGGGCGGCCAGCACAGCTGTGCCCCAGTCGGACAGGACCGTGTGGTAAAAGGCTGGTTCGAAAAACTTGTACTCAATCAGCATGGTCTGATCGTCATCCATACCTTCGTAGATAGCCTGCAGGCTTTCCACCATGCGGCCAAAGGCAGCGGCGAAATCCATCTGCCCCGGGTAATTGGAACCGTCTGGCAGCCATATGGACAGGCCTTTGGATTCCGTCAGACGCATGATCTCCACACACTCCAAGCAGTGCGACACAGCCAACTCCCTCGCCGCAGGATCACTGCTGGCCAAAGAACCGAAGCGGTAGAGCTCTTCTTGGAATAGATTGGGATTGATAGCACCCACTTGCAGCCCCGTCTCCTCCACCTGTTCTTTCAGAGCCTGATAGTCTGAGGTTTCATCCCAAGGGATATGCAGGGCCACGGCGCTGACGGCACCGGTCAACTGCTGCACCAGGCCGGCATCGGCGATCCGTTCGCTCAGTGTTCTGGCCTCACCGGGTATGGCAAAGGCATGAAAGCGGGTACCGGACCGCGAAAAACCCCATGAAGGAACCTCAACTCGAAAATTCGCCAACATTTGGTTTTGCTGCTCATTCACCGTTAACAACTCCTTCTTCAGCCTGGGCTGGATCTGGTCACTTCAAAGTGGCCAGCCATGCCTGGATTTGGTCGTCTGGGATCTCCATGCTGCCCGGTTCAGCGCCGGTCAAGTAAGACACTCGACTGAGAAATTCCAGGGTTTCGATGCGAGCAAAGGCCTCTGTCATGCTCCCGCCAGTCACTGTCACACCATGATTCCCCAGTAGAAACACATTGGAGCCCTGTTCAATCCCGCTGATGAATGCATCAGCAAAGCCTTGACTACCCGGCATCTGGTAAGGGATGTACGTAATGGGTGTCAAGAGCAGCGCCGACTCCGGCAGCATGTTCACCGGAAGCTGGCGGCCCGCCACGGCCGCAGCTGTGGCATAGGGCGGATGTGCATGCACCACTACCTTGGCGCCGGGGTTGTTTTGGTATAGGAAAATGTGCATCTTGTATTCCGACGAAGGATTATACTTGCCGGAAATCTTTGTTCCATCAACGGCCAGTTCCACAATATCCTCTGCCGTCAGAAAATGCTTAATCATGCTGGTGGGCGTAATATGCACGCTGTCCCCATCTCGCATGCTGACATTGCCGCCGGTACCCTCCGTCAGCCCACGATCCCAAAGCAGCTTGGAGTACACGGCCACACATTCTTGCGGTTTCACTGACAACACCTTCCCCAGTTTGGATTTCCCAGTTCGGATTACTTGCTTTATCTCTGGCACAGCGCCCCTTCAGACCCAAGAACCGATCATCGGTGTCCGTGCAAACAGCAGGGTTCGCTGGTCAGCGCCCTGCATGTGGTGGCGCGGCTCCCTTAGGCACGCGGAGCGGATCCGATTCACGTTCTTCTACCTTTATGCTATTTCTCAGCTCGTTCCTCTTTTTCCTCTATGGTTTGCCCATTTGGCCGTGGATTTTGCGGCCGATACAAGCGAGACGTGATTCCCATTCGGAAAAAACCAGCCTAGAATCGATCTAGACTGGCTGCAAACCTCTTAGCGCTTACCCAGTGCTCCGGCTGACCTGAGCTGACCAAGCGGCTCAAACAATGCGCCCCCGGGCGTGAACGATCAGCTGTTCATAGCTGCCATCGGCACAACGCTTCCACAGTGCATCGTGCATGTTGACGGTAGTGCATACGTGGATGGGCAGAATGGTGATCCGCTCACCCACGGCGAAGGTGGCCGCTGGTGCTTCCATAGTACCGTGCTCCTCGGTCAACGCCACAATGCGAGCCTCTTCATGACCAAAGATAAATCCATACCCATAATGCGGATGCTGAGCCTGGGACAAGGTCTTGGCACCGGCATCGATGATGTAGCGCTGCGGCTGCGGGTGGCTCACAATGGTGGCTTCCACCGTGACTGCACAGTGATCGCGCGGTACGCCCAAAACCCATTCCTGGACATCGTTATATACGTAGGTTCCGGGGCGCCATTCATTGATCCCCGGCACCGGTTCCTCCAACCAGCAGGTGGGCGTAGCCCCCGTACTGACCCGCTCCACTGGTATCCCCAGGCGGCGCAGATGGTCAGCCACCTGCACAATGGTACCACCAATGCTGCGAGCAGTTTGACGGACACCTTCGGTGCTGCCCGTCTTATAGGCATGGCCCTCATGGGTCATAATGCCAGCAAATCGCAGGCTGCGCATCTCATGCAGAGCCAAGGCCAGACGCTGTGCTTCGGCAGCGGTACCCACACCGTCACGGCCACCACCGCTGTCCACGATCATCATCACATCCAGCGTCACTTGCGCGGCGTCGGCAGCCTGCTGCAGACGCTGGGCCCCCTGCACACTGTCGAAGGCCACCGAAAGCCGACAGCGCTGGGCCATATCCAACAGCTGCGAAATTTGGTAATCTCCCACCACAGGATACGCCAAGAAGATGTCGGGAAAACCGGCTTCAACAAACACCTGTGCTTCTGTCACCTTGGCACATGTCAATCCGGCCGCACCAGCATCCATCTGCAGGCGCGCCACTTCAAGGTTTTTGTGCGTCTTAATGTGGGGCCGCAGCTGCACGCCAAACTGCGTGGCCCGCTCGGCCATGAACTGAACATTCTTCTCCACCGTAGCCCAGTCAACGATCACGGCCGGTGTCGGCACACTGCATCCGCCAACGTCCGCAGCAGTCGGCAGCGTGGCAGGTTTTTTGCTTTCCGTCATCAACGTTCACATCCTTTTTCCGCTCCAAACTCACAGCCTTAGATGGCCACTGGAGACGCCGTCCGCTGCAATCACATTGCTCGCTCCATAACACCTATAACAGCCTGCAGCGGTGGCAATCTGCATCCCACACGGATTAACGCAGAGCGATAGCTTCAATCTCCACCTTGGCATCGATCACCAAATCCGCCCGGACACACGAGCGCGCCGGTGGATTTTCGGGAAAATAACGGGCATAGACCGCATTCATGCCCTGAAAGTCATTGACATCCGTAATGAAAACCATGGTTTTCACCACTTTGTCTAGAGACGTTCCTGCCTCTTCCAAAAGCTGCTTTACTTTTTCCAGGCAGGCAGCTGTCTGCTCTGCAATCCCGCCTTCGATGCTGCCATCAGCTTTGGTGGGCACCTGGCCCGACACAAACACAAACTCTTCCGTCTTGATAGCCGGTGATAGAGGTACAGCAACTTTTCCGCCAATCACTTCTTTCATGATATACCCTCCATTCTTTTTGGTTCAACGTTATCCTCCCCGGTACTCCCAGACCTATCGGCATGGGCTTTTCACCAGCATTGGTTATGGCGTTCCAGAGGCAGGCCAGTGCCGACCTAAAGATCCCGGAATAACGGGCTGGCCAGTTCCTTCGGCTCCAGCCGTCGATAGCGGCCGTCCACAACCACGCCCCGAGGTACGATGGCACGCCGCAGACGGCGCACATCTCCACGGCTGTCAGGCATGTCTACATCCACCTCATCCACAGAAAACAAAGTGAGGTTAGCCCGCATCCCTTCACCAGTCCACTGATGCATTGGCTCAACTTCCATTATTTCCCTGCTACCAGGTATCTGTAAAAAATTGGCAGGGTTCGTGGTGACACAACGAATAACATCCTCAAGGGGCAGGCCTGCGGCCAGAACCTTGGACATAGTGGTGGGCAGATCCCACACGGGACCGCCGACATTGCGGGCATGCAGATCTGTGCTGATGGAAAAAGGAGTAAGACCTTCGCCGATACACAGCTCCGCTGCGGCATAGCTAAAACTGGCTTCACCGTGCCCAACATCTAATAACACACCGCGTTCGGCCGCGGCCCGCATGGCATCGCGGTTTTGGCGGTCTAACACACTGTTACCGGGCTTGCCATGATAGCAGTGCGTTGCCATGCTTCCGGGTTCGAGGGCGTCAAAGAGAGCCGCCAAGTCCGGCGGCGCTTCCCCCACGTGCACCACCAAAGGTAGTCCCGTGGCACAGGATGCCTCCTGCCCGAGACGCAGCACTTCGAAACCCCGTTCACCGACAATTATGCCGCTCACCCTTGCCTTAATCCCGCGAATGACCTGACGGTACTGCTCCACCACCGGGTACAGGCGTTCCAGATCCACAGCGTCCAAGACAGCATATTCGCTGACTCGATTAGCCGCCGTAACGCCGATGGGACCGATATTGATGTAGGCCAGCACGTTAACTTCGCTGGATCCAATAACAAACTCATCCAAACCTGCGAAGTTCGCTTCGCCAGCGGAACCCGCATCCACAATCCAGTGAACTCCCGTATTGAGGCCCACATCATCGGGGCGGATTCCAATGTCTGTGGCCCCGTAGTACACGTGAGCGTGCAGGTCAATCCACCCCGGTGAAACAAAACTGCCAGCACCATCGATCACAGGCCCCACATCGTCGCGATGATCTGGTCCCATGTATGAAATGGTCCCCTGCTCTACCACCACATTCAAAGTTTCGGAACTGCTCTGCCTCCCAAAACCCATCACGTGAACGTCTCGCAGTTGAAAGGTGTCCACGGCCATCCCCCTCAGCATT
>PWMW01000402.1 GCA_003559095.1 Clostridiales bacterium | reverse complement strand
GTCTTTTGAACCTGCCGCCGGGAAGTTTTCAATCATTAAATCTCTTTTTGCACAACATGGAAGCGGTGGATACTGTGGCCGCTGGCTTTCGGGGCGTTCTTCCCATCAGCGAACGCCGGCAGACCACAGACGATGACATGGAAGATATGCAGGGTATGGGCGGACCGTTTTTCGGCGGAGCGCGAACCCGTGACGTGGTGGAGCCGTGGGATGGTGTGCAGTATTTCATCACGACCATTAACGATATCATGGAACCGGTGGAGGCCATTGTCGGCGTGCTGAACACCATTGCTTTGGGCGTTTTTGCCATTCTGCTCTTGATTATCATGGTTGGGATTACCAACACGTTCCGCATGATCGTTATGGAGCGAACTAAGGAAATCGGTACCATGCGGGCTTTGGGCATGCAGCAGCCCATGGTGCGCCGGATTTTCCTGGCCGAGGCTGGAATGTTAGGCCTGCTTGGCGGCGTGATCGGACTGGTGTTGGCATTGCTGGCCATGTCACTACTTTCGCTGTGGACGGTCACCACACCGGGGCTGCAGTTTTTCTTGGCTCAGGGCAGTTTTTCCTTCGACGTCGGTATTGGCGCTGTTTTGCTGTATTTTGGCATTATGCTTGGCATTTGTCTTTCGGCAGCCCATTGGCCAGCCACATCGGCGGCTAAGTTATCGCCGATCAAAGCTTTGGGCAGTCATTTTTAGGCATAAATGGAGGTATGACATGATGAAAAAATGGCTTGGAATACTGAGTATGCTCCTGGCCGTGCTTCTGCTGTCCCCGCTGGCAGCAACGGCCGAGGAGTTTCCGCACATTCGGCAGATTTTGGAGGACTTGGATGTACTGACAACCTTTGACGATGTGGACTTCTCGGCCATGATGACCATGATCACCGAGGATCCCGAAAATGGTTTGGAAAAGACTGTGGTGCGGCAGTTCCGTCGTGACCGCGAAGAGCAGTTCGCCATGCTGATCCAAGAGCCCCGCACCCGCCGCGGCCAGGGTTACTTGATGGACGGCGATAATCTTTGGTTTTATGATCCGTCGTCGCGCAAGTTCGCCCATACTTCGCTGAAGGAAGCCTTCCAGGACTCAGATGCCCGCAACTCGGACTTTGCCGCCTGGACCTATTCCGAGGATTACGATATCACCGAATACAGCGAAGGGCAGTTAGGTGCCAACAGTGTTTACATCATTTCTCTGGAAGCACGTCACGATGGCGTAACGTATCCGTATGTGAAGATCTGGGTAACCAAAGACACCACTCTGCTTTTGAAGGCAGAGGAATACTCGCTGAACCAACGGCTCATGCGCACGTCGCTGTTTCCCAACTATGCTCGAGTGGGTGAGAACATTATTCCGCGACAGATGATCTTCGTGGATGAACTAGTAGAAGGAAAGCGAACGCAGATCACCATGGAGGAGATGTCTGTCAATCCCATCCCTGACTATGTCTTTACCCGAGCATATCTGGAACAGGTCAGCCGTTGATGACGAAGAGGAGGATGAATGTCGTGAAACCACTATATATGCTTCTGATAACACTCATGGTTCTGGTCTTGACGGCTGGTTCTGGCCTCGCTGATGATTGGGACAGCCTATTCGACGATGATCCCTTCGCGTCGGAGGTGTTCGTGGTCGATGAGGATACGGATGTGGACCATTCGCTGGCGCTGCTGACCAGCGATGCCATTGAGTTAGGCGGCAGTGCCCGATTTGGGTTGGAATACTCTGCACCCCTGGAAGATATTTCTCTGGATGGGGATCTGCGGGCTTCCTTGCGGGGTCAAGTGTACCTGGATGCTAGGCCCCGGGTGGATACGCGGTTTCTGGCACGGGCCGATTTTGCCTTGGATTCTGCGGCGGAGGATCAGTTCTCGTGGGATCTGGCTGAACTTTTCGTTGACTGGAATTATGACAACTCTATCTACTTTCGGGCGGGCAAACAGACTGTGCGCTGGGGAGTAGGGTACTTCTTCAGCCCTGCAGACGTTATCAGCGTGGGACGTCTCGACCCGGAAAAACCGGAAGCAGTCCGAGAGGGCCCGGTGGCGCTGCGGGTTCATGTTCCCCAGCGACGCCAGGATTATCATCTCTTTTTGCTCTTCGATGGGGTTGATCAGTTGAACCAGATTGCCGTGGCACCCCGGGCTACGTTCGTGGTGGGACGCAGCGAGATTGGTGTCGGAGGGTTTTACCAGGAAGGCAAAGTGCCGCGGGGAATGCTTACGGTGTCCACATCCCTGGGTGATATCGATATTTTCGGGGAAGCTGTTTTCAGCCGCGGATCTGACAGAACCTTTGTGAAAGTGGATGAAGACAAGAAGCTTGTGGCTACAACGAGGGATGAACTAATATTCCAAAGTACAGTTGGCCTGCAATTCAGCCGACCGGACCCCGATGGGCTGTTCTCGGTGAGCGCGGCCGCCCAGTACTTCTATAACGGTGAAGGGTATGAAGACCGCAGCGTTTTGAATGACCCGCGGCTGGCCTTTTTGCTTTTGGGAGGCGATCTCAAGCTGTCCGATCTGCTTCCTTTTACCAGTCGTCACTACGGTGCAGCGGCGGTGAACTGGAATGATATGCTGAATAGCCGGTTTTCAACCAGCGCTTTTTGGCTGGGGAATCTCAGTGACAGTTCCGGTCAGGTTACGACCAGTGTTTCCCACCG
>PWMW01000394.1 GCA_003559095.1 Clostridiales bacterium | reverse complement strand
TTGAAACTTTCTGCATCGGTGGGGTTTGGCTGCCTACATACCCGAGCAAGGGAGCGAATACTATGACAACTTCCAGAAAGAAGGGATCATTGTGAAACGCTGGTTATGGTCGTTAGCCTGTTTGCTGTCATTGTCGTTGTCGCTGTCGGCGTTATTGTTGCTCGTCCCCACCACCGCTTCCGCTTCCGGCCCCGTTACCATTGAAGTTCAGGCCACTGGTGATGTCCGCATCACACCGGATACCGCCGTTGTTTGGCTTGGCCTGCAGCAGGAAGGTGCCGAAGCCTCCCAGGCTCTGCGGGACAGTTACGAGATTGTGGAGCAGTTGATTACCATCTTTAAAGATTATGCCCCCCATGATCGCATCAAGACGTCTGAGTTTTACCTTTACCGCAGTGAGCGCTGGGACCACCAAACAAATCAGTCCCTGCCGGGTCCGTTCGTCGTCCGCCACGTATTTGAAGTCCCCGTTCAGGAGCTGGAGCGGGCGGCGCAGATGATCGATGAAGCCGTGGCTGCGGGCGCTAACATTATCCAGAATATCCAATACGGTGTTAAGGACAACACCGCGGCCTGGGAAGACGCCTACAGCCGAGCCCTGGAACAGGCACATTGGAAGGCAGGCCTGTTGGCACCACAGGGTACCACTGTCCGGCTGCGTTCCATTACTGATTCCTACACCAGCGGCCCCATGTTCGCTGCACAGGGCGGCGCAGCGGTTACGGATCTGGCGGACATGTTCATGCCCGGTCAGTTGAAGCTGGCTGTGACATTGAACGTCGTGTTTGAGGCTGTGTATTCCGTGCCAGAAGAAGGTACAAACACCACCGGCGGCGAAGAAAGACCGTAGTTATGACACTTCGTAGGGCTACAACGGGACACATAGGGACGCAGCGCTGTCTGGCCATACTCCGTCCAGTGCCCACCATCCGCTGGGCCGCTGCGGTGCTCTTCTGGACCGGAGCTCCGCACACTAGGAACCCACTGCGTTTTGCAGGGCATCTGCAGAACACCATCCCTGGCCCTGTGTACATTTGCTTCTGCCCATCTGCTGATCAAAGGAGGAACTTCCGTGCGCTACCCACTTTTATCCTATGTACTGCTGCTGCTGCTTTTGCTGCCGCAAGCTGCCTTGGCTGAGGAACCCACAGCTGAACCTGCTGCTGCTCCAGAATTTCTTGTGCAATCCATGCAGCTTCTGGACCTCGATGGTGAACGGATCAGCTTTGTCCAGCCGGGACAGACATTCGCCGTAGCCATGACCATTGTCAGTGCGGAAGCACAGTTTGAAGCCGCCTTCGGCGAGCTGCTTCTGTGGCACGAAGACCAGCTGTTAGCCAGCAGCGGCCAGCGCGTCGAGCTGGATCAGGGCCGAGCGGTAGTTACAGCCTCGTTCCAGGCACCCAAGGATGTGGAGCGCCTGGTGATTGAAGGGGCAGCCGGCAGCGGACGACCGCAAGCAGCAGGGCGCCGTACCGTGATTTTGGTGGGCGACTACCTTACACGCTACGAACCACAGCGTCTTTTGGTCCGTGCCGGCAGCCAGGTTGAGCTATTCTCCGGACAGCAGTTCCCCGTCCAAGAACATGCCCTGGTCTACCAGCACTTCTACGGCGTCCATGAAGGTACTCGCAACATCCCTTACCATCACCTGATTGTCGGAGCACACGATGTGGTGGTCTCCACGCTCCACGGCCAAGTGGTCCAAATTGACGTCCTGAAGCCGCAATATGTGGAAACGATGCGTGTGGGCATCATGGATGGCAGTTTTGCTTCTCTAGAACACAATGAAGTCGTCCTCTCCTCCAGCACGGGCCTCTACGTAGAGAATGCCCGGGGTCAGGTCTTAACCCGCCTTACCCCCGGTCTGCCCCTGCGTCTGACAGCCGCCGCAGGTCAGGTGGCCGTGGAGCGGGATGGCGTCTTGGTAATGGAAACGTCGGAGCGCCTCTTTGTGCATGCTGCGTACGGAGGTTTGATCCGCATTGACAGCTTCCAGCGCGGCGGTTCCAGTCCCTTCCATCCCGAGTACCGCGGTGTGTTTGAAATTACCCCGGCTGGGGCGGACGGCATCCAAGTGGTGAACGAAGTGGCCATGGATGAATACCTCTATCAGGTCTTGCCCAGCGAAATGCCGGCTAGCTGGCATCTGGAAGCACTGAAAGCCCAAGCGGTGGCTGCTCGAACGTACGCTGTGCGGGAAGCACTGAACTCCCGCTATGCACATCGAGGCTTCCACGTAGACGACAGCACCGCCTCCCAGGTCTACAACAACCAGCGGGAAGCAGCCAAAGCCAATCAAGCCATTGATGCCACAAGCCCGTACATTCTCCGCAGCTTGGATAATGACACGGTCATTCACAGCATGTATCACTCGTCTTCCGCCGGGGTTACCGCCCGCGCCTCCCAGGTTTGGAGCACGGAGGACGGACGATTCCCAGGCCACGACTACCCCTATCTGCAGGCCCGCAGTGTTCTGCCCCAATGGGAACTGCCGGCGGAATGGACCGAAGACACGGCAGCGGCCTTTTTCCAAGACCAAGGCCTCAGTGGATATGACGACATGTCTCCGTGGTTTCGCTGGCAGCTGACATTAACGGGCCAGCAGTTGTCTAACACCATCAACCACAACCTTCCCCTGCGGTGGCAGGCCCAGCCCGATTTCGTTCTGACCCGCACCGATGAAGGCTCGTTCGCATCCCTACCCATCCCCGAAGACGGTATCGGCACCATCAGGCACATGGAAGTGGTCGAGCGGGGTGACGGGGGCAACATTATGGCATTGGATATCTATGGCACCGATGGTGTAATCCGGGTGCTTAAGGAATTCAATATCCGATTCCTGATCCGCCCAGCTGCAGCATTCACTGGCAGCGATGTGACTCTACGACGGGTGGGCAGTGGTACGGATCTGGTCAACTACTCCATTCTGCCCAGCGCCTTCATGGTCTTCCAATTGGCATATGATGATGCAGGTACAGTCTCTGGAGTCACATTCCACGGCGGCGGTAACGGCCACGGCGTGGGCATGAGCCAATGGGCCGCCAGGTCCATGGCCGAAGATGGCTTAGATTACATGCATATTCTGCAAAGGTTCTATCAAGACGTCCACCTTGTTCCGCTCCAAATGGAATATCGCTAGCAACCAGTATCCCCCCAGAAACGCCAAGCGGCGCCCGCCTTCTGCTGTCTGCAGAACGGCGGCGCCGCTGTTGCGCGTTCTTGGCGAATGGTCCCCTGGCCAGCTTGGCAGCTGCTGCCACTGGAAGCTACTGCACGAACTGGGCCACTGCCTCAACGAAGGCATCACGTTGTTCGAGAAACGCCAAGTGGGCAGCTTCTTCCAAAATGACAAGCTCAGCCTGGGGCAGAACATTCTGCAGCTGTTCCGCACGTTCCAGCGGATCTACCACATCGTAGCGTCCCCAGACAAGCAGCACCCGGTGCTGAATTTCCTGGACACGGTCCCGGAGGTCAAACTCGGCCATGTCCTGCTCCATAAAATGCGCATTAGCCTCGAGGCGCACCTGCAGGTGCGGTTCCAACCAAGGCATCATGTCTTGATGCTCTTCCCAATTGAAAAAGTCCAACATCAGCACGGCATCATTGGTATTCTGCTCCAGCATCGGCATCTCTGCATAGGCTTCATAAGCCGGATGGCGTTCGGTAGCCGCCTGCCGTTCCACGAACCATTCCTCGCCCAAATAATGGGCGCCACCTGCCAAGATCAAGCCAGCCACAGCCTCCGGGTACTCCAAAGCGTACATTAGGGCCACCTGGGCACCATAACCGTGCCCCAAAAGGTAAAACGAGTCCAGTTCCTGGTACTCCCGGAACTCCTCCAGATCTCGGACCAACGCCGCAATGCTGTAGTCACCATCAGCGGGCTCACCGGAACCCCCGGCTCCTCTTGGATTGAGGTAAAATGCCTCTACGGTCGTCTCTAACGGTTGCAGAACTTCCTGATAAATAGCGACGTTCATCCCGGCCGCTCCGGGAAGCACAATCAGGGCCGCCCCGCTGCCAGCACGATGGTACTGCAGTTCCACCTCACTGAGCTCCACAGTCTGCCAAGCACCTGCCGGAACTACTATCAACATGGCAATGAGGACCGCCAGAGATCCCATTTTCAGTATTCTGTACCACCACAATTGCATAAATTCCCTCTCCCGCTCCTAGAATATCCGCCATATGTTTCGCTGACCCAGACAGGCTTGTGCCCGCCAAAGGTCAAATGGACAAGAGATACATCAAAATGGTTACACGCAGAACGACTTGGGCCATCATGGCGGGGTACACACTGCGCTGCCGCCATACCACCAGAACCAAGGGCAGGATAGCGGCAAACCGCATGACCGCCCACGGCATCTCTGAAAACACCAAAGCATACACGGCTGCGTGCAGCAAGGGAATCCACAGCCCTTGACCCGGCATTCGGGGCAGCAGAAAACCGCGGTAGTAAAGCTCCTCTACCACCGGAGCCAAAACGCCAAAAAACGTTAGGCCGAAACTGAAGACCGCCAGCATCATCCCCGGCTCCAAAGTACCCAAAGACATGGCCGCCGGGGTCGAGCTGAAAGAGTTCAGCCACGGATCATAATGTACGAACCAGCGCAGTCCCAGGCCGTATAACACCAGCAGCGGCACCCAAAGGCCATACACTTTCTTGGCCAGGGGTGCCTGCAGCGAGATCAGGCTGCGCAGAGAACGCCGCCCATCCTGAACCGGAGCCGCGTACCACAGCACGGCCAGCTGCACTGCGGCAACCAATGCCGGCACTACCACCAAAGCAGTGAATGGAACCCCGTAGCCCGTCTGTAACAACAACGGAGCCAAAAGCCGGTGCCCCGCCACAAATGCCAACCCGGGAAGGGCATGCAGCACCACAGACAGCCACCACGGGTGGCGAACACCGGCGCTCAGCACTGCGCGGCACCTCCCGGCCCAGCAGACTGCAGCCCTAGACTACATCCCCAAACAGTGCCTCCCATGCGGCTTCTCCTTCCTGGTCCAACCGGTCCAGATCCCCGTGCAAGCCGAAGGCCAGCACTTCATCGGTTTTCCACAGACCGCCGATGGGCTCCAACACCATGTCTGTAAGGGTCTCCATGCAGCGCAGTTGTTCGGTGAGCCCTGGACTTTCGTAAAATGTCTGCAGCAGTGCATACATCTCGGGCTCCTGGCGCTGCCAGACACGCAGGGCCGGCCCATCCCCAGGGAAGAGACGACCCCGAATCTGAAAATAGCTGGTCAACAGCCAATGCACGTTACTGTGCATAAGATAGTGACACATGGTTGGCTCTGAGTGCAGACGATGGCGCACCTTATCTAGAACATGCGTTTTACTGAAGCGCTCAAAGTTTCGTTCATGGGGACTCAAAGACCCCAAAACCGGTGACCAGGCCCGCGCTGCTTCCTGCAAGAGCGGTTTGACTCGCCGTTCCTTGTCATAGAGCAGCTCGCCGTCCAACAACGCGAAGTCCATCTCCGTCAAGGGCCATGCACGCTGCAGATCCTGGAGGGTACGGATATTGAGATCCACAGGGATCGAGCGCACATAAAAGTGCAGACTTTCCACCTGGGCCGGCCGCTTTTCGACGATCACGAACAGGTCAAAATCCCCGCCCGGGCCTTCATCATCTACGGTCCGGCCTCCGTAGCGCACGAGACCCTGAACTATAGGATTATTGCGGAGAATCGCTGTCAAATGCTGCAGTCCCTCGAATTTCCGCTTCATGACATCGCTCCTTCATGATATCGCTCCGTCTACCTCGTATTTTTGACAGACTTGGCCATCATGATATCTGGTTTGCCCGGCCCATTGGCATCGGGAAGCAGACCCACCACTTCAAAGCCCAACCGTTGGTAGAAGGCAAAGGGATGGTTCTTCAGGTTGCGAAGCTCCCGAATGTGCTGCCAAACACAGCCGTAGAGGTTGGTATTGGCTGCCGACGTCCACCCTGCCTCATCATCGGTGCCCAAAATAATCGTATCTGCATCGCGCAAGCGGACCTCGGCCTCGAGGGCTTGGACCAATGCACGGCCGATGCCCCGGCGCTGATGATCTACGGCTACGGCCAAGGGATGAAGCTCCCACACATGGCCATCATACTGCGGACGGGCGCCGATCCAACCTACCAGCTCCGAATCGTCCATGGCGGCCAACGCCAAGTACTGCGAATCCATACATTCCTTCACTTCTTGACGAGCCTCAGCCATTGTGGGCCACGCCGCAGGCGCCATCTCAGCAAAAGCCTGCACCAAGATGTGAGCGGCCCGCTCCAACTCCTGGGGTTCCAGGTCGGCCAATGCTCGAATGTCCACAGCCATCATTCTTCACCCTTCCAGCGGTGATGTCATACCAAAAAGCAGCGAGTCATGCCATCGGCCCCGCAAAAAGCGGTGGTCCCGCAGCCGGCCTTCCTGCTCCATGCCGACGCGCTGCAGCACCACACTGGAAGCAGTGTTTTCCACAGAACACGTAGCCCAGATCCGATGCAGCCCCAAGGTACTCCAGCCCCAGTCCAGCAGGGCGCTGACAGCCTCAGTCATCACGCCCTGTCCCCAGTGGGAGCGGGACAGCGTGTACCCTAAGGACGCCTCCCCATGCAGGGCGTTGGTTAGTACCAGTGCCACCGTACCGAGACAGCTTCCGGGGTCCTGTTTCCGGCAGATGGCCAATTCGTACCGCGCCGGTTGGGCTGCGTGCTGCTCCCCCACAGCCTGCTGCAGATGGGCTTTGGTCTGCTCCCGAGTATTGGGTCCCCAGTCCATGAACTTGACCACTTCCGGATCCACCGACCAACTATGAATGGCTTCAAAATCGTGCCAATCCAACTCCCGCAGCAGCAAACGGGGCGTCGTCAATGGCGGCACAGATCCTCCCTGAAAAGACCAACGCAGCTCGCGCCACACCGGTTCACGGCGATCCACACAGCCAGCGGCCTGCTGCACCAAGGCATGCGCTTCAGCAAGGGCTTCCAAACATTGCTGCCGCTGCCCAGACAACCGTTTTTGCGTTCCCGATATCCAAAAAGAAAGACTCGTTCGTGTCTGACGCGGAGGTTCAGCATCCGGCCGCAGCCGTCGGCGAAACTCCCGTGGCCAGCCCTGAAGGAGTTCGCTGGCTGAGGCCAAGCAGGCTCCTTCCGGCTGGGACTGGGTCAGCGCCGCCAAGCGCAGCAGCAGGTCATCCACGGCCCACTGCTGCTTGCCGGCCGCAAGCGGCTCCCCGTCACCACTTTGCAGCGGCAGCGGATTTTCCTCTTCATCCACCAAACCCAACCGCAGCGGCAGCAGCCCAGGGGCCAAGGCCGTCAGCGTATGCGCATTGGTTTTCTGTAGTAAGCGGATGTCCGTCACCTGCTGGACGAAATGGCGGGCATTGTACACCAACGCCCGGCCGCCCACCACCTGAAGCTGCGCAGACCAAAAACCATCGCGATCGAGACCCTCTGCAAACTGGATATCTTTCACTCGATGGTCACTGGCGGCTGCCATCTGCAGCCGTTGACGGGCAAAACCGATGCGGGCCTCCATGGCACTAACCGAGAATTCCGCCCCGCAGCCCCCAATTTTCGCGATGCACCTCCGTGAAAATGATGTACATCTGCTGCGGATTATAGCAGAGCTGTTCGGCATAGAGTGCATTGCACTCTGTCACCAGCGCTCGCTTTTGATCCTTGGTCAGAGTTCCAGCCACCATGATCTCCAAAACCGCAAAGTGGTCCGCTTTCTTACCGGCGAAAAAAAGCTTCTGTTCGTCCAGAAAGTGAACAGCCAGGGCACTGCGGGGCTTTTCGCAGACCTCCTGGAGCATAACGGAGAACCCTTCTTCCAACTTGGCTTGGGCCTCCTCAGATACAGCACACGTGGTCAAAGAACGGATCATCGGCATAAAAATACCTCCTCTAAAACATTGGCTGTGTCCCAGACATGGGACACGCCTTGGGTGCTCAACATCAGTATACCATACAACTATTCCACGTCCTCCCGTCCAAGCCCTGCGGAAGACCTACAAATCAAATTGAACCGACAGATCCCCGCGCCCTGTCCAGATTTCCAGCTTCACCCAGAACGTGGCGTCACTGACCAAGGGCCTGTCATTAACCATTTGGGGAAACGCAAGAATGTTAATGGCATAATACGGTGTTTCCCGGACTTGGACTGGAAAGACATGGATCTCATCGGCATCGGCTACCAGGCCAGCGGAGGTCTCCACAAAGGCACGACCCATGCCGACACTGGGCTCTCGCAGATCCGTCAATTCCGGAGAAAATTCGCTGACGTAGAGATGGACCAGAACCAATTGGTGCGTCTGGGCCAGCTCCTGCCAGCGCTGCCACTGCTCTTGAACTTCCTCGGCTGGCAGCTGGCTATCCTCCACGTAGTCTTGAAAGGCCTGGTAGACTGCGCTTGGTGTTACAATCTGCGCATACGAATGGGGTTCCCAGGCCCAGCGCCCGAGGCTTCCAGGACTTCCCAACTGCTGCCGTTCCCACTGCATCCGAATCTGCTGTGGAGCCAAGCCCACCGCTGTCAGGGCCGAAAGATCAGCGGGCAGTGACGCCAGCGGAGCATAGATGACACCGGCCACCAACAGCACCGAGACCACTCGTAACAGCCACAGACGTGCCCAACCTAACCGCAGGCCCGTACGCCAGGCCGGCAGGCCCAGGAAGCCCACCGCCAGCGCACCGCCCACAAAGCCGCCCACATGGCCCCAGACGTCCAAACCCCTGGGACTGGCCACATTCCAGAACACGTTAATGAGCAGAATACTCATGGCCCACTGTGATATGGCCTGCGGAACGCTGCGGGGATCCAGCATCTTCGATGCTAGGATGTAGCCGAGGTAACCCATAATGGCGCCGCTGGCTCCCACTGAGACCACATTGGGTGCATTGAAAAGCGCACTAAAGGCCGTCCCCGTCAGCCCGGCCGTAAGGAACACAGCAAAGAAGCGCAGCGGCCCCGCCAACTGTTCCACCACGGAACCTAACATATAGAGTACGAACATATTCATCAACAGATGCAGCAGACCCAGATGGAAAAAGATTGCAGTCAGAAGCCGATACACTTGACCAAATGTAATGGCCCGGCTGCTGACCCCGAAGATGGACGTCAAACTGACACTGGAGGTCATCTCCACAAAAAGACCGAACAAATGCAGGCTGCTGAGGATGATAATGGTGATATAGACCCCCCAAACCTGAGGGGTTTGACTCTGCAGACGACGGTAGCCGCTGCGGAGACCGTGGATTGGACGCATACCTTGTTTCTCTCCTTCGTTAGACCTGCTGGCTGGCGATGCGAAGACTGTTCGCAGTGGCTGCGGCCGCAGCCAAGTTATCTATTTTGCATTCCGCAAGAACCCAAGGATTCCTGCTTGCAAAAGGAAATGGGTTGGTTTCCGTGGAATAGGAAAGCATAAGGATGGTGATGCCCGATGCTATCCCTGGGACCCAAACCGCTTGCCCTTTCCCCGGGTGCCGAGGCGATCTGCCAAGGCCTCTGGGATCACGGTTATCAGGCATATATCGTTGGTGGGGCCGTTCGTGACGGCCTGCGGGGATTGATCCCCGAAGACTGGGATATTACCACTGATGCCACCCCAGAGCAAGTGGAGACTGTGTTTCCCCGCACGTATCCTACAGGTAAAGAATTCGGAACCATCTCCGTAGGAATAGGGGATGAACTTCTAGAAGTGACCACAATGCGTCAAGACGGTGCATACAGCGACCAGCGCCGGCCGGATTTGGTGATTTATACCAAAGACATCAAGGAGGATTTGCGGCGGCGCGATTTTACCATCAACGCCATCGCCTTTGAGCCTAAGACCGGGCAGTACCTCGATCCGTTTGGCGGTCTCAAGGATGTGCGCCGCAAGCGCCTGCGCACAGTGGGGCCAGCGGTTCACCGCTTCTACGAGGATCCCCTGCGCATGCTGCGACTGCTGCGCTTCATGGCTGTTTTGGAGTTCAAGCCTGTGAAGGAAGCCCTGGATGCCGTCAAACCCGAAGAAATTCGTACGGTCAGCCGCGAGCGCATTCGCGACGAGCTGACCAAGCTACTCCTGGCACCCAAACCCACGGTGGCTCTGGAGACCATGTACCAGCTGGGAGTGATGGCAGAAATTCTTCCGGAGGTAGCCGTCTGCGCCGGTGTGCGCCAGGGCAGTCTGCATCATTGGGATGTACTGGGCCACTCCATTCGCACCGCCGAAGCCATCAAACCCGAACTGCACCTGCGGCTGGCAGCGCTCTTTCACGACGTGGGCAAGCCACTGACCTTCGCCGAAGGCAGTGATCATCCGCACTTCTACGAACATGACGCCATCGGCGCCGATCTTACCCGCAGCCGTCTGCTGGAACTGCGTTTCAGCCGCCGCATCGCCGACCGCGTCGCCCATCTGGTTCGCTGGCACATGTTCCCCGTGCATCCGCAATCCACCGACCGAGCTCTGCGCCGCTTTGCATCCAAGGTAGGACGAAAAGCTGTCTTTGAGCTTTTGGAGCTGCGGCGGGCCGACATCATGGCCAGCCGTTTCCAACCCCGCCAGGCCTTGGATTACGGACAGCGGCTGGGTCGCCGCCTGGATGAAGTCTTAGCCCCCGATACGGCCTTAACTGCAGAACACCTGGCCGTCAACGGTGATGACATCATTGAGAAGCTGCAGATTCAGCCGGGACCGATAGTCGGTGAAATCTTGGACTACCTGCTGCAGCAGGTACTGGAGGATCCCCAGAAGAATATCCGTTCGACCCTCCTGGATCTGGCCCACCACTATTTCGTCAAGCATTATGCGGACAATGAAGATAAGGCTTAAGGACCTGCCAGTACCGCAGTTTCTCAGCGAAACTGCGGGCTTTTTTTGTGGGAATGGGACTCGACGACGGCAGTTCAATGAATGTCAACCGCGAAAAGGCTGACCGCTGCAAATGGTTGTCAAAGGTGCGCTGCGCCTCACGCCCATTAAAACAGACCACATGCAGGGTGGGATACCCCTGGATGAACTGGCCGATGGGATTGACGACCCGCTGCCGAATGCTGGCATCGGAACTGCCTGTGCGCTGGCAGCTGGCCAGCACGTCCCACAACGCCACCCCACAATCCCGCAGCAGCTGCCGTTTCTGGGCGTAGTCAGTCTGGGCAGGACGCCCGGCCAGGGCATAGAGAAGGGGCCAGAAGTGATTGCGCGGATGACCGTAATACTCCTGACGCTGCAGCGATTGGAGGCTGGGCATGGAACCAAGGATCAATACCTTAGGCTCCGCAAATACCAAGGGCGGGAATGACTCCACGTGTTGTTGATCCATATGCACGTATCCTTTCTTGGTGAACGTCCGACTGCGGGCCGGCGCGTGGCCGAAAATGGGTGCCATTGCCACGAAGGTCGCTGTGTCGCTGACCTCATGGCAGTGGCCGATCTCATTGTTTTGTCGGCCCACCATGATCTTGGCCGCTGCGGCAAATTATCACCGCCTACGACAGGAACTGCTCGGGTGGGCAGCGAACAGTATGGAGAACACCGCTGCCAGGGCTTACCATTTGCCCTGTTGTAATCTGGTTACAGCCGCTGGTAGAGAAAGGGAGGAACTGCCTTTGCTCATTGTCACAGCCATCATTCTGCTCCTCGTTACGGCCAATGCATCCAGCCATCCTGTCATCAATGAGTTCATGGCGTCCAATGGCCAGACGCTGCAGGATCTGCAGGGCCAATGGCCCGATTGGATTGAACTGCACAATCCCAGCTCAGAACCGGCTTCCCTGGAAGGTTGGGGCATAGCCGACGACCCAGAAAAGACACCGTGGCTATTCCCCGAGGTGGTGCTAGAACCCGACGAACACCTCATTGTGTATGCGTCTGGAGAAGATCACGCGCAACAACACACACACTTGATTCTGGAAGGAGGCGGGCGCGACATTTGGGATCGGGCGGACAGCTTTGTCTATCATTTTGTCAAAACAGACCAAAGTTCCTTCCAGATAACGGCACGCATTGATGCCATGACGCGCGTCCATCCTTGGGCCAAAGCCGGCGTAATGGTGCGGTCAAGCTCCCAGACCGGGGCTGCCCACGGATTTATGCTCTTAAGCGGCCAAAACGGATTCGCCCTCCAATACCGTCCATTGACCCGCGCCTTCAGCGAACACATCGCCGGCCCGCCGGAGCGCAGCAGCGAGGATGCTTGGGTTCGGTTGGTGCGAGACGGCGATACCCTGCGGGGATACATGTCCTATGACGGTGAACAGTTCACGCAGGTTGGGGAAGTTACCTTTGCTCGTCTGCCCCAAGAGGTGCAGGTGGGAGTGGCCCTCTCCAGCCATTTGGAGCGGGAAGCCGCCCAGGTGCGGCTGGGGTCTGTAACTTTGGATGGGGCACCGCTGGCAGGAGCCCGGACCGAGGCCATTGGTTCCCGGGTCCCGTACTCTGCAGAAACCCGCACCTACTGGGAACTGCACACAGGCTTTGCCTTAAGCAGAACGGGAGAATTCATCGGCCTCTACAATGCCGAGGGCCGTTTGGTGGATGGCTTGGTCTTTGGTGAGCAGCAGCGCGATGTGTCCTACGGACGGATACCCGGCAGCAGCGGTTGGGCTTTTTTTACGGAGCCCACCCCTGGCGGACCTAATGTAACGCCACCAACGGTGGCCTTTGCACCCAAACCCCGCTTTCGGGAAGACGACGGGGGCTGGTGGCCCCACGAAACAGTGGTGGACATTGCCATCCCGGCAGAAACTGAAGTCCGTTTTACCACGGATGGCTCGGAACCCAGGGCAAACGACCCGCTGTGGCGGGGTCCGCTGACCATTACCGAAACCACTGTGCTCCGGGCCCGCGCTTGGCGCCCGGGACTGGCTCCCAGTCCCATCCTGTCCGGTTCGTTCATCATCGGAGATATTCCTGCCCTGCCCATTCTGTCCATTATCACCGACCCACTGCACCTAGATGATCCGCAGCATGGAATCCGCGCCAACCCCGGCAATTCAGGACGACTCTGGGAGCGGCCGGCGGAAGCGTCTCTGCTGCGGGAGGATGGCACGCTGTTGTTCCACCATGACGGTTTGGGATTGCGCATCCATGGAGGAGCCAGCCGCTGGGTCGACAAAAAATCCTATCGCCTCTATTGGCGGGAAGGACAGGTCCTGAACCTGGATCTCTTTCCCCTCAAAGACACGGTTAGCGAATTTCGCCGTCTCGTGGTGCGCTCCGGCGGCAACGACCATGTAACGGGCCATGATGGGTTTTATGCCTGGACCTTGTTGCGCTGTGCCGTGATGGCCGAGCTGTTTCGCCAAGAGGGTGGACTCAGTTCTAGTCATCGGCCTGTGGCTGTTTTACTCAATGGTCAGTTGGAAGGCGTCTACAATCTGCGAGAACGGATCGATCCGTACTTTGTGGAAGCCAACACCGGCATCCATCACGGGGACGTGGAACTGCTAAAAGTGGAGCACTCCCATGTGATTGTGGCCAAAGCCGGAACCAGAGATGCTTGGGATGAAATGCTCAACTGGTTTCGGGGCGCTGATCTGCAGGATCCCGAGCAGTACGCCCACGCGCAGACCCTAGTGGACGTGGAGAACTTCACGGACTACCAGATCTTCGAAATCTACGCTGCCAACTGGGATTGGCCACAGAACAATGTCTATAAATATCGCGATGCCAGCGTTCAGTCGCCTTGGCGGTTCATTCTCTGGGATCTGGACGATGCCTTCGGCTTTCGGGCTCCCCTGCGCCACAACACCCTCGAGTGGGCCCTGCGGGATCGCGCCCGTGCTGATCTGGCGCCGCCTTGGTATGATACCTATGGTGCTCACTCCCTGGACAGCACCCTGATGCTGCGGCGGTTTATGGCCAACCCGGAATACCGCGCCTTTTTCCAGCAGCGTTTGGAAGAGTTGTTGCAAGGAACACTGGCTCCGCATCACGTGGAAGAGCAGCTGCGGCTAGCAGCCGACATGGTTCGGCCCGGCATCCCATGGGAAGCGGAACGCTGGAACACATCGGTTGACCGCTGGGAAAGCAATCTGGAAAGCATGGTCCGATGGGCCCAGCGCCGACCGGATATCGTCAGGGAACACTGGGAACGGTACTTGGAACGTATTGATAGAGAGGAAGGTTAACGTTGGGAACTCCTTGGCTGCAAGCTTGGTTCATATCTCCGATCGTCCTGTACCAAGGTGCCGGGGCCATGCTTTTGGCCTTTGCCTTGGCTTGGGTTGTCAGTAAGCTCTACCAGCGAACCCATACAGGCATGGGCTGGGAGCCGTCGTTCCTGGCTACGCTGGTTCTTCTGGGACCAGTGGTGGCCTTGGTAATGATGTTCATTCAAGGTGACCTGGTCTTATCCCTGGGCCTGGTGGGCTCCTTAAGCATTATCCGGTTCCGCACACCTATTAAGGATGCTCGGGACATGGTGTTCTTGTTCTGGGTCATTGCCATTGGTCTCGGAGCAGGAACACTGCACTGGTCCTTGACCACCGCAGGTTCTGCCCTGTTGGCCGTTTTGACCATTCTTCTGTTTCATATGCACAAACGGCAGCAGCCCCGTTCCGATTATGTGTTGGTGCTGAGCGGTGAAGGAGCCGTGGACCTACCTGGTTTGGAAGCCACCGCGGCACCATTCTGCAGCCAGGTGCACCTGCGCTCCCATGACATCCACGGCGAAGCATGGGAAGCTGTATACGAACTGAAACTAGTGGGTCAAGCTTCCACAGCTGACCTTGTGCAGCAGCTCAAATCCCAAACAGCCGTAGAGCGGGTGTCTTTGTTGGCTCCTGAACTTTCACTGCCGGCCTAGAGACCCTCGCAAAAGAGGGTGGTTCCCGCCTTTGCTTGAGCCACGGCGGTCCAAGGTCTTGGCCGCTGCGGCACTCAAGTTCAGACAGGAGCAGTTACTGGCAGTTTTCCAGCAAAGGACGGAGGATGCAGCATGCGGACCATGCGCCGATACGAGTTCAAATATGGTCTCAACCAAAGGAAGTACCGTTCTGTGGTGGCCGCCCTGCAGAGCCGCATGGTGTTGGACTCATACAGCACCGAAACAGGTTACTATTGGGTGCGAAGCCTATATTTTGACACAGCGGACTATGCGGCTTACTGGGAGAAGGTTCATGGCGACAGCCATCGCTGCAAACTGCGGCTGCGCACCTACACCCAGGATCCCGCCATTGCACCCTATGTGTCCTTGGAACTGAAGACCAAGATAGGCGATCGGACCGACAAATTCAGCACCTTCGTGAATCGTCTGCCCCTCCAGGATCTTGCGGACTACTTCCGTTCACTGCGAAGCCATTCGGACCCTGTGATCGGTGAATTTCTGCGGCGGCTGTACGTACAACACCTCCAGCCGAAAGTGCTGGTGCAGTATCGCCGGCAGGGGTATGTCACTCGTGAACCCTCTCCCCTGCGCCTCACCTTAGATCACCAAGTGGAGAGCATGCCGGCGCGCACACTGTTTCCCAAGCGGGTTGGTTTTCGCACACATGGACCCGCCGTGGTGCTGGAAGTGAAGACAGATATCAATGTTCCACGCTGGCTGCAGGACCTCATCGTCCGCACGGGACTTCCTGTCCAGAAAAACAGCAAATACGCCCAGGCAGTGGAAAATGCTGCATGGGATGTGCTGCGCTGAACCTCCAAAGACTCGGCTTCAGGACAAGAACCAAAACCGGAAGAGGACAAGAACCAAAACCGGAAGAGGACAAGAACCACGACAAGAACCATGACAAGAATGCGAAGCCGCCTTCACGGAAATGCTGTGAAGGCGGCTTCGGCGCGTCAACAGTGGAACGAAGGTAAGAATGACCCGTGACATCGGTTGCTACGCTCTACTGCTGTCCGGGCCACACACGGCGGTAAGCCTGGACATGCAGGCAAAACGTCAGTGGTATAGTGATCACCACGCCCAATCCCAAAAAGAGCAGGCCCAGCATATTCACCAAAGCTGTAATACCCGTGAGCATGAGAACTTCCGGCCACAGGACCAAGCCGTGGCGGACACTGCTGCGCAGGGCAGCCCACAGCGACACACTGCGATCCACCAATAGCGGCAGCACAAAATAGGTGATGGTCAGCAAAGCCACATTGAGAATCCAAAGCAGCGATGAACGCATTCCTGTACTGGTCAAGATCGACATAAGCAGCAGATAGGTTAGGATGGAACGGATGACAGCCGGTCTATTCTTAGGAAAGAAATCCTGGTAACGCATGGTGCGCCCAGCGTACTGCTTGAGCGCAAAGGACAACAGAGCCACGGAAAACCTAGCGCTGTAATACATTACAGCCACAGTACCCAAGGCCAGTCCAAACTCACCCCACAGCAATGTCAGCGCCGCCGTCACCAATGCCAGCAGCAGCGAGTAGAGCAGGATTCGCACACCATAGCGCACGTAAAACTTCTGCTGAGCCCGGAACATGACAACCGTGTTGCGGACAACATCAGCCACACCAATGGCCGCTGGCCAGGCCCCTTCCTCTTCGGGTAGATCCTGACGCAGATCCGCCTCTGTATCCGGCCAACGAAGCACCACCTCGGCCCCGTCCAAGGGACATTGAGTGGTCAACAAGCCGTATTCCGTACCGCAGCGAGAACAGACCGGGATCACTTGGTCCACTGGCAGCAGTGCTTTGCCGTCGGCGGGACAGTAGATCTCATCGCCTCTGTAGAGTGCACGGCAGTGAGGACAGATACTGCTGGCAGTCTCGGGCTCACTGGTCTGTATGTGCATCAGTTGGCCGCATTTAGGACAGGATTCACCCTCCTGCCACTGCGTTATGGATTCGCGGCACATTGGACAATATGGCACGACTCCTGCCCCTTCCTCTGGTAGAATAGCCCTCACCTGCTCAGCATAATGCCGGTGCGCAGGGTACGGACACCTGCGGCCTTTTTCCCACACGTACTTCAACGCCCAACAGTGACGGACTGCTTCGGGGAAACGCTTTCTCTAAGCCGTTTCGCGCTCAGTCGTGGACCACACTGGGCTTTCTAGGAAACCGGGTTGTTAAAGACGTGTTGACAACGTGCCCCGGCGGGTTCCAAACAAGAGATCCGAAATCGTTTTAACGGCTGTTTCTCGGCGGTGTTTGGCAGGCGTGGGCCGTGACGTTCAGAAACATCAACCCGTTCTTAGACCTGGTCATCCAAGATGATCAAAGTGACGACCGTTCAGCGGTCATCTGCCCAACAGTAACCCATGCACTGCTCTGCAGACTGTGAAGGGCGGCTGCCGACAACTGCACACATTGCGCTAGTTCATCATGGCCCACCAATCCCTGCATGTCACAATCTCTGAGTACATCCCGCCACTGCCAGTGTCCCGGCACAGCGGTCGCAGCCGGCACGAGACGATAGCCCGCAGTGGGATTACTCAGCTGGAGAGTCATCTGTTCGGGCGCTGATTGATCCCAATCCAGCGAACCCATCGGGCCGTCAAAGCCCAGCACTAAGTGGTGCTCTGTCGCCGATTGTGCAGTAGTCTGAAGCAGGGAAAACGAACCGATGGTACCATCTTCAAGCTGCACCATAACGGAAACGCTGAGTTCCGAAGGCGTCAACTCTATCTCAATGGATCGCGATTCCTCACTACGGGACTGTACCTCTGTCACCGCGTCCGCTCTGGATTGAGGCTGGGCTGATCGGCTGGCACCTTCTTTTCGCCTGGGATTGATCTCCTCAACTCGCTTACGATGGGCGAGAATACGATGGACTTTCGAGCCAAGAAGCCATTGATACAGGATAGCTAACTCAGCGGCCATAGCACCGAGACTGCGTTCATCCAGTGGCACAGCCGAAGCTCCGCTGGCTTCGCTGTTGGCATCGTCCCTTGGCCTGGAGGATATGCGTTGTATAGTCGGCGCAAACTGCATTGACTGCACGTAGGTACCACGCAGATTGAACAAAGGTCCCAGAACTCCGTTGCGCAGCAGGGCTCGAAGGTGACGGATGACCGGCTGGCAGCGATAAAGCGATACGCCGTACAAAGTATGGCCATTAGTCTGACTCTGCTGCTGGAGCAGCTCCCACTGGGACAGGGACAACCAGCCGGGATAAGCGCTGACCACACAATCACTGTACTGCAGGGCCGTACCGCACAATTGGCCGTGACGAGGCCCAAAGGCTAGGTTCATCACCATCTGCGAGTCGTGCTCCAAGGCAGACATCATATCATGACGAACCAGAGAGCCATCCCCAGCCAATAGACCGCTCCAAGTTCTCCGGGTTTCCGGCTCGACGGCGGCACTTGTCGGCGGCCCGGTATGAAGCTGGTCTTTCAGTACCGAAACACTCTTGGAGGACCTTGTGGCTCCAAAAGCAAGCTCATCCTCCAGACCCAGCTGTTCTGGATAGGCCAGCACTGCCCGTGCGCCTTGTGCACCACTCACACGAAAACCCTCCTCCACAGTCCCTGCGGTTGACACCACTTAGTTCAAAACCTGCATGGTCCCATCCGTACCCGTTGCCGTCGTTGCTCCCCTGCTTGCCATGGTTACGAGCGCCTGAGCATGCAGTAGCTGCCGCAGCAGTGTTGAGTCGCTCTGGGTAGCTCACAGCATTGCATCGATATTCCTTATCTTCTTGGTGATTGTCTATAGTATAGCATGTTTGTGATGAAGAATCACGCTTGGAGCGTGTCTTCGCCGGTTCTGCGCAGACGGTGGGCTGGATGAAAACAATGGGCAGGGGCTCGGTTTCTAACGTTGAACGACGTCGGATGCTGTTGAATGCTGTTGGACGCGTAGGTGCAACTTGTTCCACTTACCTGGTATTTGTGTGTTTGGGTGTTTGGGTGTTTCTGTCACCCACCTGGTACCTGGAACTTTCTCCCAAGTGCCAGGTGTCTGGAAACCTTTCCCAAGCACCAGACGTCTGGAAACTTTTGCCAAGCACCAGACGTCTGGAAACTTTTGCCAAGCACCAGGTGTCTGGAAACTTTTACCAAGTGCCAGGTGCCTGGATGCACGTTCCAGCATGCCGTTGATCGCAAAATCCGAGAACGTTCGCAAAAAAGCTGGCGCACACGGATCAATGATGGTACAATGTGCATGATCGTGTGCCCGCAGCGAAATGGCGGGCGCGGAAACTATCTGCAGAGGGGCGCTCAACCATGTCAATGACCTCCAAAGAACTACCCATCCATGAGGATATGCTCGTTCCCGACGGCGATGCTGGTGACCACCTCACCAAGCACTGACGTCGCATCATGACATTGAATTGCTGTTGCCCAGACGGAGCACAGCTGCTGCCCAGACGGAGCATAGCTGGTGCCCAGACCGAGCATAGCTGCGTCCACAAGGCATCTAACAGCACTGGCCACCAGCAGCTCGATGTTGACGTATCCCTACGGGAACGCTGCCATATCCTCCTGCACCAGACCAAACAGCGGCAGCAAGATTGCTAACAGCCACCTTGCGCCGCCTATTCTTAGGAGGTTATGGCCGTAATGGAGAAAATGAAACCACAGACGGTGTTCGCGCTGATGTCTGCAGCAGCGGCCTGTTTTTTCGCGCTAGCTTTTACGTTGGCCGCGGTGTACCGTGTGGAAGTAGCGGGTCTTAATCCGCTGCAGCTGATTTTAGTCGGAACAATTTTGGAGTTGGCCGTGTTTGTCTTTGAGATCCCCACCGGGTTGTTGGCCGACCGCCGCAGCCGCAAATGGTCGGTGATCTTCGGGTATGGATTGGTGGGTTTAGGGTTTGTGGTTGAAGGCAGTCTGCCTGTGTTTGGCTGGATTTTGTGGGCTCAAGTTCTTTGGGGTGTGGGCTACACCTTTACCGATGGTGCCCAGACCGCTTGGTTGGTGGACGAGATCCACCCACTGCCCGTAGGCCCAGTGCTGGTGCGCGGAGCCCAGGCGGGCAGTATCGGCAGTCTGCTGGGCATCGTCATCGCCGTCTGGCTGGGGCAGTATTCCCTGCACTGGCCCATTGTCACGGCCGGTGTGTTGTTCATGATTATGGCACTGGGACTGACCGTGGCCATGAAGGAAACGAAACGCCCACATGTGGCGGCTGCTGCGGGCTGGCGAGACCACTTGGAACCGCTGCGGGCTGGCCGGCGTCTACTGGGCCAACAGCCCGTGCTCTGGCTTCTATTGGCCGCTGCCCTCTTGGCGGGTCTGGCCAGTGAAGGCATGGATCGTTTCTGGGAGTTTCATTTTCTCCGCAATGTGGGGCTCCCCGCTTTGGTGGTTCCGTCCTTGGGGCAACTGCCACCAATCTACTGGTTTGGCCTCATTAATGCTGTGGGAATGCTTCTGACGTTGGGAGCAGCGGAGATCGTCCGCCGCCGCATGGATTTTGCCCGCCTCGGACTGATGGCTGTGGTGTTGTTTTTGGTGAATACCCTCTACACAGCCAGCATCGTGCTCTTCGCATTGGCCGGGGAGTTTTCTCTGGCCCTTGGTGCATATCTGGGCTCGTCACTGCTGCGGTCTGTCCAGGAACCGCTCTATGAGGCTTGGGTCAATGCATATCTGCCCAACGCCATCCGCGCCACGATGCTGTCTGTGGTCAGCCTGGTGAACTCTCTGGGGCAAATTGCCGGTGGTCCTTTGATTGGTCTGGCAGCTTCACTGTACGGGGTACCGTGGGCTTTAGTCGTCACGGCGATGATCCTGCTGCCTGTAAGCGTTCTGTATTTAGCAACGCTGCGACACCGGGCGCCAGCAGCCAGCGAGGATTCTGAATAGGCGCCTCCGACAACGGGAAGTTGCTTGCTTGACACAGACCGTTCCTTGCCCATGCAAGACAAAAAGACTGTGCGGTCACCGGCTTTTTGGTCGGCAGCTGCACAGTCTTTGTTTGTCCCTGGTGCTCCGGAATGGTGCCAACCTCATGGTCATTGGCGTAACTCCACAGTTGTCCCAGCGCTAACTCCAGGCAAAGCTGCAGCTTGCACAATGTTGAGACATAGGCAGAGTCCGGCGCACATGCCCGGGTTCCAAGATCATCGGGAACCATTAGGCAAAATGCACTTGACCATTCTCGATGCGATCAATGACCACCAAGGATTCAACACGGGTTCCCGTACTGCGAACCTTGCGGCCACCGGGTTGGAATCCTTTTTCGATCACGATGCCACAGCCTACCAAATGAGCACCTGCTTGATCCACCAAAGATTTCATTCCCAAAAGTGCCAGGCCATTGGCCAAGAAATCATCAACGATCAGAACGTGGTCAGCAGGACCTAAGTAACTGCGGGAAACCCGGATCTGGTAGATCTGCTGGCGGGTGTAGGAATAGACATCGGCACTGAAACAGTCTGGATCGAGATTCCGCGATGGGTTCTTTTTCGCGAATACAGCCGGCACACGAAATATGCGAGCTACCGCTGCGGCGACAGCGATACCCGACGCTTCGCATGTTAGAATTTTTGTCACTGGCCCGCCGCGAAAACGGGCGGCCAACTCTGCGGCAATGGCATCGAGCAGCTCCACATCCAGTTGATGGTTGAGGAAACTGTCTACCTTGACAATGTCCTGCCCGCGGACACTCCCCCGCTGACGTATAGCTTCTTGCAATCGTTCCACGCTGCAACCTCCAAATGTCGAACGTTATTTGAACATACGGTCATTATGTTCAGACTGCGAACTCTTAAATGTTCGCCGCTGTGTCTCAGAATCCTTCTCTCTTTACATCGGGCCGGCAGTCCGGTATAATTTCCTTGGCTGCTGTGGCGTCCACTCGCAAACATGACGATGGAAAGCCATCCACGAACCGCGAAATCCCATCCTTTGGGATTTCCGTGACCTCGTCCACACAAACACCATCGTTACGTCCCGTCTGGTGTGGACGCTGTGAGTTCACGCAACCAGAAAGGAAGGATTACTGCCTTGCTAAACAAGCACTATGATATAGCCATCATCGGGGCCGGCCCAGCCGGCATCTTCAGCGCGTTCGAACTGATGAAAATTCACCCGGAGGCTCGCGTGCTGCTCCTCGAAACCGGGGACGACATCTATGCCCGCACTTGTCCCATCACCACGAAGAAAGTGCCGCAGTGCATTAACTGCAATATCTGCGGTATTATGCGCGGGTTCGGTGGCGCCGGTGCCTTCTCGGACGGCAAATACAACTTCACAACCACCTTTGGGGGCTGGCTGAACGAGTTCGTAGATGACAACGAAGTGATGCAGTTGATTCATTACGTGGATGAAGTGAATATGGCCCACGGTGCACCGGCCGAGTCCTTCAGCACCGTACATTCCGATATCGGACGCCAGGCCTTAGGTCATGACCTACATCTGCTGCAGGCAGAGGTCAAACACCTCGGTACAGAGAACAACTTAACGATTCTGACCAAGATCTACGAAAGCCTCAAAGAAACGGTAGAAATTTGCTTCCGAACCACCGTGGCGAAGATCGAACCCAAGAACGAAGGATTTTCTCTGCAGCTAGAAGGCCAGGAGACGCCGGTCTCCTGTGACTATCTCATCGCAGCTCCAGGGCGGGCCGGTGCCGAGTGGTTCACTGGCCAGTGTCGCGAACTGGGCTTGTCCTTAACCAACAACCAAGTGGACGTTGGCGTGCGCGTCGAAGTTCCCGCAGACGTCTTTCGTCACATTACCGATGAAGTGTATGAAGCCAAGTTAGTTTACCGCACGCAGCAGTACGGCGACTTGGTGCGAACATTCTGCATGAACCCCAATGGATATGTTGTAGCTGAGAATACAGATGGAATTATCACCGTGAACGGTCACAGCTATCGAGACAAAAAGCTTCACAGCCAGAATACTAACTTTGCACTGTTGGTGAGCAATACATTGACCCACCCGTTCAACGAACCGCACCAATACGGCAAGCGCATTGCCTCCTTTTCTAACATGCTGGGCGGCGGCGTCTTGGTACAGCGATTCGGCGATCTGATGAAAGGACGCCGCAGTACCCAACACCGTTTGGATCAGAGTTTCACACGGCCAACCTTAGCGGCCACCCCGGGAGATCTCAGCTTAGTACTTCCCAAACGTCATCTGGATAACATCATTGAGATGATCTATGCCTTAGATAAGTTAGCACCAGGTATGGCCAACCACGACACGCTGCTTTACGGCGTGGAAGTGAAATTTTACAGCTCGCGTTTGCAGTTGACCAAGGATCTCGAAACGGAAATCCCGAACTTTTTTGCCGTCGGCGACGGAGCCGGTGTCACCCGCGGACTTTCCCAAGCCAGCGCCAGCGGGATTCTGGCTGCCCGCAATATCGTCCGGCGCATCCACGGCCACAATTGATCCCAATGCAAGGCAGAACGCGGCAAAACCGCACCGGCATGGCAGACGGTGCGGTTTCTTTTGGTTCAGAGCCAAACTAGCCACCAACAACCCGAAACCCGAAAGCTAGATGGCCGGCTCCGCCAAATCCCAAGCCAGGGCTCGCACGGGAGAGGCATCAGCCTGGATGTTCAACGGCACAGCGGCCACCGCCGGTTGCCGCAGACTCTGCAGACGGTCGAGGTGGGTAGCATTCTCCACAATCAACACGTCGTGGTCGAACAAAAAATGATGAACAGGAAAAGGCGGCGTATCAGGCCCCGGTATGTCCATGACCAATAACCGCATCCCCGCCTGCCAAGCCTGCTCGGCGAACTCTAGGCTTACGGTGGGATGGCTGTAATACTTTTTCGAGCCGTAGAAAGCGTCCCACCCGGTCCACAGCACCACCACCGTACACATCCGCTCTGCATACTCGTCGCTCCACTGGATTTCTGTCTCATGACGCACATCCAACACCAAGGCCGGACCCATGGTTCGTTCAAGGGGAAGATCCCTAACATAGCGCCCATCTTCTATCATGTGCATGGGCATGTCCAAATGTGTTCCCACGTGCATGCCCGTGGTCAAGCGGTGGTTCGTGTACCCATCCTGCTGCAGCTGCCGGGAACGGTACAACGTGATAGCTTCATCTCCCGGATAGACAGGCATTCCCTGCTGGATGGGATGGGAAAGATCAATGACGTGCCCTGGTAGCTTCATTTATGTTTCCCCCTAAGAAAACTGGATTTCGGCAAATGGTTCGCAATGCTGCCGCTGGGACAAAAAAAGGAGCCCTCGCGGCTCCGGGAATTAACAATGATGAGCAGAACATCAACGAACCTTTTCCGATACTGCAGATATACCCAAAGGCCCTATGATCAGGACTGGCCCATTCAGGATCCGACATATCCACCCAAGCTAATCTCGCTTCCAAGTTGCAGGCTCTTGAATCACAGACGATAGTCGTTCAACCATCTAACTCTGTCCAAGCACATACCTGTCTTACAAACGGACCTCATCCTCGAATGGAACAGCCAGTTAACCAGCAAATCCCCAAAGCATGGCCTCGGAATTTCCTCTTTACCCTGCCTGTATCAGGAGTATTCCTCGATGTTCTGCTCACTTTCAGTATACGTCATATTGCCAGCTTTGGCAATAGTTCTTTACAGCCATTTTACTTCGAATTTGCAGCCATTGACTGGGGTTTTGGCCATGGTTCACCGGTTTTCACCGCATATCTTGACTTAGCAAATAGTCGGTCTAGCAGGCCTGGTTCACAGACGTGTTTGCATGTCCAACATTTACGGGCCGCCTCGGTGGAATCTCGGCTAAAGCGATTTCGCGTCTCTTGTTAAGCGCTCGCCAGGGTACTTTATCAACACGTTTCTCGGCCGAGCCTCTCACGCACCATCCTGGCGTCAGCTCGGAGCTAATCCACTGTCCCGCTCTGTACCCACGGTCAGCAGTCGGCAAAATCAGGCAGGATCGCGATGCGATACCGCCGAAGGAACTAGCAGCATCAATCAGCAGCAGGCCTCTTGAGAGACCTGGCATTCCGAACCCTTCCAAAGGAGTTGTTTCCATTGCAGTTGCGAATCATGTACCATGACCCGTCGATGCCCCGTCTCGAACAGACAGCCCAGGGCGACTGGATTGACCTTCGAGCGGCCGCCGTCCGCCACGAAGGTTCCACCTATGACTTAAAAAAGGAGCCATTCCATTACAACGCCGGTGATCACTTTCTGATCAATCTCGGCATCTCTGTCCAGCTTCCGTCCGGTCATGAAGCCCTAGTGGCACCGCGCAGCAGTACCTTTAAGTATTTCGGCCTTATCCAAACCAACACACCGGGCGTCATTGACGAAAGTTACTGTGGATCTGGCGACATGTGGTTCCAATCGGTGTATGCGCTGCGTGCCGGCACTCTGCACCTGCACGATCGTACGGCGCAGTTTCGTGTACAGGCCAAGATGCCTTTCGTAGACTTCGTTGAAGTGGCCGAACTGAGCAGCGTCGATCGCGGCGGCCATGGGTCGTCGGGAAAACAGTAGTAGCCGCAGACCCCATTGCTGCTACCGGCTTTATCTGCCTTCACAGCGCGCAAAGCTCCCGGCATCAAACCCGGGAGCTGCTAACAACACAGAACACATAGAAGGGCAGAGTCCAGCGAATCTATCTTCCCCATATTTCGGAGCGGTAAGGCCAGTCTCAGCGGAAGAATGACTACACGTCAAACTTCTTCTCTTCGCAGTGGCTCCCGCCAGTCAACTCACATCTTGTGCCGCTGCCTTGTCGAAGCATCGACAAGCCTGCACGAAGCTACTGTGAATTGCCAACGATCAGTCACTGTGAAGCACCCTTCAATTCGGCACTCTAAGAAGCGGTACTGGATCTGGATTTGTCCTTGGTTCCGAACATGCGTCAGTAGAATTCCCTTGAACTCTGCCTACGCTTAGTATACACGATGAAATCCTTGTTGGCGAGAGTCAATTATCCGCGATATTCAGCACATTTCGGACATTTTAACGAGCATATTCGTTAGTTCGCCGTCTCCTTTAGATTTTCAATGCCAAACGAAAACGCCGTCTTTGACGGCGCACAGTAAAGCAGAGTTCCAGCGAACCTTTCATCCACATTTTCCAAAATCTAAGGCAGGTTCATCCGTATTTAAGATATCCTCTATCTTACGATAGATTCTATCTTGCATACTTTCTTCCACATTGGCCTATCTTAGTCAATCCATTTTCGGATAGTTCGTTGGTTTGCTGCTCCCAACGATTCCGATTCGCTTCCTCTGGATTGCTTTGATTAGGTTACTGTGCAAGGTACTTCCTTTTCATCAGAAGTACGAATGAATCTGTATTCTCCTTAGCTTTGGAAATGCGTCTGTCAGCATTCCCTTGAACTCTGCTTACTCATACTATAACCGACGAATACCTATATGTCCAACACCATTCGCGGCGAATTACAGCTATATATGAGTACTAGATGGCAGTTTTACGCCCTTTCCTTCCATTCTCTCGTTTTTTCGCCTTTCAGTAATCACTCGTCTTTTTCGAAGGCAGCAATGTAAGGAAGATGCCGGTATTCCTCCTTGTAATCCAGTCCATAGCCGACCACATAGCGGTCTGGAATATGGAATCCTGTGTATTTGATGGGCAACTCCACCAAACGACGGGCGGGATTATCCAAGAGCACGCACACATTGAGACTTTTCGGCCGCCGTGGCGCTAAGTTCTGCAGAATGTACGCCAAGGTCAATCCAGTATCGATAATATCCTCCACCATGATCACATGACGCTCGGCGATACTGAGATCCAAGTCTTTCGAAATTCTAACGATCCCTGTATCCCTGCTGACACCAGGCATCTGACTAATGGCCAAAAAGTCAATGTTCACGGGAGTACTGATGGCCCGCGTCAAATCGGCCACGAAATAGAAGGCGCCTTTCAGCACGCTGATCATTATCGGATGCTTGTCTTTATAGTCGGCATCGATCTCCTTGGCCAGCTCGCCAATGCGTTTTTGCAGCTCCGCTTCGGAGATCATCACTTCGCCCACACCTTGGCGCTTCATGACCTATCGCCTCCCTTGATTCCCTTGGCCAAACCGAATCGCTCCACTAAAGCATGAAAATCTCGCTTGTAGACCATGCGGATATTCACGTGGGGATAGAGCTCCTTAAGGCGGCGGATCTTCTTCTTCTTAATGGATGCATATGCCTGCTTCATGATGGTGAGCTCAATGTACGTGTCGAATTCCGGGAGGTAGAAGTCCGGTGAGAACGCCATGGTCACATTCCCTTCTGCATCCCACTCCATGGGAAACGTGGTCGGTTCGTAGTCCCAACGCAGGCTGTAGCGGTCCAAAAGCGCTGCAAACTCCGCTTCACTCGGGTGGGCAAACTCCTTGGGCCGCCCCTTGATGGAACTGCCATTGGCATCGCCCCGAGCCAACGGCTGCGGATCGACTTTGTGCAGATCGATGAAGTGCTCCAACAGGAACGAACCGTGTTCCACACTCATGCCATCGGAATTTATGACCAGATGGTAAAGATCCGGTTCCGTCCAGTCCCGGCCAAATACCTCCCAGACATAGCGGCGGTGTTTGCGATCACTGGTGCGCAGCATGCGCTCCGCCTCCTGCTCGCTGAGGCCAAAGGCCTTCATCGCTTGCCGACGCCGGGCATCCCAGGAGGCCACCACCCGGATATGAACAGCTTCGGGCCAGTCACGGAAGATCACCTGTGCTCCCATGCCAAGCACCACTAGGGAGCCTTTCTGGGCTTCTTGGGTCAACCCCAGCGCAATAAGCTCTGCAAAAGTATCTCCTTGTTTGGATGCGTGCAGATAGACCTTGGCACTTTCCTGCAGCAGACGCTGCTGTGGCTCGGCGGCGACACTATAGAGCCATCGCTCCAGGGCATCTTCCCTGGTGATCAAAGGCCACCCTAAGCGCAGAGCTAGCTGTTTGGCCAGCTCATCTCCGAAGCTGCAGGTCTCGCGGGATATGGTAACAACAGCCAATACTATCTCCTCCATTCCCTCGTATGCATGTATGTTCGCTACAGACTTTGTGGTTTCCTGCCTGCTGGCGGCCCGTGGGCACCAGGATGTTAAGTTCCTATTAAACGAAAGAATGACCAGGATTTTGAGAACGAATCTCGAAATTTGTATATACAGAAGCTGGCCAGGAAGCTCACCGTTTACCGGGACCACCAGCGTGAAGATGCTGCGGCCAGGCAGCCTCCTTCTCGCCGTCCTCATCAAAACCATGCATTGATTTAGGAGTGATTACTATGCTCAAGTGGCTGCGCATGCGAGAACCAGTCAATACCCTAACCCACTTCGCCATGTTTCTTGCCGGCATTGTGGGTCTTGTATTCTTGATTTTGGCCGGACGCGGCAATCCCGGCGCCATAGCCACCGGTGCGATTTTCGGCAGCAGCATTATCATCCTCTATGGCGCCAGTTCCCTCTACCACTGGGTCCGGGCCAGCGAAAAAGTCCAGCAGTGGTTGCGACGGGTCGATCACATGTCCATTTACATCCTCATCGCCGGCACCTATACCCCCATCCTCTTTGGCGGGCTCACGGGCGCTTGGCGTTGGGCCAGTATTTCTGTGATTTGGTCGTTGGCATTGGTTGGCATTGTGCTGAAGATCTGGTTCATCAAAGCACCGCGAGCCCTTACCGCTGTGCTGTACCTCACCATGGGTTGGATGGCCCTGATTCCCCTGTACCAGTTGGTCCAGACACTGGCTCCCACAGCCATCGGCCTCATCTTTGCCGGGGGCGCCATGTACACCATTGGGGCCATTATCTACGCCACTAAGGCCTTTAACTTCGTCCCGGCCAAGTTCGGTTTCCACGAAATGTTCCATATCTTTGTCATGGCGGGAACACTGTTTCACTACTTCACCGTGTACTTCTATGTTATGCCGCATTAGCAGGTCTTGCGACCAACATGTTCCAATGCGTACAGGCCGACGTCGAGCCAGGCGAAATCACTGCTAAAACTGTCGCCAGTTGTTGGCCCGGAACCTGCCGCGGCACTCCATGAACCCGGTTCTCTACTATGGTAAGGAAGATCACAAAAACCACCTCTGCAGAGGTGGTTTTTGCGCGTTTAGGAGGACTCGTCCGGACCGCCGAAGATAGCCTGCGCTTCGGCATAGCTCTCTGGGGTTCCAATGTCGTAGCGTTCGCCAGCGAAGATATAGGCGTAGACCGGTCGACGTTCGATGAGCCAAGGGATGAAGTGGCCTGGCGCATCAGGGTTTTCGCCGGCCCGCAGGTATTGCCGCAGCAGCGGCAAGGTTTCCTGCCGATAAAGATAAAAGGGAGGCACGGCCAGGTTGGACCGCGGTTCGTCCGGCTTCTCGTCAAAGGTCAGGACCCGCTGTTCAGCATCCACGGTAATGATTCCAGATGTCTGCAGACGCCGCCGATCCGACAGTACATGGGCGGTGATGCAATCTGCCTGCTTATCCCGGAAAAACGTCACAAAATCCGCCAAGGAAAAATCAAAAAGATTGTCACCGGCCAGAACCATAATGTCCTCATCCACAGCAAAGTGGTCCAAGGTCAGCTGCAGATCACCCAGGGCACCCAATCGCGTTTCGTTACTGCTGGTACCGTCATTGAGAACCTGAACGGGCCGTTCTTGCGGATGCTCCTCCAGCCAGTGCACAAAATGATGGTAAAAGCGATCATTAGTGACAATGAAAACTCCATCCACTTCATCCACTTCGCAAATCTTCTCCAAAATGTGGGCCACAATGGCCCTGCCTCCCACAGGCAGCAGTGGCTTAGGTGTATTTTTGGTCAAAGGATACAAACGAGTGGCGTAACCTGCCGCCAAGAGCACAGCTTTCACGGCATGCACCTCCGATGCGTTGTGTTCTGCGCGCTCGCGCGTCAACCTGCGTCAACCTTCAATGCCCCAGCTGCCATTCTATACGCACACCGGCGGGCGTCCACACATCCAGGCTGCAGAGGGCAGCCGGAGTGATACCGGGCGGGAGTGGACCAGTCACCAGGGACACCTGGCGCGACTCGCCTGGGGCAAGGGGAGTACCCCAATGCAGGGGCCTCGTTCCCACAACTCCCAGATCCCGATGGACAAAGGCGGCCTGGACCCCAGCAGCCCCTGGCTCTAAAGCTCCTGAAGCCTTGTTCACTACCTGTACCTCCAGATACGCCTGGCCGCCCCAATACGGCCTCACATCCGTTATCACCAGCTTGAGCTGCAGATCCATCGCCGCCGTCTCATCCCCGGTGGGGAACATCCGCAGATGCACATGTCGGCCCCTGCCCGCCATACCTTGGAAACGTCCAAACTCCACAGCGCGCTGACCAGGACCCATCACGGATCCGCCCAACAGATGGGCACCAGCCGTCCGCGCCAACACTTGCTCATCCTCATCCAGCAGTTCCAGCACAAAGATACCTGGACGAACCCATTGGTCCAGAGGATTGTACAAGCCCCAGCTCACAACCACATCGCCGTCAGCTTCCCAAATCTGCGGTAGTACCGTGATCAGGGGTGAGGTCGCCGTTGCCAGCCGTGGCTGCCCGTGGCTCGCAACCACTAAGTTGCCGGCAAGGGCCAAACCCAGCAGCACACCAAGGCCAAGGCGAAGTGACCACTGACGCCCGCTCATGACGATTTGCGGCGGCTCCGGGTCAGCGTCAGACCGCCAAACCCGCCAATCACAGCAATATAGTAGCCAAAGTCGTACCACCAGCCGGTATTCATCGGCTCATAAATGCGGACGCTGCCAAACAATCCCCAGATGAGTGTAATTGGCGCAATCCAGCCATGCCAGATGCCTGAGAGAAATCCGGCCGGACGTTCACTGGAATAGTTGTCCTGACCAGGCACGCATCCAGCCAGCAAAAGCACGGCCACTACCAGCAAGCTCAGTATAACAAAGCGCAGCATTGCATATCCCTCCCATTTAGTTTGCGTTACACAAAATTATCTGGATCCGGCCCAAAACGCTGGTCGCGGTTGAGCCCGTCAATGGCATCCATATCCACCTGTTCTAAGGCAAAGTCGAAGATCTGGGCATTCTCGGCAATGCGCTGGGCCTTGACAGACTTTGGAATGGTTACCACTCCATGCTGCAGATCCCAGCGCAGAAGAATCTGGGCCGGGGTGCGATCGTACTTTGCCGCGACAGCAGTCACCACGGGATCCGTAAGAATTCGGCCGCGGCCCAAGGGACTCCAAGCTTCCAGTTGAATGTTATGAGCTTGGCAGTACGTCAACAGTGGTTTTTGCGTCAACAGCGGATGATACTCCACTTGATTCACCATGGGCTTTACTTCACAGTTCTCCAAGACAGCCTGCAGATGATGCACGTGGAAGTTGCTGACACCGATGGCGCGGACGCGGCCGGCTCGGTACAGCTCTTCCAGTGCACGCCAGGTTTCGAGGAACTGGCCAGGCACCGGCCAATGGATCAGATACAAGTCCAGATACTCCAAACCAAGAAGTTCCATACTCCGTTCAAACGCCCGCAGTGTCTGTGCTCGTCCGTGATCGTCATTCCACACCTTTGTGGTCACGAAGATTTCATCACGGGGAATCCCGGCCTCGCGAACCGCTTCCCCCACACCCTTTTCGTTGTCATAAAATGCTGCCGTGTCAATACTGCGATATCCAACATTCAAGGCGGCGGCAATGGCCTGCTTGACCTCGGTTCCGTCCTCGGCTTTGTAAACGCCCAGACCTAACCAGGGCATCCCCACCCCGTTATGCAGTGTAGTGGTGTCTGCGATGGATTTCACGTCTCCACTTCCCTTCATTCCTTGTCTATTCTGGTATTCGTCATGGCTTCGTCCTTCTCCTCTGCCAGCTTTGAGGGTCGCGACAGTGGCCGACCGCCACGATCCGTGGCAGGATTTTCCCGATCCGGCACCCTCCTTGGAAGATCCCACACACGGCGACAGGAATTCGGGCTCCCGGAAGCGAACAGGCACCATAAGATCCATTGCGTCGCGGCACGTTTCAGCGCTGCGTCGTTGCAAGAGACGGTATGCCACGTCTCTAATCTTGATACTTGAGGAGGAAAATGCATGCTGCAAGCTGAGCTGACACTGCCGAGAACATTTACCATTACAGACGATGCTCCAGTACCTATTCCGAGCCACAACGAGGTGCTGATCAAGGTCCAGCAAGTGGGAATCTGTGGTTCCGATATCCACGCGTACCACGGCAAACACCCCTTCATTTCCTGTCCCATCGTTCCTGGCCACGAGTTCGTAGGCATCGTAGAACAGGCGGGCGATGGCAGCCAAGAGCTGGTGGGACAGCGTGTAACAGTACTGCCCTCCCTGACGTGCGGCCACTGTCCCCAGTGTCGCGAAGGCCGCTTCAACATCTGCCAAACCTTGCGAGTCATCGGCTGCCAAGCGCCCGGCGCCTTCGCCGAGTACGTATTGGCCCCGAAGAACCGCGTTTTTGTGCTTCCGGAAGCATTGGATTGGGATCTGGGAACGTTGGTGGAACCATTGGCTGTGGCCGTCCATGCTGTGCGGCGAGCCCGCCGCATAAGTGGGGCCAACACCTTGGTCCTAGGCTGCGGAACCATTGGGCTCATGACCCTGTATGTTTTGAAAAACTACGGTGCTGCCAGTATCACCGCCGTGGACCCCCAAACATCCCGTCTGCAGCTGGCCGAAAAACTGGGAGCGACCAAGCTGCAGGGTCCCGCTGACGCCATTGCCGGACCTATCCACACATCCTTTGAATGCGTGGGCATCGCCGATACCATGAACCAAAGTATTCTTGCCACAGAAAAGGGTGGTGAAATCGGAGTTTTGGGTGTCTTTGAGGAAGATGTGCCCGTCAAGATGGGATTGGTTCAAGACAAAGAGCTGACACTGCTGGGCACCTTGATGTACACAGACAGTGATTACGAGGAAGCCATTCGTCTGCTCAGCCGCAATCCCAGTTATCTTAAAGAGCTGATCACGCACCGCTATCCCTTACCCAAAGTGGACGAGGCTTTTCAGCGGCTGCAGCAGGCGCCGCAGGACACATTGAAAGTTGTCCTGACCGTAGAATAATCGCCGGAATGACCAGCAGTAGGGCCAGCAGAATGACCAGCAGAATGATCAGCACCTGCCAAGCCGTTGTCTGGCAGCCGTCGCCGCCGTTTTCTGCACAGGTGGCCTCTGGCAGGCTTTAGAACGAGAGGCTCACAGTCCAACCCACTGTGGGCCTTTTTGCTTGCAGATCATAAGCGGTCCACGCCGAGAACTGGGCCGGCTTGAGCCCGAGCAAGTTTAGCTCCAGTTGGGTTCCCAGGCCCACACTCCAGGCATCACCGCAACCGGCCATGCCATCAGCAAAGGCAAAAAGTTCCACGCCGGCGAACCGAACGACGTTCAGCAGTTCCTGCGTCTGCACGGTGTTCCAACGCCAGCCCACTTCGGCGCCATACTGCCAAGGCGGCGGCTGCGCAGGAGCCGTTCCCCGATAACGTTTCGGCCCATAGGACCACTGACCAACGTTTGCCACAGCATAACCGCCGAAGCGCACATCGCCCGCCCAAGTGTCGACTTCCACACCAGCAAAGCCCCGCAACCCTTGGTCCGACCACAGGGCCAAAAACTCACCAGTGAACCCCGGCACCGCAGTCCCGGCTCGTAAGAAGGGAGACAAGCCATGCTCGGGGCTCCAACCCCATCCCGTCTGGACGCGGCTCTGCTCACTGCGCAGCTCCGCTCCCGCCGCCAGCCACGGCTCGCCGCCCCGGACACCCATAACCAACGTGCCGTCCCACTGTGTTGTCAGCTGTTTGCGACGAACACTAATGTCAAAACCATGGTACCCATCATTGAGCAGGATATGCATGTCCCAATATCCTTGCTCCACGCGCATCCCCACCTGTGACCAGAAGCCCCTATCCTGGACGTACCAAGGATGTAAGTGACCATTCGCCGAACCAAGGCGCAGCACTGGCTGGAGCACCGGCTGCTGGAAGGGAAGTC